>NZ_JBGFCF010000005.1:0-302073 GCF_041205445.1 Falsihalocynthiibacter sp. CO-5D18 | reverse complement strand
GCGTAGGATCGCAAGAATTTGGGGTTCACTATATCTCGTCATCTTCATCAAAAATCTCCTCAGATATCTTGCCGAGAAAATTCTACTTTTGAACACCACTAATTTTAGGGGGGATTACCGGAACTTCATCACTCTCAAGTCGGCGGACTAACATAGCAATACCAGATTTCAGCCAGTGTTTACTTTGGACTATGACCTCACAGTTTCCGGCTGTGAAGAAACGGCCGTCTATTCCTCCGTCTTTCCCTGCTTTATACCTGTCGACACTGATGCCTTCTCTACAGGAAACAAGATCGTTGACCATTAGTTCAAACTCCTTGTCGTTCAGGCTTTGAAAATTATAATCCGGCAAAGAAACCTCATGAAATAATAGGGTTAAAACTAGACAGTACCCTATCAACTTCCAAAGTTGCACGAAGAATCCACTTCGAGTGCGCTCTTGGTTTACGCCGGTTCCGATGAAAGAACCGACCGCAGAATATCGTTAGCAAACGGCTACATCCGTTCGATTGGAAATAACTACTTAGGTTACCAATCGTCATCATCGTCAGTTACCATGATTTGGAGAGGGCGCGGACGATGCTGACGCACCACACACTATTTTACCATGAGAGAATTTTCCATAGTCTAAGGCCACCGTCTGCAACCCCGCCTCTAGAGAACATATTTGAACCGCCAGAAACATGTCGCTCGAGTTGAGCAACTACATTCATGGACCTGTCTATACGGGCTTCACCTATGAAGGCGTCATCTCCATCTTTTCTAATGCAAGGGCCGTTTCGTCCGCCTGTACATTCATAGACATCGCGGAATTCCTCGTCCTCAATTTCGAAGTGGTCGCCTAAGATTGTTAGATTGCCGTCACGGGTGAGCGCAGAATTATCACTGAAGAAAAAATGCTCAGTGTCGGCGGAGCTTTCGGCGAAATCAACTAAACTCATTTTTTGATGTGTGACTAAATCACAAGTTTCCGCAGCAAAAACGGGTGACGTCGCGGCAAATGCTGTGCATGGGGAAATAGTTTTTTTCAGCATAATAGCTAATTCATTATCGACAAGGTGCGGTCTGCTCAGCCCGCTGGCAAGTAAATTTTTAAGTACGACGGGTGGATATATCTGTACAACTACTGAGCAATAAATGATGCTCAGACGGATTGAATTGAGTACAGTTTTTCACACGGGGTTATTATGTTTGGTGTCTGGGGTGGTTTTAAAGTCGTTAAAGAAATGGCGCAAGAGATAGGAATTGACCATAAACTATATGGCACCGCCTTGACTGAGATGAAGGTGAACTACGGGCATTTTAAAGAAACACGAAAGAAAGCAATCGCCTTGGGTGAGCCCCCCAGTATAGTTCAGCAAGATCTTGCAATCTGGTCAATTGGCCCTGCACTATTGGGGCTAGACGTGCTTACCATGAGATATCCGGAGCAATCCTCTATTTGGGAAGCCAAGGTGGCGCTGGCTAAATTCGCTTTCCGCCACGATCTTATCGAGAAGCCAGATATAGAGCTGCTTAGATCAAAGTTGCTCCAATCCCAGAATTAGGAAAAGCTTCAGTCAAAGGGTGCGACGGTGGGGGCCAAATCTCTACAACCTGAATCTGGGGACCGGCGTGGATAGATAATTTCTTAAACGTGCGGTTTGAACATAAAAAGTTGGATGGTCAAAAAGGGGGGAGAGGCAATCTTCACGGGTGTCTAGAAAGGGATACCTGTTGCCGCGCGCGCGTCATGGTCTTGAAACCATAACGCCTGCATAGGAAACTATGCATCCATACCTATACGAACATTAAACTAATTTGAGGTTAGAAATGTGCCAAAACGAAGTCGATTTTAGATTGGGCGATGAGCATTCAAGGGTAGTACTTTTGGGCGCTTGCCCCGGACAAGAGGAATTTAAACAAAATAGACCTTTCGCGGGAGCTACGGGTGCAAATCTGGACAGAATGCTTGAAGAATTGTATGTGCTACAAGGGCAGCATTTTCCATCATCAACACGCGACGACTACACACTAATGAATGCTTATGGGAAGCCGTTATGGAAGGGAAAAGATAACGATAACCGTACAATTCCCACCTTAACCATGGTGTCTGATGACTCGAACATTGACAGGCTTGCTAGGCAACTACGATATTGTGAGGCGAGAACAGTTCTTGGTCTCGGGACGAATAAGAATAATGATAGCGCCGCTAGACGTGCTATTAGGAGGTTGCAGCCGAGCTTCCCAAGCATAACTTGGTTCATTTGCGGACATCCTTCACCACGGGCGATTAATAGATATGCTGGGGGAGACGCCGTCGAATGGTTGCGGCATACTTTTGAAGAAATCTGAAGAGTCATGTCACTATTCGTGGGTGTGAAACGTAAGAGTTGAATTCGCCAAAAACTGAACCACTCTGAGGTATTAAGTGTGGTACATTTTTAAATACGTATAAATTTAACGTTTATTAACATATATTTGCAAGATTCGTTGTGCGGACTGTCTGTCCGCCACTACCACCTTAACTAGTTGTTTTTGTTCGCATTTATATGCAAAATTGGAACTAGTTGGAACTTTCACCCATTCGTTATGACTTTGCGCAGGTCGGCAGACTTGGAATATAGGCCTGCTTCATGCTTGGACTCGTGGCCTAAAATTGCCATGCGTTGCTCTGGCGTTGCACCGTTCTTTTTGAACATCGATGCGCGATATTTACGAACGCCATGCGATGAAAGATGCGGCATGCCGGCGGCATTGCACGCGCGTGAGAACCAGCTTGCGGCTCCCTTGTGCGATCTTGGTGTGCCAAAGCTGGTGCACATGAATAACGCGAAGCGTCGCTTGGGCTGGGCTGCAAGGGCGCGTTCTAAATCGTCTGTCCATCCAAACCAGTTAGGCGCGACCAGGCCATTAAACGGCGCGGTTGCCATACTAACAGACTTCTTGCGCGTGTAGGTCAGCCAACCTTCATCATCCACCATATTGGGGCCAAGTGTCACGGCGTCACCGATTGCTGCGCACGAGCGATAAAGAACCTCAAATGCAACGCGCTCTTGCGAGTGCAGAGGCCAATGGCCAACTGCTAAGCCCAATCCTTTTGCCAAGGCCTGAGGCCATATCGACTTTGCAAAGTACTTGATTGAAACGCAGTTTTTTGACACCTTCAATGAAAATAATATTTCATTTTGGGAATGTTAGTCGATTCAAACAGCTTTCCTTCTCGATGCCTAAATTTGTTTAAAAATTAATAGGATTGAATTATGTCAGTGTCATCCGACTTTCGCGAAGCAAATGTTTTTTTTAATGAAATCAAGCAAGCATTCGAACAAGCCCGCCAGCGGTTCGAAAATGATGTCAGTAGATTGGCGGGTCTCTCAGACGATGATCCAATCGCAAGCTCGGCCGCGTCGGGCTGGAAAAACTGGACAAAATCACTTCGTTCCCATGTTCTTGGTGTCGCAGCGGAAACTCATACAAGCAATGAGATGGTTCAGGCGATTTTAGGGTCATCTGTGCATACAGACCCGGATACCAGGCTGATCTTCGCAGACGAAACGGGGATGCCGCGCCTAAATCAAGAGTATAAAACGATTTCTTCGGAAACGCCGTCGCGTCTTGGACGGACTGCCGTCACAAACGAAGCATCGGATGCTGTTGGTCAGTTGGGGGTCCCGGCACGTTCACAGGCTGGCGATATGAGCCAAGCGGTTATCCATGTGAAAAACACCAATCCTTGGCCCTGCACCGAACGATTGCCAAAACCATAACTGCCAGCCTTCCAAGTATCGGTTTTAGGGCGTTCAATCAGGTGGCTCAGCAGAATTTTTGGCTTGCCCAACAGCTAGAACTGCATGCGGCGGCAAACATGTCTGCTCTAAACATCACGCCTGGAATGTCAGTGATCGTCTACAGTGCAAGATGGCGACGGCAGTTCCGATTTACTGGGACAAAGGTTTTTTGCGACGGCATCAAATAGTGAAGCGCCAGATACGCCCGGCTATTCTTCTTTGAAGGCTGACGACGAACAACGGCAGCTATGGGTTCCTAGTCTACCCTCGCCCTAAAGTGCATATTGCCCAGACATGAATTCCACAACTCAAATTTCCCCTCGCGTGGTTGATTTTGAAGGGATTAGAAAAGTATTCAGTCGATTTCTTTATGCTTTAACAGGTATTTAGAATGATCTTTCCAAGAGGGTTCCTATGCCATTCTCCTAATATTGTCCTTCGCCTTAACCGGCGGCGGCAGTTATTTCTGCGTTTGGGAAGCGTTACTGCGTCACAAATCATCTTGAGTCCCAGACTTTTCGGTTTTTGTTGCACAAAGCCGTTTTCCACTTTCTTGCCTTGGTTACGGTGTGTCTGGGAAAGTTTTTAGGGCTAATCGATTGCTTTGGCTAGACAATCTCCAGGTTTTGGTTCCAGTGCGTTTTAGGAGGGCGTTAGAATGCTATCCACGATAGTTGATAAGGCGTTCAACTCGCCGACGATTGCCTTTACCGCTGCAATGACCTTTTCCACGGGCCACGCAGCAGAATTTAAGATTACTTCTAACGGTTGATTTAGTTTTTAGCAGAAATCGTAACTAGGGGCGGGAACCGACCTTCGCTACGTTTAGCGCCGATGTCGGCAGCGCGGGCTCTGCGGCCGTCGAAAAAGCTCTTCAAGTTGATGACTGCGTCAGTCTGCGCTCTCCTGTAGATACTCAATAGTATTCCGTATTGAATTTGATCGCGCAAAGAATGAGAGGCCCAAATGCCCTCCCGCCAACACTTCGGTACAACATTCGCATTGCTACCATTCGTGCGCGATGCAACTGCACAGTTTTCTAGAACTCGGTAAGACCACCGGACTAAGGGCGGAATGTCGAGATGTTGATACGGTTGGTTAGAGAGCATCCGGTTTTGGTGGAAGAAGGGTCGCAAAGGCTGGGGTAAGGTATCAATTTGCCCCCTCTGAGCTTCAACCTGCCGCAACTTCACGACAATCTCTTCGGGCTTGGGCCTCTTCATGGCCATCTATGGTCCTCCGTTTCCTAACGATAGGGACGGACCACTTCAAAGGGGGAGGCTTAGGTCCGTCCCAACAATCGACATGCTGACTTTGCTTCCACTGGATACTTCATGGCCAATGTCAGGTTTCGTCGCGCTAAATTGCTAGGTTGGACATGCGGAATGTACATTAATGACGGCGCGGTCTGCTAAACTGCAACTTGCGAGCCCAATTCTACGACCCGGTCACGCGGCAGATGATAGAAATCGGACGGATCGGCCGCCAAGCGCGACATAAAAATGTAGAGGTGGTCTTGCCAAATTGGCATCCCGATGTCTGCTTTGGCGACAAGCTTACGGCGACCAAGGAAGAAAGTGGTTTTCATGCCTTCGAACTGCAGGCCCTGCTTGCGGCAAGTCCCCAACGCGCGGTTGACGTTGGGCGTTTCCATGAAGCCAAACCGCAGACTGATCCGTTCGAACCGATCGCTCAGACGATCAATGACAGCACGTTCGTTCTCGGGCACGCGCGGTACGTCACGTGTCTCGACGGTCAAGACGATAATATGCTCGTGCAGGACATGATTGTGTTTGAGATTGTGCAAGAGCGCCGGCGGCGTGGCGGCAACATCGCTGGTCAGAAATACGGCTGTTCCGGGAGCACGAAGAGCCGAGCTTTTTTCGATCCTCGGAATGAAATCATCCAAGGGCACTGAAGTTTTACGAGACTGCATGAACAGTTGCTGTGTACCGCGTGCCCAAGTCCACATAACAATCACCAAACTTGCGCCAAGTAGAAGCGGGACATACCCCCCGTCCGGAACTTTCGCGAGATTGGCAGCAAGGAAAACGGTCTCGATCAGCAAGATAGGGGCAAGCGTCACCATGGCAATGGCCTTTGGCATGCCCCAGACCCGATGCAACATGAGGTAGGCGAGCGCCGTCGTGACGATCATTGTACCGCTGACCGCGATCCCATATGCCGCCGCCAAGGCCGTCGACGTCTGAAAGGCAAGTACGAGGATCACAACGCCCACGAGCAGCAGAGCGTTGATGACGGGTAGAAAAATCTGGCCCGTCTCGGTGGTTGACGTGTGACGGATCATGAGGCGCGGGAGTAGCCCAAGATGTATTGCTTGGCGGGTCATCGAAAACGCGCCTGTAATGACAGCCTGGCTTGCGATTACCGTAGCAATTGTGGCCAAAATAACCAAACCTGGCAGCGCCCAAGAGGGCACCATCAGAAAAAAAGGGTCAGACACTGCTGAAGGCGTCTGCAGGACCAACGCACCTTGCCCCAAGTAATTGAGCACGAGCGCCGGAAAGACGAGGGCAAACCAGGCAATCTGTATGGGTTTGCGGCCAAAGTGTCCAAGGTCGGCATAAAGTGCCTCGGCGCCTGTAACGGCCAAGAATATTGCTCCCAAGACGATAAATGCTACTTTTCCATGCTCCGTCATGAAGGACATCGCAAAACGGGGATCAAAGGCCCACAGGATACTTGGATTTTCTACAATCTGTGCCACACCTGCGGCCCCCATGACAAGAAACCAGACTGCCGTGATCGGGCCGAACCACCGGGCAAGCGGACCGGTCCCACGGCTTTGCACCATGAACAGCGATAGGAGAATGCCGATAGCAATTGGGATCACGTAAGGCTCAAACAAGGGAGTGACGAGCTTCAAGCCCTCGACAGCGGAAAGAACGGATATCGCCGGCGTGATGATCGCGTCCCCGAAAAACAGGGCCGCACCTGACACGCCCAGAACGAAGGCCACTCCAATTCTTCTGGGTTTCTTTTGGACGAGAGCCACGAGTGACAAAATCCCGCCTTCACCATGGTTATCCGCGCGCAGAAGAAACAAGACGTATTTCAGGGTCACGATCAGGATCAGTGCCCAGAGCAGCAAGGACACGACTCCAAGAATCTCAGCTTGGGTCAAACCATCTGCGGCGGCGGGGCGCAGCGCCTCGCGAAACGCATAGAGCGGACTTGTGCCGATGTCGCCGTAAACGATGCCAACCGCGCCGATTGTCAAAGCGGCGGTCCGTTTGGGGCGGTGGGCGTCGTTTCCGTGACCTTGCAGCGCTGAGGAGGCTTCATTCTGCGATGGCATTACTCGGGTCCTTAAAAGAAGCTCAGCATTGCGAAGGTGCCTGCCGAAAAAATGGCGCAGACGATCACGGTTGATACTAGACTGGCAACCACGCCGCCAGCAAGCCACACCCCATCATGTTCACCCAGACCGAGTGCCAGCGTGATCACCGACACGGCAGGCAGGGCATTTGCAAAGGGGATCGGCAGGAACATGAAAATGGCCATCACGAGACTGGTAAGTCCGACGACCCTTTCCGCCACGACCCGCGAAAACGGCCAATAGCGCGGCCGCGCCATGCGTTCGACCCATTCGATCCAAGGGACAGCCTTAATGACAATCCGGGTGAACGTGACATGCTCTATGAAACGCTCGTTCAAAACCTTGGGCAGCCAAACCGCAGGCCGACCAAGTATGAGCTGACAAAGGATGAATATAAGTGGCAATCCCGTGATGACCGATGATCCGGGCACGAAGAAGAACACGTTCGGCAGCGAGAACAGGATCATCAGAGGCACGAAACTTCGTTCCCCAAGTGCGGTGATCAGATCGCCAAGCGAGATGCGATCGCCCGCGCCCTGATCGAGTTCCCGCAGGACGTCCGATAGCTTCTTTGCGGGTGCCCCATTGCCAAGGGGCAGTCCTGAGGACAGAGTGTTCATTCGGCTATGACCTGGATCATTGGGGCAGAAACCGAACCATCAGCCGCTCCGCGAGTTCGCCACAGCGACACGGCGATTCCGCCAATCAGAATAGTCAACGTGATCCCCAGCGAAAACGAAGCAGGTATCTTTTCCAGCCCCAGAACCTCGGCTGCAATAACCTTGCCACCGATAAAGATCAGAACCAGCGACAATGCTGTCGGAAGGTACGTAAAGCGATGGATCATGGCAGACAAAGCAAAATACAGCGCCCTGAGACCGAGTATGGCGAAGATGTTTGATGTGTAGATGATGTAGGGATCCTGCGTAATAGCAAAGATTGCGGGGATCGAGTCGACAGCGAAAATAACATCGGCCAGTTCGACCATCACAAGCGCCAGAAAGAGCGGCGTCACATATAGCGCCACTTTGCCAGTATTGGCGTGAGGCACGCGGACAAAGAAGCGTTCGCCATGCAGATCTTCGGTCACTCGAAACTTGGTTCTCATGAACCGCAGCACGGGATTGGCCGCAACATCATATTCGCCGCCTCCCGACATCAGCATCTTGATCCCCGTAAAGATCAGAAACGCCGCGAAAATCAAAAGAACCCAATCAAAACGCGCGACCACCGCCGCGCCAAGGCCGATCATGATACCACGCAAGATAACAACGCCAATGATGCCATAGACCAGCACCCGATGCTGATAGGTGCGCGGCACACCGAAATATCCAAAGATCATCGCGATAACGAAAATGTTGTCCAGTGCGAGGCTTTTTTCAACCACAAAGCCGGTCAAATACTGAAGTGCGGACGGTTGGCCCAAAAAGTACCAAACCCAAAGCGAGAACAGCAATCCGATGCTGATGTAGAAGGCTGACAGCATCAGGCTTTCGCGCACTCCGATTCCGTGGGATTTCCGTTGCAACACGCCAAGGTCGAAGATCAAAAGCGCCAGAACGAGCAAAAGAAAACCAATCCAACTCCATACAGGTTTTCCCAAGAAATCGACAAAAAGAAGGTCCATGTCACCAAAACTCCGAAAAAGACGGTTGAAGAGTACTCGAAAGTCTCGTTCACCCAACGCGCCGCAGCTTCAGGAGCAAACCTTGACCCAGCATATACGAAGTGGTGAGTGGCGAATTGGCGCACAACACCTGCCAGAGAAATCAATTTTTTGCATGCGATCTTGATTTTCTATTGTCATCGCAGGGACAGAGCAGTCACATCTAGGCAAGCGATTAACCGCTGATCAATGTTCCGGAAATCGCAAATTTCGGAATGATTGTCTGGCGCAGCAGATTGCAGCCGTCTTGGTCCCTAGTTCACGCGCGTCACCAGCAGCTTGTCGATGCGGCGACCATCCAGATCGACGACTTCGATTGACCAGTTCTGCAGATCAAATCGTTCCGCGACCTCGGGCAGCCTGCCGATCTTCTCAAGGACAAATCCGGCTGCCGTCTCGTAATCACGATCATCGTCAAGCTCCAGCGACAACAGATCGGCGAATTCATCCACGGGCATCCAGCCCGCGACTAGGTACGATCCGTCGACACGTGTGACGACTTTGGGTTCGTCCGCTTCACTGTCCGGGAAGTCGCCGGTTATGGCCTCCAAAACGTCCATCGGTGTGATGATACCTTCGAAATGGCCATATTCATCATAGACGAGCACCATATGCGCGGGCGCCGTGCGCAACCGTTCGATGACCTCCAACGCGCTTTGTCCACCCTGAACGACCGGCGCTTCACGCAGCAGGGCGCGCAAATCGAAGGGTTCGTTCATCAAGGCGGGCCCCAGAATGTTGCGTGTCATCAACACGCCGATGATGTCGTCTGCATCGCCGTCCTGAACCGGCAGTCTGGACCGGCTCATCCCGCGAAGCTGTTTGAGGATCTGCGCTGTGCTGCTGGATGCGTTGAGCGTTTCAACCTCGTGGCGCGGCGTCATAAGCCCGCGCGCCGTACGGTCGGCCACGCGCATGACACCCGCGATCATCCCGCTTTCGGCGCGGTTCATGGCTCCGGTGCTTTCGGCCTCGGCGATGATCAGGCGCACTTCTTCATCGCTCACCTTTCGCGACTGGGCGCCGGACTGACCGAGCAGACGCAATACAATCTTGCCGGACCGATCAAGCACCCAGATCAGCGGTGCTGCGACGCGCGCAATGAGGCCCATCATCGGCGCCATGCGGGCCGCGACCTGTTCGGGCGCACGCAAAGCGATCTGTTTGGGAACAAGCTCGCCCACGATCAGCGACAGATAGGTGATGGCCACAACCACGAGCCCCACACCAAGTGGCTGGGAAAACTTCACCGCCAAACCCGCCTCAACCAATGATGAGGACAAACGCGCACCAAGCGTCGCACCGGAGAAAGCGCCCGCCAACACCCCCACCAGTGTGATGCCGATCTGAACACTGGACAGGAACCGACCGGGGTCCTTGGCAAGCGTGATGGCTATCGCGGCACCCCTGCTGCCCTTGTCAACCATCAGTTTCAATCGGGCGGGGCGGGCAGACACGATGGCAAGTTCGGACATCGCCAGCACGCCATTGATGAACGTGAGCAGAATGACGACTGCAATTTCTAAGACCATTTTCTCCAACTTTTACCGGACAGTTCCGGAATCCATTTCACAGGTTTTGTGTTAAATATTACGATGCCGGACCATCAAGCCGCGCGCTAGTTCCGAAAGAGCCGAAATGCGCTGCCGACGATATCCCAAAGGTCCCACAGCCGAGCGTAGTAGTGTTCGCGTACGGCGAAGGGCTTGTCGCCGGGACCGCAAAGCTCCACCTCAAGCGTGTCGATCAGGCGCATTAGACGACGGCGGTGAATGCCAAGACGGCTCTGGATCGGATCGGCCAGCACACCCGCAAACGCTGCAAAGACCGACCCAATCATGATAAGGATCGTCACACTTGCGGCAAAAAACAGGGGTGATGCGCCTGTGGGGAACATGCCGTACCATAGGCCTCCGATGGTCTGACCCATGGGAAATTCCGCAATAGCTGTGGTCTGGGCCATGGCGTCCGCAACGCCGGGTGCCATCGATATCATGCCAGGTGTCAGAGCCTGGAACACAAACGCGCCCACGGTCAGCGTGACCAGGCCCGTGGTCATCTCTGCCACCGCCGACCGCGTCCCCGCGTAGTCACCAAGCGCATCCGCAATCCTCTTACCGAGAACCTGCACCTCTGCCGCGTCTGCGCGTTTACGGATCAACTCGCGAAACTGGGGGGCTGCAAGAACGGCGCGAGACAGCGCACACGGGTCACAAGCCGCTGCCCCTTGCGACATAGGCAGGACCAGAAGGTCAGTCGCAATAAGAGCCTCTACCCGACGCGAGACCGCCGTGGGCAGCAGGATACGCCGCGCCGCAAGCCAGTTGGCAATTGCAGGCAACCTGATCCGCCGACACACAATGGCGACGATCCGAGTCAGGACGAGGACCGGAGACAGGATCACGTTGATCGGCGCACGCAGGACATCCCAACCAAACGCGGCGCTGTGTAGATGCAAGGTCCCAGGCCAGGTAAAGTGGTGATCAATGAATTGGTCGACCCTTTTCCGTCGGTCAGCAAAATATGCATAGCCGTCAGGACCGGAGGCGTCGCCTTTTGACATGGCACTCGATGATGAGATCATGGTGGTCATCCACCATCTCCTTTGTTTCTGCGCGGGCGCTTTTCTTTTGGCAGGAATGGGTAACGTCCTCCCGCCTTGGGATCCAATATTAGAAGTCGTGTCGCCACTGCTTTCCTTCAAGGGTCGCTGCGTAGCATATTTGTGCGGCTTGTCCGTCCGAGAATTATCTTTGGGCAGCCCTTGCAAGCGCTCGGCCTCATCCATAATTTTCAATCAAGGGCACATCACTCGCCCCTGGGGGCAACAATTTGGACTATTTTTACCTGTTCGTCGGACTGCTCGGTCTGTTCTTCGGCGGCGAGGCGCTTGTGCGGGGCAGTGTCGGCATCGCTCGGCGCTTGGCGATCCCGCCGCTGCTGATCGGCCTGACTGTCGTGGGCTTCGGCACATCTACGCCTGAACTTCTGGTTTCGGTCGACGCAGCTTGGCGCGGCGTTCCCGATATCGCGTTGGGCAACATCATCGGGTCCAACATCGCCAACATCTTGCTGATCGTCGGCCTCTCGGCTCTGGTCTGGCCGATCAAGGTCATGGGCGCGACCCTGCGGCGCGACACGGCGGTTATGATGTCAGTGGCAATTTTTCTGGTGCCGATTTTCGCCTTTGGCCAGATGACGCGCTTGTCCGGGCTGGTTCTGTTCGGCGTCTTGGTGGCCTATCTGATCTGGGCCTATCTGAAGTCGGGTGAGGCCGCGGCGGAGGACGACAGTCTGGAACCTCCGGCCTCAACGCTTGTGTCGGTGCTCTGGGTCATCGGCGGGCTTGTCGCCTTGATGGTCGGCGCGCGGTTTTTGGTAGACGGTGCAGTCTCGATCGCGCGTGGGTATGGCATTTCGGAGGCATTCATCGGACTGACAATCGTCGCCGTCGGAACGTCCCTACCGGAACTTGCCACATCCTTGATCGCGGCCGTTCGTCGTCAGTCCGAAATCGCTATCGGCAATATCATCGGGTCGAACATCTTCAACGTTCTGGGCATTCTTGGCGTCACCGCACTGATCGCGCCGATCCCGGTGGCGTCGCGGTTCCTGACCTTCGACCTTCCGGTGATGATTGCCGTGTCGCTGGTGTTGACCTTGCTTCTGCTGACCCGACCGGTGATTGGACGCGGCGTTGGGGGCGTGATGCTGGCGGGATATGCCGCCTATGTCTGGGCTGCGCAGGGATGACAAAGGGGCGTGGCAAAGCCGCAAGGGGGATAGCCGCGATTTTGTCACGGCTATCCCTTGTGCTGGCGGTTGCGCTTTTTGGGGCGCATCATGTCGGCGCGAAACGAACTGCCACGCACAAGGGCCCCGTTGAGGCACTTGTGACCGCATTTGCACCGGTCATTCTTACGGCGCAAAGCCATCTGATAGGCGCGCCATTGCCCGAGGGCGACACACCGCAGGCCACTGCGCCCGCACCAAAAGTTCCCAAGCCACGACTAACGCTGGCGCCTGTGTCGTGGCAATATGTGGCATCCGTTTCTACTCCTGCAATCACTATCCTTCCGCCAGTTCGGGGGCCGCCTGCGGTCTGACATCCCGACGTCAAACCGAACACTCAGGCACCAAAGGATACTGAAAATGCGCCGACCAGCATGGGTCGTGATGACCTATGCCGTCCTTCTGCTACTGGCAGTGGTGACGGCCCTTCCGAACTTTCTTTCCAAAGATATACGCGACACGCTGCCGCCTTGGGCAACCAGCCAGACGGTCTCACTCGGCCTTGATCTGCAGGGTGGCGCGCATCTGCTGCTCGCCATCAATCGCGCGGATCTGGCAACCGCGCGCCTTGAGGAGTTGCGTCAGATACTTGTATCCGAGATGCGCACGCTGAACCTGAACCCGGCAACGATCCGGGTGAACGGCACCGCGTTGTCTGCTCCCGCAAACGACGCGCTACTGGCGGCTTTGCAGGTGGTGGCGTCCGCCACCGCTCAGTCCGGTATCCCACCGGACTTTACCCTCGACCTGTCCGACGGCCTAGTGCGGTTGTCCCTAACGTCATCCGGACTTGACCGCGCGGCAAGCGATGCCGCCGATGCCAGCCTCGAAGTGATCCGTCACCGGGTTGATCAGGTCGGTGTCTCCGAGCCGGTGATCAGCCGGGTCGGCGATGATCGCATCCTTGTCCAGATGCCGGGCGTCGAGAACCCGGCCCAATTGCGCGCGCTCTTGGGATCGACTGCAAAGATGAGTTTCCAAATGGTCGCACCGGGGCCCGGACCGGGCGTGACGCTGCTGCCGCTTCGGGACGGCACGGGCGAGATCCCGGTTGAAGACCGTGTGGCACTGTCGGGCGATCAGCTGGATGCGGCGGCCTCGGGGTTCGAACCCGACACCGGCCAGCCGATGGTTACCTTTAATTTCGACCGGCAGGGCGGCGTTGCATTTGCCCAGATTACGGCCGCCAATATCGGTCAAAGGTTTGCGGTTGTTTTGGATGGTGAAGTTCTGACCGCCCCGGTCATCCAGCAGGCCATTCCGGGCGGCCAAGGTCAGATCACCGGCGATTTCACGCTTGAGGAGGCGCAGACGTTGGCGGTGCTTCTGAACTCGGGCGCACTGCCTGCCTCGCTCGACGTGATCGAGGAACGCAGCGTGGGTGCAACACTTGGTGCGGATTCCATCCGTGCTGGGTTGGTGACGGGCGCAATCGGTCTGGCGCTGGTGGTGGCGATCATGGTTGGGCTTTACGGCGGTTGGGGCCTTCTGGCCAGCGCCATTCTTGGGCTGAACGTAATACTTACGCTGACCGCGTTGGGACTTTTGGGGGCGACGCTGACGTTGCCGGGGATCGCCGGGATTATCCTGTGTCTTGGCATTGCAGTGGACAGCAACATCCTGATCTTTAGCCGTATCCGCGAAGAAACCGCCAAAGGTGCGATCGCGATCAAGGCGCTGACGCTCGGTTATGGGCGGGCCTGGGCGACAATCCTTGACGCCAACATCACAACGCTACTGGCGATGGTGTTGCTTTTCATGTTTGGCGCCGGGGCGATCCGGGGATTTGCCGTCACGATGAGCCTTGGCATCGTCATCTCGATGTTCACGGCCGTCGCGCTGATGCGGTTCATGATGGAGACGCTGGTGCGTCGCCGCAAACTCAAGCGGCTCGACATCGCGCCGCTGTTTGGTGGCGTGCCCGCGCCGAGGAGACTTTCCTTCATGCGGCGCGGGCGACTCGCACTTGCGATATCGGCAGTGCTGTCTGTGGGGTCGCTGGGCCTGCTTGCGGTGCCTGGGCCTAACCTTGGGATTGATTTTACCGGCGGGGTGCAGATGGTCCTGCGCTCGGACGTGCCCGTCCCGTTGTCCGAGTTGCGTGCCGCCATCGCGCAACAGGTTCCGGGCGACGCGAGCCTGCAGGCCTTCGGCAATCCCAATGAAGCGCTGATCCGGGTGCAGGGTGAGGTCGGGCAGGCCACGGTTGCCGCCGTCGAACGTGCAGCAACAGACGTGATCCCAGATGCGGTGTTCAACCAGATCGACCTTGTTGGCCCAACGATCAGCGGCGAACTGGCAACCACCGGCTTGCTGGCACTTGGCCTCGCGGTCCTGGCGATGTTGGCCTACATTTGGGTCCGGTTCGAATGGCACTTTGCTGCCGGTGCCATCGCGGTGCTTTTCCTTGACGTCACCAAAACCTTTGGCTTCATCGCCCTAATGGGATGGGAGGTGAACCTGACCACTATCGTCGCCCTGCTGACGCTGATCGGTTATTCGGTCAACGACAAGGTCGTGGTCTATGACCGGATCCGCGAACACCTTGCTGAAGGCCGTGAAGACCCCTTGGCTGATGTCATCGACCGAAGTCTCAATCAGGTTCTGGCTCGGTGCATCTTTACCTCTGGTACAACGCTCGCAGCGATTGTGCCGATGGCGATCTGGGGCGGGCCTGCGGTATCGGGCTTTGCCTGGCCAATGATTGCGGGCGTGACAATCGCCACCGCGTCTTCGTTGTTTGTGGCGGGTCCGGTCCTCGCCTGGCTCGCGCAGCGCAACAAGGTTGCGGTTATGCCGGATGACCTGCGCAATCTGGCCTGAAAACGACCATCGCCGGGGGCGCAATCCCCCGGCGAGATACCTCTATCGCAGTTCACTGGGCAAGGTCACTCTGACCGTTTATTGCACCTGAATGAATGATAAGAAAACAAGGATGCAGTTCAAGTCGAGAGAGCCTGAACCCGCGTCGCCACTGGCCTAAAGGAGCCTGAACACATCATGGAAATCGACTTTTTGACACTGGCACCTTACGTTGCCGTAATCTTGTTCCTCGGTGTTTTTACAGCCTTTGTTCTGGAACTGCGATCCCCGGATGTTGTCGCCTTTTGCGGGGCGGCAACAGCTCTTGCCATCGGACTTGTCAAGCCGACCGATGTTCTGGATGCGCTCGCTAATCCTGCACCTGCAACCATTGGCGCGATGTTCGTCCTCAGCGCGGCCCTTGTCCGGACGGGCGTACTTGAGGCCCTCAGCAATGTCCTTGGTCGATATGCGTCGACCCGTCCGGTCCTGACACTCGCGCTGTTCTTCAGTGCCGCTGCCGGGGCCTCGGTTTTCATGAACAACACACCGGTGGCCATTGTGCTGATTCCGGTCGTGATCACCCTTGCGCGTCAAATGAAGATTGCGGCTTCGCACCTTCTTATCCCGCTGTCTTACATGGTTATTCTTGGCGGCACCTGTTCGCTGATCGGGACCTCGACGAACCTGCTGGTGGATGGCGTTGCACGCGATCTGGGGATGGCTCCGTTCAGTCTGTTCGAGATCGCGCCTGTCGGAATCGTCGTCACCATCGTTGGCGGAGCTTTTCTGGCGATCGCCGCTCCGCGCCTTCTGCCCGTGCGACAGACGGTCGGAGAGGTTCAGTCCAAGCGCGACGGCCGCACCTGGCTGGTTGAACTGTTTATTCCTGCGGGCTCGCCATTGATCAGCAAGACTGTGCTGGAAGTTGACGCTTTTAAGAAGGCCGGAAGTCGGGTCGTTGATCTTGTCTGTGGCGACCTTTCCCTGCGCGCAACCCTCGCCACATCGACGATGGCGGCTGGTGATGTTGTGGTTGTGAAGACCACAGATACCGAGATCATGGGGTTTCGCGACGGCGCTGCTGTGGGCAACGCCGTTCTGGGCACCGAGCCGTCGACCGCCCGGCGCACGTCGATTGTCGAGGTCCTGATCGGCCCGAATTCGAAAGCGCTGCACAGGATGGTCGGGCGCTTGCAGTGGCGCCGCCGTTTCGGGGTCTATCCGGTCGCACTCCACCGAAAGGGAGCAGCGGTCGACATGCGTCTTGCGAAGATGAAACTGGAGGTCGGCGATACTCTCCTACTTGACGGTGCGCAGGAAGATATCACGCGGCTTGCCGTCGAAGAACAGTTGATCGAGCTTTCCCCCGTGACCTCGCGGGGCTTTCGCCGCAAGAAAGCCCCCATCGCGATTGCCACCATGGTTGCCGTTGTTGTTTTGGCGGCCCTGAATGTGGCCCCGATCCTGACCCTTGCGCTGATCGGGGTTGCGGTGGTTTTGCTGACAAACTGCATTGATGCGGATGAAGGAGTGGGGGCGATCGATGGCCGGTTGCTGTTGCTGATCGTTTCGATGCTGACATTGGGGAGCGCATTGGACAATTCGGGGGCGCTTGCGCTGATCGTCGCCAAGGTATCGCCGCTGCTGTCCACGGTCCAACCGATTGTCGCCCTTGCACTGGTCTTTGCCCTGACGTCGATCCTGACGGAGCTGGTCACCAACAATGCAGTCGCCGTCCTGCTGGCACCGATCGCTGCGGGCGTGGCAATCCAGCTTGGCCTTGATCCGCGTCCTTTCGTTGTAGCTGTGATGTTTGCTGCAAGCGCAAGCTTTGCGACGCCAATCGGCTACCAGACCAATACGCTCGTCTATAACGCTGGTGGGTACAGATTCACTGATTTCCTCAAGATCGGTATTCCGATGAATATCATTACCGGGACAACGACGGTGTTACTGATCCCGCTCATTTGGCCACTGGTGCCCTAGAAAAAGATATCAGCGTTCGTTCGCCGTCAAGAAGGTCTATCTTGGCTCAAAGCGAAATTTTGATGCCGGAACAATGGGGTAAAAAAGGTTTTCTGGGATCAGCAAAACAACGCCTACGTCCCGGTGACGTCATTGAAATTCAAAGAGCAGTAGCCATTTTGATTAGTGAGAAGAGCGCGGGAAAAATGAGGAACACTTGAAGTGTATCGAAGGGATAATCCCGATTTGATTGCTTTAACTGAACCAAATAGCCTTCCGACAGCCATAACCCCAAACCAAAGGTTCAAAAATACGATGAAATGTCCGGTTGATGGCGAAACCCTAGTGATGACTGATCGCTGCGGTGTGGAAATTGATTACTGCCCAACTTCCCGCGGGACAAGCACAACAGGCGCTGAGGATCGCGACTGGGACGATGGTTACCGTCGCAGGGAACGTGACAAGCCTCGGAATAAGCGGCGCGGATACCTTCTGGGTGAGCTATTCGATTTTTGAACGGCCAAATAAATCTTGTGAGGCCTGAAATGAAACATTTGCGCGTGAGCGGACTCGAGATCAAAAATGATAAAAACGGCAATGGTCATGATAATGTTTGTGATCGCTAACTTCGCTTACGCCCAAGACGCCGACAAGTCGGAAGAAATGCGAATGCTCGGAAATTGCAGGGGGTGCAGCTTCGAAGACGTGGATTTTTCCGAACTCAGATTGACGGGAATAAACCTCAAGGAATCACGCTTGAGCGCGGTTGATTTTCACGCGGCTCAACTCAGTATCGCGGTCTTTATTGGGTCTGTGTTGCGAGACGTAAATTTTGCGTCTGCCAACCTGCGAGGTGCAAGTTTTACCGGTGCAACCCTTATCAATGTATCCTTTGAAGGTGCCGATTTGCGCGGTGCTGTGTTTGAGGGTGCCTTGATGGAGAATACTGACCTCCAACCGGCACTGCTCTGCAATACCCAGATGCCCAACGATTTAATGGACAATTCAGACTGCAACTGATTGTGCAAAAGAATATCCGATGGGGATCGATGCTTTGCGTAGTCCGGTTGTGCTCATCCCGTGATCGGTAAACTTACAAATACCTGCCCTCAAGCCAGCCGGTGGAACACTTGACAATTTTGGACGTCGGCAAAGGCCAGGTCAACGGAAGGGGATGGTGGCCCCAAATAGACACAAACGGTACAATAAATTCTTGAAATGGCGGCTGACGTGCGAAACAGCGTTCATTCAGTACGTTTCGGAAAACTGGATAGGTGGGCTCTGAGTAGTCACTGACCCAGCCTTGATGCAAGATCTGCCCGGAAAGACGAACGGCAAAAAGCCGATCGTCGTGGCAATTCTCAACGCATTTTCAAGCTCGACACCTAAATACCGCACCGTGCTGTCCACCTTGGTATGTCCAAGCAAAAGTTGGACCGCGCGAAGATTGCCTGTCTTACGGTGGATGGCCGTCTCTGGCCGTGCCTGCGTCTGGTATTGCGCTCTATCAACTATGGCGCTTAATCCATTGAGCTAAAGTGCTTTGGGCCGAAATCCATGGAATTATCCTCTTGAGTTAGCTCTGCTCGGCTTCCAATTTGGGAATGGACAAACAACGGGAACCAAAATGAGCGCTCGATTATCAACGGCAATCCGGATTAGTGATGCCTCCAAGGCGATTTTGCAAAAAAACGAAGAGCTTTCCAGATCAGCGTTTTGAAGAGATTGATGACTGGAGTGATCTCGGGCATGTTGGTGTAGAGCCCATGCTGTTAGCGCTGTCGATGGAATTGGCGCTAAAGGCGTGGTTCGTTTTCGATCACGACGATCCAAAAGTCATCAAGTCACATGATCTGTTAAAGCTGTTTGATGGCTTGCTGCCTGAAAGTCATTAGCGGCTCGATGACGCGTTTAAACGATCGGTAAATTCGCCTCATTCTAGCGTCGTTTTCGTCGATTATGGTATTCGCGACATTCTTTCACAGCACAAAGACGCATTCGTAGACTGGCGCTATCTCCACGAGCCAAAGAAAACGATGATGTTTGACCAGAGCATTTTTGAGGCGACGCTTGAGATGGTGCTCCGTGAGTTCAAAAAGAGGTACCGAACTGAACCGGTGAAACCAATTTTTTGACATCCTAAATGATGTCTGCTTCAGGGAAGTTGCACTATGGCGATGAGTGGCCGCTCTGGGCAGTGAGCAGACATGGTCAGTTTGGGCGGAATGCGGCCTTTCGCTGCAATTTTCGTGAACGTCGGCTTTGCTAAAAGAAGCGCATGCAACTCCGTACCCCCACAGGCTCTTGGAGAAGCCACATTCCTTGATGATTTTAAAAGTGATCCGAAAACGCTATTTGCCCGTAATGTAGATGAGTTTAAATTTTAGTCAGAAAGTTTTAATTAACGGTGTTCAAATTCAGGAATGCCTAGATTGGAAGGAAAGTAAAATGAGACAGTTACTGGTCAATGGATGGAACTTCATATTTAATTCTGAAGTAAGCCCGCTTCGTCACATTTCAGATGTCTCGACACGGCATTATGTTCTGCAAGCGTTGGGGCTAATGTGGGCCGCTGCTTTTGCCGTCGCAATCGGAAGCTACACGGTACTTGCTGCGAGCATTATTGGACATACAGTATTGATAGGGGCCGCAGCGATTACGGTCGCGACTTATACCGCTGCAGCGACGAAACCGAATTTATTCACAAAGGGTTCAGGTCGCCGCTCTGATGGTGAGCACGAGTAAATCCTTGGATCACAAATAGGGCGGGGTAAATGAAGGCAATACTCATTTTTGTTCTGGCGTTTGGTTTGACCGCTACTGAAACACACGCCATGTTTTTTGGAAACTGGATTGAACAGAAGTTTTCTCTTTTCTCCAGCAACAAGTGGACTCAGTCGCGCCAAGGCGTAAGGGTGATATCGGACGGCTCAGTATCGCTGCTATGGACTCGACTGCCCGCCTCGGACAGTAGTGCAGTTACCGCGAAGTGGAATTGGTCCGTCGATAACAGTGTTCCTCCCACGACGCTCTCGAAAAAGGGCGGTGACGATCGCAATCTTGCGCTCTACTTTGTGTTTGTGCCGCCTGAGGTTGCTGAAAAAAACCGAAATTCCAATATTCGAAAACTGCTAAAGGTGAATGACGCTCGTATCTTGATGTATGTTTGGGGGGGCAATTACGCACGGGGCGACATTGTTCCGTCACCCTACTTGGGAATGCGCGGGAAAACGATCATACTTCGATCCGCGGGGACTGGTGAATTTGGCGAAAGCGTAGATCTGGCTGCAGACTATAAAAGGGCTTTCGGTGAGCCAAAAACCGTTCTGGTCGGCCTCGCCGTATCATCCGACAGCGACGATACAAAGACAATGGTACGCGCAGGCCTGCAAGACCTTCGTCTCGAATAGCAAAGTCTTCCGATGGCGATTTTTTCCTATCTTGTCTTGTCATACGGGCCCAAAACTCGAGTATCACTTTTTCTTGGTAGCGAGCGCTTGCCTTAATGCGCGAGGAGTTTCAGTTAGATAAAAAGGCTGGGGGCCTAAGAGAAGACCACGTCGCCCTGTGTCTGCGAATGCAGCATTCGACAATAAGCGCAGTACAGGTTGGTCCCCGCTACTTTTCGAAGGGCACCTTCGATAAAGACGGATTTTCCAGAACCGCAGGACCAGTAATAATTGTTCTCTCATATTTTGAAACAAATCCAAACGCAAAATTCTCGTTGTTCAAAGGATTAATTCCTGTAAATCGACGCTCTATGAAATTGAAAAACGAATGCAAAAAAAAAAGCCCCGAAAACCATCGGGGCTTCCACTTCAAATTGTACTTGCCTTTTAGGGTAAGAGCACTTTGTCTATCGCGTGGATCACTCCATTGGACGCAGGAACATCCGCAATAATTACAGTCGAGTCGTTGATTTTAACTCCGTCCAACCCGTTAACACTAATTGTGCCACCCTGGACCGTCGTCAAAGGTCCATTGCTCCCCGAAAGAGCGCTTGCTGAGTAATACCCAGACACAACGTGGTATGTCAAAATGGAGACAAGTTGATCCCTATTCTCTGGTTTTAGAAGGCTTTCAACTGTACCAGCTGGCAACGCTGCGAATGCTTCGTTGGTCGGAGCAAAAACAGTAAATGGTCCGTCCCCCTTAAGTGTTTCGACGAGTCCAGCTTCCGAAACCGCTGCTACAAGAGTCGTAAAATCACTGTTAGATGATGCAACATCAACAATGTCATCGCCCTTCATATTTCCGGTCGAGCAGCCTGCTGTCAGCGCAATCAGTCCAACTGCGGCAATCGATTTCAGCGCATTTCTTCGTTTCATAATCTATCTCCCATTTGATTTAATGTATGGGTTACGCATCGCATCCAAAAATGGATCATTTTTATATTTTAAATTTTGATGAGCGCTCTCCAACAGCTTCGAACGGAGTCTCGAAAAGTATTGTTAGTAAACGAACAGTCAGGCTTGGCAGTAAAAAATTGCAAAGTGTTTCGCAGAAATCGAGGAAAGCTCTGATCTGGGTATGAACTTTGAATTGGATGTTACGCAAATAGGCGGCACTGTGGCATACATTGCCTGGCACGATGAAACGGCGGGCAATATTTATACCTTCACGGCAACTCGACGCGCTGACCAACATCCGAGCGGCGATGACCGATTAAGTCAAATCCATATAAGAAACAAAAGGTCCGTGGACGTTGCCAATCCCGCCCATTGTTTTCACAGCAACAGCCAACTAGCCGCCATTTGTCGCAAATCTGCCCAACGGCCGCTTGGGGCCGTTCGCGACATTCAAACCGACCAGCCGTCCTGCATTCGCCGCATGACGGCCGAAATCGACATATCCGATAGCATGCCGCCTTGAGGCGCTGAAAACAAGGTGTGTCATTGAACCGTGGCAAAGCATCAAGAAGGGTTACGGCTTCTTCTGTCAGCGGCACACGATGCAGCTTGCCGTTTTTCATGCGAGCGGCCGGAATGCTCCAAACAGTGGGCATGCTAGAAATAGCGTCTTCGCCGATATCGAGTTCATCCCACGTCATTCCACGCACCTCACCTGAATGTGCAGCGGTGAGCCTAAGAAACCGTAACGCGCGTGCAGCCATCCCGTCGCGCTGTCCAAGGCTCACCCACCAGCGGGGTACACCACCTAAGGCCAGCGCCGGTTGGTGATTGGAGTTGGCGACCTTTGTGGGCTTGGGACGGATTTTTGACAGGTTGCCCTTCCAGCGCGCGGGGTTGTTTCCAGACCGGTGTCCGGCCACAGTCGCCCACGATAGGACGTTCTCGATCCGCCCGCGCAGACGTGGTGTGGTTTCCGTCTTTTCAAGCCAAATCGGTTCCAGAACGCGCAACACATCCTGTACGGTGGTCTCCAAATCCTGCTTCTGCAAAGGTAAAAACCTTGCGCGTTTTGCGCTTGTCGGCCAAAGGGTCTCCCCTGAGCATAGCCTTGCCGCGAATTTTAAATGCAAGCTTGCGTGCAGTCGCTAATGATACTGTGGGCAGGCTGCCCAACCCAATTTCACATCTTTTACGACGAATGGTGATGCGCTGCACCCATTGCCGCGCACCGTTTTTTGCCACGCGGAGAAACAAGCCTTGCCCATCGAAATATTTGCCCAGTTTGTTCACGGTTTCGACGAACCTTGGCGACAATGCTTTCTCGGGTCGCCTTAAGTTCTTTTGTGGCATTCTTAAAATACCCCAAAACGTCCCCCACCTAAACGCGAAATTCCTAAGAATAAGACGAACATACTATACAAGGGAAGGCAGGAATACTGGCAGCGTGTTAGATTTGCTGGGATTTGAGTTACGTCTGCCCGTGCACGACGACGATACATCACCGTTGACTTGTACACGTCGGAGCAGAAACACATAGAGTGTTTCCCCTGAATGAACTGTGGCGGCCGTGCCTTGCAATCCTTCGTACTTGCCGTCGTCAGGATTGCTTAATCTTGTACCATTTTTGTGACCCGACTATCCTATCTAAATTGAAGTTTTTATTCTTGAAAATGGAAAACATAGTCTAAACCTGTCACTCCCGACCATTGATAAATGGCAAGCCATCTTCGCGTGGGTTTCTACGTTTTGGCCCCCTACAAGCGTTTCCATAGCCAAAAATCTTACAGCCCGTTCAATGGCTAAGGAAACCCTGTCCGGCGTGAGGGTGATGTGGGTGAAAAGGCTGCAGGCACCTGTTGCATGAGTTGGCAGATATTCAGGAGTGCCCTCACCAAGGAGGAATTACCTCAGGAAATCTGGCCCAGCGCGAATGCGCCTCTGCCTAATCCAGACCAATGCGTCAATGTATTTGGAGCAGAAAAAATGTTGCCAGATACTGTTTAAGGCATATAATAAGAGAGATTACGCGGCATCGCTTCACTCTATTTGCAAAATAGCTTTCGGCGAGAGACTCTGACTAAACTTTTGTTATTGGACTGTTTTAGCTGCGGCAGCAAAGAGGGCGCGACGGTATTTATGGCCCTCTTTCCCCGCGATTTCTAATACGCAAAGTTGTGACAATAAAATGGAGTAACAAGCAATGGAGCCCCACCAAATGCATTTAACCAAGGAGCTTGTCTCCCGCGTTCCTCCGTTTGAAGGAGAAAGCGGAAAACTCTCCTCACGGGACGATTTGCCGACGGACGTAGATTATGCAGGCGCTGTTGAGGAATTGTTGGCCGGCGCACCCCCTTCAGGTGAGGTCTGGATATTTGCCTATGGTTCGCTAATCTGGAGCCCAGAATTTGATTTCGTGGAAGAGCGATTGGGCACACTTGCTGGCTATCGACGTTCTTTTTGCCTCGGATGGGTGCGGATCTATCGCGGCACTCCAGAACGACCCGGCATCATGTTGGGCCTTGAAAGTGGAGGATCTTGCCGCGGTGTGGCCTTTCGATTGCCCAATGTGACCCTCAGAGAAAACCTCGAACGAGTAGTGCGCCGTGAACACCCGATCCAGTGGGAGAAATTGCATATGAAATGGGCCGACGTCCGTACTGACAGTGGCCCAATTCGCGCCCTTATTGTCGTGCTCGATACGTCGCACCCAGCTTATCTTCCAGACCTCGCGGAAGACGTAATTGTCGAGGCGCTTGCGACGGCGGCCGGGGAGCGCGGATCAATGGCCGAGTACCTACGCAGCACGGTGGAGCATTTGGAAGATCGCGGTATTCATGATGGCTATCTTTGGAAGATGCAGAAGTTGGTGGCCGCACGATTGAGCCGTTGACCACCCCGCAATGTGTAAGCGGACCAAAATCTATGCTGTTGAAACTAATCGAGGGTAGGCAGTAAGGGCAGGGCAAAACATCGTGCTCTCGAACTGTGGCGACAGCAATTAAAACCTAAAAACGTCCCAACGGAGGTTTTGCGGACGCGTTGACCTTAAGGAATCAAGGCTTTCGCGCGCAAAGGACGAAATGCGTGATCGAAAAGAAAAAGCGACCCTTTTTTGCAAGAGCGTGTTGTTCCTCTCTCCATAAGCGACCCTCATTTTCAGAAATGTGGCCTTGGCCTACGACGTAGGCTTCCATGACGTGCATCATCAAATTTGCCAGCCCGTCTGTTTTTAAAACATAATCGCAGACGGTCACGGGCCTTATCTCGTCGACGACAAATCCGGCCTCCCGTAAAAACGAAGGCAGAACCGCGGGGATACGCCGCTCCACAAAATGGTGGTCCCAAGCTGCAATCATCCGCGCCATGCGATCCGGATCATCACTGTGCCAGATCAGACTATCGAGATGGAGATCCCCAATCGCCAATCGTCCCCCCTTGCGCAGCACCCGAAAGACCTCTTTTGATGCGGCGGGCAAATCCTCCACATATTCGAACACCTGTATTGAGGCCGCTTTGTCGGCGCTCCCATTCTTCATCGGTATTCCGATGGCTTGAGCATCCAAAATATCGACGGTTTCAAACTCTTTGCACCGCGCAATCGCAGCCGTTCGCATATCAGGGCTTGGATCAATACCGACCACTTTTCCCGCGGTTCCAACAGCCCGCGCTAACTCCAATGTTAGAAGACCATTGCCACAGCCGATATCCAGAATGGTTTCGCCAGGGGCAGGTTGCAGGGCATCAAAGGACGCTTGGCGTCTTCGGGTGACATCCGCCCCTTGATAGGCGACTTCCAGCAATCGGTTTGTTTTGGCGTCGAACTCCAACATCGCTTAGCCCGCCTCAACGAGGTCGTAATGCGTTATCCTCCGAGTTTCGACCAATTCGGCCTCGGCAGGGTCAATATGGGGGCTCTGATAGTCTTCACCGGCGAAGGCTTTTAATGCGTCCAGACTGTCCCAAACCATCACAAAACTAAATTCCCTTGGAGAGTCCGGACGAGGGGCGCCGGGCAACACTTGGACGATGCCTTTTGTTGCGCGCATCATTGGGATCGCAGTCTCGTGGAAGAATTTACTAAACTCCTCCTCTTTACCCGATCTCGCAACCACTTGAAATATTCGGATGATCATATCGCAAGCCTCCCAATCGCCGCCTTTGCCATCAAATACCTACCAACTTAAGGTAATATAGCATATTTTTAGGACTAAGTCAGCTTGAGGGGCCTTCGCCGTTGCTATCGTGGCGCAGAGTAGAACAACTGCGACAAAAGCGATCGGTCGCGCCGAGTTCGAATTGCGGAGTTACGCCAATCATTTGCCGATATATTTGAATATGAAAATCAATAGGCGCTCTGAACTGTTTTTAATCCTCTTGTCTGGATTATGCCCTAATCCGCGGCGTATTTTATCCCCTAGTTCACGGTGATTTCAGGGGTTGAAGGAGGCAAGGCAACGCTCGGGCCGTCGATGGCTTACATGCATTTTTCTAGGTGGGGCTTCTTGCCGATTTGAGCGGTCGCCGCATGTCGGCCAGTTTGAAAGGGGCATCGTTCTGCGTGGGGGGATGCCAGTGCGTAAACATTTCAACAAAGACTTTGAATAGGCTAAAGTGTGGTATTACAAGTATCGAGGGTCTGTTTCGGTCATAGAACCATTACTTTTGATGTCGTTGGACCCGTCTGAATTAAACTTGGCGAAGATTTAAACCTAGGAGAAAACCTGTGTTCAAAACTGTACTTAAAATTTCATCTATAACGGCCCTTTCTACAGTGCTGCTATTCGCTCAATATTCGGTCGGTATGGCACACGGCGGCGGCGGACATGGTGGCGGCGGACACGGAGGTGGTGGGCATGGCGGCGGCGGACATGGTGGTGGATATGGCGGCGGACATGGTGGTGGGGCGGATCATTACCATGACGATCACCATGATGACCACTATCAAGATGATCATTCCCACGATGTCGATCACCATTACGATCATCACACCGATGCCGCGAGAATCGCGCTCGGGATTGTCGCAGGAATGGCAATTGGTACCGCGTTAACGTCGGAACCTCCAAGCTGTGCTGTGGAAGTGGTTCAGGGGGTTCAGTATTGTTATGATGGGTACAATTGGTACCAAATTGAAGCTGGGACATATGTAGTTGTCGAGCGGCCCTAAGAGAGACATACGCTTGTTCAAAAAACCACCACTACAGTCATAACTTGGCGCTAAAGTCCCCTTTTTGCTCACGTGGGAAAAGGGGACTTGAAGTTCGACGACCATGTGAAATCTGAATTCATCGTTCGTTGCAGTTACGGCGCGCTGACGGGCGCGAAACTACGCCCATAGGTTCTTTCTGAACTGTGAGTTCTAACGTTGTGAAAATAAACGTTTTTAGGTGTTAAGTTGTCGTTAGATAATTTGCGTGCGACCCACTTCGAGCTAAACGAGCAATTTTTCCGAATTCGAAGTCTGCAGCATCTTAACCTGTGATCGAGCTAGATTTAGGAAAGCCGATACCGCGGGGTTATTTTCGGCCAGACATGAAGGTTTGAGCGCAAAATACCGGTGCAAATCTTCTTTTAACGGCAGAACCCTTATGCCGCGACGGTCGGAGGGCAGGGTGGGTTCTGGCACCACTGTGACGCCCAATCCTTCGCGCACGAGGGCGAAGGAGCTGATCCAGTCGCGCACCTCCATCCGAACGTCTTGCAACCCACAACCGAGGGTCTCCGCAAGGCTTCCCGCGTGGATCGTGCACCCGCCCGTCGCCAATATAAATGGCTCATTTGAGAGGCGCGCCAAAGAGACGCTGTGAATAGGCGCCGTCGCGATCGCGTGGCCGGAAGGCAGGACGGCCACCCAGTCGTCTTGCCCCAGCGGGAATTGGGTGGCGCTATAGCTTTCGACGGCGGTCACCCCGAGGTCCACCGTGCCTGCGGCGAGCCAAGCTTCGATTTCGGTATCACTGGCTTCTAATGTCACGACCTCAATGCCCGGATGTAATTCTTGAAAGCGGCGCAGAAGCGGCGGCAGAAGTGTGTGAAAAACAGACGGAAACGCCGCAAGCCGCAGGCGCCCCTGTTCAACGCCACGGGCCAAATCGGTGGCGCGTTTGATCCGGTCAAGACTGGCAAGCACATCACGCGCTTCTGCGAGAACCTCGTCGCCAATCGCCGTTGCTTCAGCACCGCGTTGTGTCCGAGATATGAGCATGACCCCAAGATGGGTTTCAAGTGCCGCCAAGGCTTGGCTGACACCCGATTGTGACAGGCCCAACCTCTGGGCGGCAGCGGTGAGGCTACCTGTATCCGAAACGGCCACGAGCACACGGATTTGCGATAAATTCATACTATAAGTCCTACTTATACCCACTATCTTTCTCCATAAGTATCACTTGTATGATCGTTGTGCCAGTAGAACATGGAAAAGGAGACAGCCATGACCACTTGTTCAGTTGAAACCACCCGCAGTTTACCCCCCGCCGTTGCGATTGCTGCACTTGGCGCGAGTTCGTTCATGATTACGCTGGACGCGACGGCCTTGCATGTGGCTTTGCCCACAATTGCAGAGGAGTTGGGCGCTGGGTTGTCAGCCCTTCAATGGATTACCAATGCTTACACGCTGGTCTTTGCTGGTTTACTCCTGTCCTCGGGGGCGCTTTCCGACCGGCTTGGCGCACGCAGGGTCTTCCTCGCGGCGCTCCTCTTTTTCTTGGGAGCATCGACGTTGTGCGGCCTTGCGCCCTCTACGGAAGTTTTGATCGCGGCACGGGCCATTCAAGGTATCGGGGCCGCTGCGATCCTTCCAAGTTCTATGGCACTCCTTGTGCATGCGTTTCCGAACCCAAAAGACCGCGCGTACGCCCTTGGAACTTGGAGCGCGATTTCGGCCGTGGCGCTGGTGGCCGGGCCTTTGCTGGGTGGCTTTCTTGCCGGAACTCTAGGGTGGCGCGCGATCTTTCTTTTGAACCTGCCTGTTGGGCTTTTGGCTTATATTGCGGCTTCAATGTCTGTTGGAAACCCCGACCAGCAGCGACGTGCGTTTGATCCGCTTGGTCAGACATTTGGCATGTTGGCCCTCATCGCACTAGTTTTCGCGGCCACGGAAGGTCAGGAATTGGGCTGGATGTCGTTTCCCGTGCTGGCGACGGCGGTCGTCGGTGTGGTGGCCGTCGCGGCCTTCGTGATAATAGAGCGACGCCACGTCGATCCCATGCTGCCATTCCAGATTTTTAGATCACGCGCCTTCACTGGTGCGATCATGGCCGCGTTCCTCTACAACTTTGCCTACTACGGCGCATTATTTTCGCTATCGATCATCCTTCAGGCTGATGGGGCCGCGCCAGTTTCTGTCGGACTTAAGTTCGCCCCCATGACAGCCACCACAGCCATCGTAGCCTATGCGATTGGCCGTATGGTCGCAAAGTTTGGGGCGCCCCTTCCAGGAATGATAACCTTGAGCATTGGCGCGGTTGGCGCGGCGCTCATGGTTTTCGGAGGTTTTACGTCCACAATCTTCCTGCTTGGTTCCCTGCTGATCGGAATTGGCGGCGCGACACTGCCTGCCATCGTGGCCACAGCCCTTGAGAACGTGCCGTCCGCAAGAGCGGGCGTCGGATCCGCAGTGCTCAACACCGCGCGTCAGGCTGGCGGTGCTTTCGGCGTGGCCGTTCTTGGAACTCTGATTGCCACGGCATCGCCAAGCGTGGCATTGGCAACAATCAGCGCAAGCTTCCTCCTCGGTGCCATCGCGATGAAGGTCAGTTTGAACCCTGCCGTGAAATGAAGGGATAATTTTCATAGCAAAAGCAATGCTCCGCAAGCCATCCTATTGCAGGAGCAAGGGGACCTAGCTCTTTATGGGCCGTCTAAGATTTCCACCGAAAGTATTGTCGGCAGATGTCGCGCGATCTCTTGCCATGTTTCGCCCTCGTCGGAACTGGCAAAGACCGAGCCAGAGTTTGTCCCGAAATAGACCCCCGCTGGGGTGCGGGTGTCCGTGGCCATGGCCTGTCTCAAAACGGTGAAATAACACGCGTCTTGCGGTAATCCCTGACGCATATCCTGCCAGCTTTGCCCACCGTCCTGCGAACGCCATACCGCCGCTGAAGCATCGGGCGGGAAGCGTCCTTTGCTGTCGCCATTCAAAGGGAGGGTCCAGACCGTGTTGGGAACGCGCGGATGGACCGCGATCGGGAAGCCAAAGAGCGACGGTAGGCCGTTACTAATGTCGTCCCAACTACGCCCGCCATTTGAGGAACGCCAGACCCCGTGATGGTTCTGCTGATAAAGCACATCTTCGCGCCCCGGCGCCCGCACCATATTGTGCACGCAATGCCCAAGTTCACCGTTTTGGGGCGCGGCGGGATGGTCATGCCCCTGACAGGCTTCAGCGTTTGAAAGGCGAATGCGGCGCTCCCACGTGGTACCGCCGTCCTCTGTGGCGAAGACACCTGCGGCGGATATGCCGACCCAGAGTTTCTCCGGGTTCGACGGCTCAGGCACGATTGTATGCAGCACCAATCCCGCGGCTCCAGGTATCCACGCTTCAACCGAAGGATGATCCGTGAGCCCCTCAACCTTGGTCCATTGTTCGCCACGATCTTTACTTTCCAACAGGTTCGCAGGTTTGGTTCCCGCGTAAAGCTTGCCGTGACTGAAGTTTAGCGACCATATCTGAGAAAAATCATCCGTGAAGGGCAGCGCCTCATCGGTCCAGCCGATCATCTTGGCGAAGTCTGGATCGTTGGCGGCCCATTCGTCCATCTTGCCTTTTGATAAGCGGGTGACCTGCCAGCTTTCACCGCCATCGGTTGAGCGCCAAATGCCCGCTCCGTGCCAATCACCTCCACCACCAGCCCACAGCGTCCCGGTTTTGGCATCTCCCACAACGTGGTTAATTGGCCAGCCGTCACAGTAAGGCCCGCGCACCTTCCAGCCCTCGCGGTCGGTGCCGCCAGACAATAGAAAAACACCCTTGGTCGTGCCAACAAGTACATTGATATTGTTTACAGACATGAGATTTACACTCCCTAGAACTACACACATAATAGCAATCACGCCCCCAAGCGCCTAGTGTAAATTTGTCGTCGTACCCGTCTCGGACCGCGCCGATGGTACGCGATATGTGTGAAATTGCGGACCCAGAAACTTTACGGAATAAACTCCGTTTGATTCAGCCCTAGGAGATGAAAAGTCGCCAAGAACTCAAAAGGGGGAACACTATGTGCCAGCATGCCGCGCAACCGAGATTAATTGTCGACTCTGTACTGAGATTTGTTGATGACTATGCAATGAACGTCGCCCGCGATGGGAGACATTAAAGGTGGGGTGAAAAATGGGGCGTGTGCGTTTCGTTATTGGCACGCCTCACCATGGAATAAAGGCCGATAACCGCACTGGATGATTGTTGTCGTCAAAGTTTAGCATTCTATAGTCGGAGCCAACGCGGATCGGCATTGTGTAACGCAGTTAATCGCATTGTAGAGAGCGAAGGCAGACTTCGCGCGGCACCTAAATATATGAAAAGAAATGAGCGCTGATGGCACAAGTCACCGACCCAGAGGTTTTAAAATTCATCGCAGATACAGAAGCGGCATACCCGTCCGAGGCCAATCTGGCCACACCGGAGGAAAACCGCATGTATTATGATGCCATGTGCGCGGTATTTTGGGCGCCGCACCCCGAAGGTGTAGCGGTTCTAGATATCGAAGTTGGCGGTATTCCTGTGCGCCAATACCGATCGAAAACTTCCGGCAAGGGGGCAATACTTTATACGCACGGCGGTGGTTTCGTCGTGGGGTCGTTGGACAGTCACGATGACGTCTGCGCGGAACTTGCGGCGGCGACGGGGGTCGAGGTTTGGTCCAGTCATTATCGTTTGTGTCCGGAACATAGCTATCCGGCGGCGTTGGATGATGTCGAAACGGTTTGGCGGAAATTAACCGCAGATGGGCGAGGAGCCATCGTTGTTGGCGATAGTGCGGGGGCGCGACTTAGTGCGGCGCTGTGTTTGCGTTTGCGCAGGGTCGGGGGGCCAATGCCACTGGCACAGATCTTGATTTATCCGGGGCTTGGCGGCGACAAGACGTTGCCTTCGTTTGTGGATAACGCGGAGGCTCCGCTCCTTCGGACTGTCGATTTGGCGCATTATGAAACCCTCTATAAGGGCGATTGTCAGGATGAAGACGACCCCGAGCTTTCGCCTCTTCGGGCGCGGGATTTTGCCAACTTACCGCCTGCCTTTGTCGTCACGGCGGATGTGGATCCCTTGCGCGATGAGGGGCCTGCCTATATTGCGAAATTGCGCAGCGCGGGCGTAGAGGCCAGTTGGCGCAACGAGCCGCAGCTTATCCATGGGTATTTACGGGCTCGCCACCGAAGTCAGAGGGCGCGCGACAGTTTTGCTGCGATCATTGCGGCGGCGCGGGTATTTCTTGCCTGAACAGCCCCTTCGCACTGGTATCTAAAGAACCTGTTTTCGTTTACGCACGGAACTGATGCGCATTTTATAGTGCATGGAAAAGGCGCGGCTAAGCGCTGAAGCCGAAGAAAAGCCCGTCAGGAGCGAAATCTGAATTACCGAGAGGTGTGTTTCCACCGCCATGTCCCGCGCACGCGTTAATCGCAGAAGCTGGTAGTATTTTCCGGGCGGCATTTGCAGCTCATTTAAGAAAATGCGGTTCAAACTTCGCAGGGATGTCGAGGTGGCATCGGCAATATCCGAGAGGGAAATGGGGTGCTCAATATTGTCCGCCATGGTGTTAACAGCAGCGCGCAGGGCAGGTGATCCTGCGGTTTTCATCAGCCCCGCCCCTTGGTTGATCCCAAACTTCCAGTTCACATCAAACACAAACATATTTGAGACGTCAAAGGCGAGGGCGGCCCCATATTGATCCTGAATGAGCTTCAAAATCATATCCATGACGGTGGAGGCCCCGCCACATGTAATATGGTTTCCCGATTGCACGAAACGGTCCTCAGAGAGCGTTACATTGGGGAACCTTTCGCCAAATGCATTCATTTCCTGCCAGTGGATGGTGGCCTCGTGACCTTCTAGAAACCCCGCCTCAGCCATGAGCCAAGCGCCGGTATCAATTCCAACAATATGACGCGCGCTGTTGCGAAGCTGATGCAGCTTTAAAAACACCTCTGGTGTCGCGTGTTGGCGAACCCCATAGCCGCTGACCAAGATCAAATAATCGACGTTTTCCACCTCCGCCAAAGCGAGGCTCGGTGTGATCTGAAGGCCACTGGAACTTTGAACGGGCTGATCAAAAACACTCGCCGTTTCCCATGTGAAATCCGGCCCCGTGGGAAGGCCATGCGCCACGCGCAGCGGCTCAAGAGCGCTGGCGAGCACCATGTTTGAGAATCCATCAAACAGTAGGAAACAGAAGGTTGGTGACTTATCTGGCATGATTCGTACATATTATGGCATTTTATGTAAAGTATCTGCCCTATTGCACCCTTTAGAATTCTTCCTAAGCATCGGCACCCTGCAAAATCTGCCTTGGGGCGGCTTCTATGCCATGACATCTGATCGAAGAGGAAGGCATCCATGCCTCTAACTATGAACCGCGACGTTTTTATTACCTGTGCTGTAACGGGGGCGGGCGCGACCCAAGATAAGTCCCCGCATGTCCCGCGCTCCCCAAAACAAATCGCCAAAAGCGCGATTGATGCCGCAAAGGCGGGGGCCGCTGTCGTGCATTGCCACGTGCGCGATCCGCAAACGGGCGCCCCTTCGCGCGACTTGAACCACTACCGCGAGTTGACGGATCGCATCCGTGACGCCGAAGTCGACGTCGTTTTGAACCTGACGGCGGGCATGGGCGGGGACATCGTTTTTGGCTCGGCGGAAAGCCCGTTCCCGCTAAATGCTGCGGCAACCGATATGGTCGGCGCAACCGAGCGCATGGCCCATATCACCGCGTGTTTGCCAGAGCTTTGCACCCTTGATTGCGGGACGATGAATTTCGCAGAGGCCGACTATGTGATGACGAATTCTCCGGGAATGTTGCGTGCTATGGGGCAGATGATGACGGACTTGGGCGTCATGCCAGAAATCGAAGCCTTTGATACGGGGCACCTTTGGTTCGCCACGCAACTGGTGAAGGAAGGCATTCTGAAATCACCCGCCTTGGTACAGCTTTGCATGGGGGTGCCTTGGGGCGCGCCCAATGACATGAACACCTTCATGGCGATGGTGAACAACATCCCAGCGGATTGGAATTGGTCCGCCTTCTCATTGGGCCGCGATCAGATGCCTTATGTGGCGGCTTCTGTTTTGGCGGGTGGCAACGTCCGTGTCGGACTTGAGGACAACCTGTTTTTGGAGCGCGGCGTCCTCGCCACCAATGCGCAGCTGGTCGAAAAGGCCGTGGGCGTGATTGAGGGAATGGGGGCCAAGATTATGGGTCCGCAAGAGGTTCGGGAAAAACTGGCTCTGGTAAAACGAGCACCGAAAGGGGCGCGCGGATGAAAGCGACGATAGTTGGTGGTGGGGTGATTGGCGGAGGCTGGGTTGCCCGTTTTTTGCTGAATGGATGGGATGTTTCTGTCTTTGATCCTGACCCAGATGCGGCACGAAAAATTGGGGATGTTCTAGCCAATGCGCGGCGCAGTTTGCCATCGCTTTACGACAGGGCGCTTCCGCCGGAAGGGGCGCTTACGTTCCATGAGTCGATGGCTGATGCGGTTTCAGGGGCCAATTGGATACAAGAGAGCGTACCCGAACGCCTTGACTTAAAACACGCGATACATAAGCAAATACAAGAGCATGCGCCCCATGATGCGATCCTAGGCTCCTCAACCTCGGGCTTCAAACCCTCCGAATTGCAGGATGGCGCAGATCGCCCTGCACAGGTCATCGTGGCACACCCGTTTAACCCCGTTTATCTGCTGCCCTTGGTTGAAGTCGTCCCCTCGGCATTGACGCCAAGCGCGCTCACAGAACGGGCGCGCGATATCCTGATTTCTATCGGCATGAAGCCCCTCATCGTGCGTAAGGAAATTGACGCACATATCGCGGATCGTTTGCTTGAAGCTGTTTGGCGCGAAGGACTTTGGCTTGTCAGCGATGGCATCGCCACCACCGAGGAAATCGACGACTCCATTCGCTATGGCTTTGGCCTGCGTTGGGCGCAAATGGGTCTGTTTGAGACCTATCGCGTGGCGGGCGGCGAGGCGGGAATGAAGCACTTCATGGCGCAATTTGGCCCCGCGCTGAAATGGCCGTGGACCAAATTGATGGACGTGCCGGAGTTTACCGATGAGTTGGTCGATCTCATTGCGGGTCAATCAGACGCCCAATCTGGCCACATGTCGATCCGCGAGCTGGAACGCCTTCGCGATGACAATCTTGTTGGCATGATGCGGGCGCTGAAAAAATCAGGGAGCGGGGCAGGCGGGACGATTAATTCCCATGAAGCGACGTTGCCAACACCGGATTTTGTCGACCTTCCGGTAACTGTTTCGCGCCAAGTTCCGCAGAGCTGGACCGATTACAATGGCCATATGAATGAGGCCAAATACCAAGAAGCAAGTTCACAGGCGACGGATCGATTCATGGAAATGATCGGCGTTGACGCTACGTATGTCGCGTCTGGCGGCAGTTATTTTACCGTAGAGTCCCACCTGCGTTTTCTTGAGGAGGTTAAGGAAGGCAGCGTGTTGAAAATAAAGACGCAAGTGCTCTCAGCTGCGGGCAAAAAAATGCATTTATTCCACCGGATGTATAAGGATCAGGGGGAAACTTTGGTCGCGACATCTGAAACTCTGTTGTTACACATGGATCTAAATGCTAGAAAAACAAGCCTGCCTTCGCGCGCGGTCGCAGATTGCCTCGCGGCATTTGTGCAATCCCACTCAGGGATGCCACCACCAGAAGGCGCAGGTCGTTATGTCGGTCAATCAGATCGCAGCTGAAATACGTCGCCGGACAACGGTGAGAAAAGGGACCTCGGACGAAAACACGAAGATGCGATTTCTATCAATCACTCAAAAAAACTGGGAAAACAACCATGAACGATGAACTGAAATACCTTCTGGCTCGCACCGCACAAGGCAAATACAATCGCCGCGCTTTTCTTGGCAAAGCAGGCGCACTTGGCATTACCGCTGTGGCCGCGAACACGATGCTTTCCTCCGCGGCCCATGCCGCTGGCCCCGTTCGTGGTGGCACGCTGAGCATTGGTCTTGGTGGTGGTGAAAGTACCAATTCGCTCGACCCAGCGGCGGCAACCTCCCAAGTGATCTTCAACATTTTGCGCCAATCGGGCGAAAACTTGGTCAATGTATCCCCATCGGGTGAGATCGATTTCCGCCTTGCAGAAAGCATCGAGAGCACCGCCGACGCAAAGACATGGTCCTTCAAAATCCGCAAGGGTGTTGAGTTCCACAATGGCAAGACTTTGACACCAGAGGATGTTCTTGCGACGCTGGAACGCCACTCAAACGAAGAGTCAAAATCCGGCGCACTTGGGATCATGCAGGGCATCGAATCCATGCGGGTCGACGGCGATTCAGTTGAGGTCACCCTCACGACACCCAATGCCGATTTACCATTCCTTATGGCTGACTATCATCTGGTCATTCAGCCCAATGGCGGCATGGATGATCCAACGGCGGGTATTTTCACGGGCCCCTATGCGATCACCGTCAATGAACCCGGTATCCGCTATGTAGGCGAGCGTTTTGCGAACTATTGGGATGATAGCATCGGTCATTTCGACACCGTTGAAACTCTCGTGATCAACGACGCGACGGCCCGTAGCGCCGCGTTGCAATCTGGTCAGGTCCAGATGATTAACCAAGTCGATCCAAATGTTGCAGGCTTGCTTGATCGCTCGCCGGGCTTGAGCGTGCGCAACGTTTCCGGACGGGGACACTATGTCTTCATCATGCATTGTGACATGGCACCGTTTGACAATAACGACCTGCGCCTTGCGCTGAAATATGCGATCAACCGTGAAGAAATGGTCGAAAAAATCCTTTCTGGCTATGGCAGCATCGGCAACGATTTCCCAATCAACGCGGCATATCCCCTGTTCGACGATACCATTGCTCAGCGCACCTATGATCCTGAAAAGGCCGCTTTCCACTATAAGAAATCCGGCCACGACGGCAGCCCGATTATTCTGCGCACAGCCGATGGCGCCTTCCCTGGTGCGGTTGATGCGGCGGCATTGTTCCAGCAATCTGCGGCAGCGGCGGGCATTCCGTTGGAAATCAAGCGTGAACCAAACGACGGTTACTGGTCGGAAGTCTGGAACAAACAGCCGTTCTGTGCGTCTTACTGGAGTGGCCGTCCTGTGCAGGATCAAATGTATTCCACAGCTTATACGACGGGCGCTGACTGGAATGACACGCGGTTCTTCAACGATACCTTTGACGGTATTGTCTTAGAAGCACGCTCAGAATTGGACCTTGTGAAACGCAAGGCTCTGTATAGCGAAGCAGCCATGCTGGTGCGCGATGAGGGCGGAGTGATCTGTCCAATGTTCAACGATTTTGTCGAGGGTGTACGCGACGATATCGCAGGATGGGAAGCCGATCCGAACCTTGAAATGATGAACGGATTTGCGGCTGTGAAATGCTGGAAGGCATAGTATCAGGTGATTCATCCTATTCTTAAACTGATTGCTCAGCGCCTAGCGCTGAGCATACTCCTCCTGTTCGCCGCCTCTGCGCTGATCTTTGTAGGAACACAAATTCTGCCCGGCGACGTGGCGCAATCAATCCTTGGCCAATCCGCCACCGAGCAATCCCTTGCAAACTTGCGAGAGGAGTTGGGTCTGAATGAGCCCGCTTTGACCCGCTATTTCAGTTGGCTTGGCGGGGTTATGCACGGAGATCTGGGAACCGCCCTGACAAACGGCGCGGATATTGCCACAAGCCTTGGTAGCCGCTTGAGCAACACGATGTTTCTTGCCTTCTGGGCGGCCTTCATCTCGGTGCCACTGGCAATTTTTCTCGGACTTCTTTCAGTGCGCTATCGGGATCGCTGGCCCGACAAATTGATTTCGGCCGTCACGCTGACCTCAATTTCGATCCCTGAATTCCTTATTTCCTATATTCTAATGTACTTCGTTTCCGTAAAGCTGGGCTGGTTCAGCTCTGTTGCCATGATCAATGACAGCATGAGTTTTGGCGAGAAATTGAGTGCGATTGCCTTGCCCGTCATTGTCCTGACCCTCGTTGTTTTGGCGCAAATGATGCGGATGACACGTGCTGCAATCCTGAACGTGATGCAATCGGCCTATATTGAAACCGCCGAACTCAAAGGGCTCAGCAGCTTTAATGTGATCGCAAAACACGCCTTTCCAAACGCCATTTCCCCCATCGTGAACGTGGTGATGTTGAACCTCGCCTATCTTGTGGTTGGCGTGGTCGTGGTTGAGGTGGTGTTCGTCTATCCCGGGATGGGGCAATATCTTGTTGACCATGTGAGCAAACGGGACGTGCCCGTCGTTCAAGCCTGCGGATTGATCTTTGCCGCAGTCTATATTGGGCTAAATCTGGTGGCCGACGTCGTGTCAATTCTTGCCAATCCAAAACTGAGGCATCCGAAATGAGCCGTATCCCCCTTTCTGCGGCCATCGGCCTTTTCTTCACGTCTCTCTATTTTCTGATGGCGATTTTTGCCCCGTGGATCGCGCCATATGGCATGTCCGAAATCGTCAGTAATGACATCTGGGAGTCCGCATCAGCCAAGCACTGGTTGGGCACTGATAGCATCGGACGCGATCTTTTGACCCGCATGATCTATGGCGGGCGCACAACGATCTTTATCGCAACTGCGGCGACGGTTTTGTCCTTCAGCCTTGGATCGGTCCTCGGTCTGACGGCTGCCGTTTTGGGGGGCTGGGTTGATCAAGTGTTGTCGCGTTTTGTTGATCTTGTGATGTCGATCCCGACGCTGATTTTTGCGCTGGTTGTGTTGTCGGTCATGCCGGTGACGATCCCTGTTTTGATCATCGTGATGGGCCTGCTTGACGCAACTCGCGTCTATCGATTGTCGCGCGCGGTCGCGGTGGACGTCAACGTGATGGATTATGTCGAGGCCGCGAAACTGCGCGGCGAAGGCACGCGATGGATCATCTTTCGTGAAATCCTACCCAATGTTCTAAGCCCTCTGGTTGCCGAAATGGGCCTGCGGTTCATCTTCATGGTGTTGTTCGTTTCGACGCTGTCGTTCCTTGGTCTTGGGGTTCAACCTCCAGAGGCTGATTGGGGCGGCATTGTGAAAGAGAACAAGGAGGGGATCGTTTACGGTATTCCAGCCGCTCTTTGGCCCGCCTTCGCCATTGCGACCCTCGCGATTTCGGTCAACCTTGTTGCGGATTGGGTTTTGAACCGCACCGCGTCCCTTAAAGGAGGCCGAGGATGAACACACCACTGGTCAAAGTGCGCGGTCTGAAAATCGGCGCGACGGTTTTTCCTCCAAACGAAAAAGCCCATGACATCGAGATTGTTCATGGATTGGATTTTGACCTAGAGGCGGGCAAAGTTCTGGGCCTCATCGGCGAATCTGGCGCGGGAAAATCGACCATTGGCTTGGCGTCGTTGGCCTATGGCCGTGGCGGTGTGAAACTCACCGGTGGTGAAGTTTGGGTGAATGGACGCGACATCTTGCAGGCGCGACCACGCGACGTGCGCAAGTTGCGCGGGAGCGAGGTGACCTATGTGAGCCAGTCGGCCGCCGCATCGTTCAACCCCGCCAAAAGGATCATGGAGCAAGTCATCGAAGCTGCCGTGCATCATGGCAAATTCACGCGCCGAGAGGCGATTGCAAAAGCGGTGACCTTGTTTGACAAGTTGGGTTTGCCCGATCCCGAGACTATCGGAAATCGGTTTCCACATCAGGTTTCGGGCGGCCAGCTACAGCGCTGTATGACAGTTCTGGCCCTTTGCCCCGAACCCGACTTGGTGGTTTTTGATGAACCCACAACAGCCTTGGATGTGACCACGCAGATCGAAGTTTTGAAGGCGATTAAGGATGCGATCCGCGCTACAGGCGTCGCCGCGATCTATATCACTCATGATCTGGCGGTCGTGGCACAGGTTGCGGATGATATCATGGTGCTAAAAATGGGTGAAATGGTTGAATACGGCAGCACCGATAAGATCATCAACCACCCGTCCGAAGACTACACCCGTGCACTGGTTTCTGTGCGCTCGATCCGTCACGAAGAAAAGGCACCATCGTCTGAGCCTGTGCTGAAAGTTGAACAGATAACGGCGCGTTACAAAGGCACAAACTTTGATGTCTTGCGCGATGTGAATGTTGAATTGCACCCCGGTCAAACATTGGCGGTGGTGGGCGAAAGCGGGTCGGGGAAGTCGACCCTTGCGCGCGTTATTACAGGGTTATTGCCACCCTCGGAAGGGCGGATTGAGTTTGCGGGGCGCACCCTTAGCCCAGATTTGGCAAGCCGCGATTTGAATGATTTACGCGAAGTACAGATGATCTATCAAATGGCCGATGTCGCGATGAATCCGCGCCAAACGGTGGGGACCATTATTGGGCGTCCGCTTGAGTTTTACTTTGGGATGCGCGGCACCGAAAAGCGTAAACGGATCATCGAGTTGTTGGATGAAATCGAGATGGGCGAAGAGTTCATCGACCGCTATCCAGCCGAGCTTTCCGGTGGGCAAAAACAGCGGGTCTGCATCGCGCGTTCCCTTGCGGCCAAACCCAAGGTGATCATCTGTGATGAGGTCACATCGGCGTTGGACCCCTTGGTCGCGGATGGCATCCTAAAGCTGCTTTTGAACCTGCAAAAGACGGAGGATGTCGCGTATCTCTTTATCACGCATGATCTGGCCACGGTGCGTGCCGTCGCGGATAGTATTGCGGTGATGTATCAAGGGGAGGTCGTGCGTTATGGCAGCAAAACAGAAGTGCTTTCGCCGCCGTTTGATGACTATACCGACCTGCTGCTTAGCTCAATTCCTGAGATGAAACTGGGGTGGCTGGAAGAGGTCATCGCGCATCGTAAAATGGAAAGTGCGGGCAATTGAAAAACGACCCAACTTGCACGCATCCCGTTCTCGCTTGTTGAAACGACTGAACTCACTTAGCGTCACTTTATGATTTTGGACTCCAAAAATTTCATGCTGGGGTGGCGCGCGATTGGCACGCCTTACGGCAAGACGCAGGAATGGTGGCCGCCGCCCTGTTATTGATTGCTATTTCTGCGATCAATTCCCCAAAATGAACTGGATTTCCTATGACTGTCACTGACCTTTTGGTCCGTGCTGACACGCTTGTCGTGACTTGGCCGGACACTACGTCGACTTCTTTTCCAACCATCTGGCTGCGTGATAATTGCCCTTCGGGGCTGCATCCACAAACCCACGAACGGTTGCTGGACCTGTTGGCGCTTGACGCGTCCCCCGTGCTTTTGTCGGCGCAACTTGACGGTGACACCGTTGCGTTACGCTATGAGGACGACCACGTAAGCCACCTTCCCGTGGCATTGCTGAGCGCCCATCGACCGGGCCAACCCGCAGCAGACGCGGGCGTGATTGCACCCAAACTTTGGCGAGCAGATATAACCGCAGCAGGCATTCCGCGCGCCCCAGCCGCCCCGATTTTGGCGGATGATCAACAGCTTAAATCTTGGATGGAAAACCTCGCCGCCTTCGGCCTCACGATTGTTGACCACCTTGAAGACAGGGTCAGCGCTGGCATCGACGTGGCCCAGCGGATCGGTTTTCTGCGGGAAACCAATTTTGGTACAACCTTTGACGTGATCAATAAACCCGATCCCAACAACCTCGCGTACACCTCGGTCGCTTTGCCCCTTCACACGGACTTACCAAACCAAGAGGTGCCTCCGGGGTATCAATTTTTGCACTGCCTCGCTAATGAGGCGACAGGTGGCGGCTCTCTGATTGCGGATGGGTTTGCCATGGCCGAGGATTTGCGGGAAGACGACCCCGAGGCCTTTCGACTGCTCTGCGAGGTGCCTATTCCCTTTCGTTTTCACGACCGTGACGCTGATATCGCTGTCCATGAACCCGTGATCACATTGGACCGCGCGGGCGACGTGATCGAGATCCGCTACAACGCCCATATTGCAGGGGTTTTTGATATGCCTGCCGAGATCATGCCCGCCTATTACCGTGCCTATCGCGCCTATATGGCCAAAACGCGAGACCCAAAATATCGCCTGACCTTAAAGCTGAAAGCCGGCGAAATGGTGGTCTTTGACAATCGGCGGGTGCTGCATGGCCGCGAGGCTTTTGATCCGTCCTCAGGCTTTAGGCAGCTGCGAGGCTGCTATGTGGATCGCGGCGAATTCACCTCGCGTCTGCGTTTACTTTGCCGCGACATCGGTGCCGTTGACGCGGCATAATCGCCGTATTTGAACGCATAAATCCGCTCCTGCGCAAAATGCGCGGGAGCCTTTAGCGGGCTTCAAAAAAAGATAGGTGCATCCGTTTACAGTTGGTCACTTCGAGGGCAATATGCTTCCATCAGGTTTGGGGAGAGCTAAGAATAATGCGATTTGTGCATGTGGCTGATTTCCACCTTGGAAAACCTTTCGGAAATTTTGATGAAGACACGCGTGCTGCATTAAAGGCAGCGCGCCTTGACGCGTTGCAAGCAACCGGCGCGCTTGCAGTAAGCCGCAACGCGGAGTTTGTGGTGATCGCAGGCGATACGTTTGATGCCGAGGCGCCACCATCCAGATTGGTGAAGCGAGCACTGGACTCGATGGCTGCCTTTCCTGATCTAACTTGGGTTTGGATGCCCGGAAATCACGACTCGCTGGCGGCCGTTGATCTTTGGGAACGGTTGGAACGGGACAAGCCCGCCAATGTGATTTTGGCGACGTCCGCCGAAGTTCTTGAGATTGGGCCCGATGTGGCTATTCTTCCAGCGCCCCCCTCGGTCAGAGCCTCAGGGTACGACCTGACGGAATGGATGGGAACTGCCGACACGGGCACACGTATCCGGATTGGTTTGGCGCATGGTGGCGTGACGGATTTCGGATCAGAAGACGGCGGTTTGGCAACAATTCCACCAGATCGTGCAGAGACCTCGAACCTTGATTATCTCGCGTTGGGCGATTGGCATGGTCAGATGCGTATCACGTCGCGGACGTGGTATGCGGGGGGACCAGAGGCGGATGGTTTCAAGGGGCACGCGCCTGCTGGTGCTTTGGTTGTTGAAATCGACAAGCACGGCGAGGCGCCGCGTGTAGAGCAAGTTCCCTTGGGGAAATACACGTGGCACCGCATTGAAGTCGAATTCTTTTCTGGCATTGATCCCGTGACAATTTTGGAAGAGGCGTTACCAAAAACGGGTCGTGACTTCGCCCTTGTGCGGTTCATCGGGACAGGTCGTTTGGGCCTGTCAGATCTCGCAGCCCTGCGGAAGGCTTGCGAAAAGCTGGAGGATGAATTCCACTTTTTCGAAGCAAACTTGGTGAAAGTGGGTATCGAGCAAAATGTCGACGACCTGAACTTGATTGCGGAAGCGGGGGCGCTGCGTGTGGCCGCAGAAAGCATTTTTGAGGCAACGTCACTTGAGGGCCGCACCGAAGAAGACGCGCGCATAGCCCAGATGGCGTTGTCGCATCTGTTCTTTCTTGCGCAGGAGACAGCGTCGTGAAGCTGCGCAAGCTAACCCTGCATAATGTCCGTCGTTTTGCTGATAAAACGGCGGTCCTTGGCCCGTTTGGCGATGGCCTAACAACAATCACCGCCGAGAATGAAAGCGGCAAAAGCACCTTTTTCGGAGCCCTTCACGCGCTGTTTTTCTATGAGTATGGGTCAGGAAAGAAAGAGCTGAAGGATATGCAGCCCTATTCAGGCGGGGCGATGCGGATATCGGCCGAGATCGAACTTGATGGGGCAGATTACCTGATCGAGAAGGTTTTTAACCTGAAAAAAGCGGGGTCATCCGCGACGGTAACTGTCATGACGAGCGGCACGATCCTGAAGCAGGCAGACGATGCCGAACAGTGGATTCAACAGAATATCCTGAATGCAAACAATGGGCCTTTCGGGTTGCTTTGGGTCCGTCAGGGGAGCGTTGGTGTTGATGCCAGCGCAGATGGCATTGAGACGCGCCGAGATGTGATGTCGAGTGTGCGTGGCCAGATAGACGCGGTGACGGGCGGGCGTCGGATGGATAGTATTGTCCAGCGCTGCAAACAAGACCTTGACGCCATCAGCACCAAGCAAGACAAGCCAAAAGCCGGCAGTCCGTGGAAAGAGGCCGTGGACCGAGTGGAACTTCTTGGCGAAGAGCAATTCAAACTTGCGAGGTCCGTCGAAGCCCTTGGCCACGATCTGGGGTTGAAAAAACGGGTCGCAACCCGCTTGCGGGAGCTTCAAGCGCCAGAGCTTCGCGAGCAAAGATCAGCCGCGATCAAAAAAGCATCCGAACATTTGACTGCGACACGGGAGCAGGATCGCAAAATTCAGGATGCACAGAAGGATATTCAACTTCTTTGTAGCGCCGAACAGGACCTTGAACGCGACATCAAAACCATTACTGACGCACAAGTTCGGCGCAAGACGACTGCGATTGCGATTGCGGAAAAGGAAACCGCCGCGAGCAAGGCCACTGATGCCAAAACGATCGCGCAAGATGCCATCGGGGCGCTACAAGGCTCGATCAAAGAAAAAGAGGAACAGCGCCGAAACCTTGCAGAAGCATTACAACAGGCGCGTCAGGATGAACGCGAGACGGCAAAACGGGTTCGTTTGGCGATCCTGTCTGATGTATCGGAGCAATTGAAGGCTCCGAAGGCGCAACGGGCTAAAGCCGACGCAATCTTACGCGGAGACGAGATAACAAAGGCCGCAATCGACAGGCTGTCGGACCTAGAGCGTCGCCGCGATATCGCGATCGAGACCCGTAAAATTCATTTTGCACGGTTTATCGTGGCCGCAGATACGGCGCATGCAACTATAAATGGCGTGGATATACCCAACGCCGAACCCCGCCTGATTGACCAGTCTTTGATCGTAACCTTGCCTGGGTTTGGCACGATAGCCCTGCAACCAGCAGAGGGTGTGGGGCAGGGCATCGCCGACCCCGTAGCGCTCCAATCGGACCTAGATACCGACCTGAAAACATTAGGTTTTGACACAGTCGTGGCTGCGCAACAGACCTTTGCGGCACAACTGACAGCCCTTCAGGATCGGCAGACAGCCCAAACACAGATCAGGGCGCTGGCTCCTGATGGAGTAGGCGCATTAGAAACGGAATGGAGTGCGCTTTGCGCCGAGTTGAGCCATCCAGCGGATGAGCCTGCTAATTCTGTGGCCGAGGGCGGCAACAAGGAAAAACCGTCGGAAGCCAAAGAGCGAGAGATTTCCAATCTTGATGAAGACCTTACGCAATTGCGCGACGCATTGCCCGCGCTTCAGGAGGGTTTGACCCAAGCCGTCAGCGCATTGACTGAGGTTGAGGTGCATTTGCTCCGTTTGCGCGAAGACGAGGCCACGCTGGAGGTATCTGCGGACGAAAACGCGACGCTGCAAGCTCTGGTTCAGGCCAAGACAGGAAAGGAAGGCGAGATCGCCACCGCCCGCACAGCGCTTGCAGAGTTACAGGCGGCGGGTTCTGACCTTTTGGCCGCGACCGCCAAGCATGAACGCGCGGTTCAAGCGGACGACGAGGACCTAAAAGAAATCAGCCTCCTAGAACGAGAGCTGGCCCGGTTGGATGGGGTCATTCACACGCAATCAGAAGGGGCCGTCGAAGAAAAACTGGCGGAGGTCGAAGGTAAACTAGTGCGCGCCGAAGAGCGAGCCGCTCAATTTGCCAACCATGCGAAAGCGTTAAAGCTGCTAATTGCGCACCTTGAGGCCGCCAGAGCAGACGCGCAAGAAACCTATTTTGAACCCGTGCGGAAAGAGTTGTTGCCCTTGTTGCGGCAATTGCATGCCGGTGCAGAATTTCAAATTGACCCAGACAAGCTTCTGATCGAAACGATTACACGCAATGGCGTGACGGACAAAATCGAAGTGCTTTCTGGCGGGGCTTTTGAGCAAATTGCGATCCTCACACGGCTGGCTTTCGCGAGGTTATTTGCAAAGCATGGCAATCACGTGCCGATCATTTTGGACGACGCGTTGGTTCACACCGATGACGAGCGCATTTCGACAATGTTCAACATGTTGGCCCAAATCGCTCGGGATCAGCAGATCATCGTTTTGAGCTGCCGAACCCGCGCCTTCTCTGACCTTGGCGGCGCGCGTGCCTTCATCACTACAATCAAGGACGGGGCCGAAGAACACCCAACGGAAGTTTCTGCTCGATAGGCTAACCTGGGAAAGCAATCTGAAACTGTGCGCCGCTGTCAGATGCTTTGCATGTGATTTTCCCGTTGTGGGCGACAATGACATTTCGGGCAATGGAAAGGCCCATTCCTGTGCCACCGCTTTCGCGTTTCGTGGTAAAAAATGCATTGAAAATCCGGTCTGCGTTGCCAACAGAAATACCCGATCCATTGTCCTGGATTGTGATGTGGATTTCGTCCGGAGTTTCTTCAGCAACAAGGTTGATCTGAGACGCATTTTGCTCAACGGAATTTTGAAGTAACTGTTGAAGAACGATGCGCATCCCATTGGTAGATATCGGAATTTTTGTATGTTCCCCAGAGAAGTGGAAACCTAGCATGGGGAAATTTGCAACGACGGCATCTCGGATATCTACCAGTGTACACGTGCCCAAATACCGTGTTTCGCGGGCTTGCACGGCACGACGCAGGGCATCCAGTTGGGTTTGGATTTGTGCCTGAGCCCCATCAATTTCCTGCACTATTTTCAAGTCTTCTGCACTCAACATTCCACCGTCTTCAAGCAGTTCGACCGCAGCCCTGATTGCGGCAACGGGGGTTTTGATCTCATGGGTTACGTGATCGGTGAAACTGCGAATTGTGGCTTCTCGGTCGCGTAATGTTGTCGCCATTCCGATGACACTTTGAGAGGTGTGATGCAGCTCGCGTGTGCCAAAGCGAACGGGGGCGTCAACCTGTGAGGTACTGTCAAATCTGACCTCTGCGGCGTAGCGTTCGAGTGCCAAGATCGGGCGTAAGATGAGGCGCAATAGCAGCCAGCCGAGGACCGCAGTGGCGCAGGTGATGGCCACGCCCAAGACCATAGCCGCGTTGCGAAAGCCAATTTCCGGACCGAGATAGCGAAGCGCGACAATCCCCGCAAAGGACAGGGCAAGGGTGCCGGAAAGTCCGCCAGCCAGCACAAGAATGAGGGGAGGGCGCCAGTGTTGTGTCACAGGATTTCCCTCAAGCGCATGCCCACGCCATGCACAGTTTCAATGACATCTTCGCATCCAGCGCTTGCCAATTTTTGACGCAAATTGCGCAAGTGACTGTCGAGCGTGCGATCGGACACCTGACTATGGTTACCCCAAACGACGGCAATGATTTGGGCACGTGAGCGGATCTGATTAGGCTGCTGCAACAGGCATTCAAGGATGCGAAATTCGGTGGCCGTGAGTGCAATTTGCACATCCTTCACGCGGCAAGTATGCGCGGTACAATCGAGGGTCAAGGAGCCATGCCGAAGGGTGTGTTGCGTGGTGGCTTGGCCGCTGCGCTTTAAAATCGCTTTGATACGGGCGACCAATTCTCGGGGACTAAAGGGTTTTACAACGTAGTCATCCGCCCCCAGTTCAAGCCCCAGAATTCGGTCAATTTCCTCGTCACGGGCGGTCAGGAACACAATCGGCACATCCGAATGGGCGCGGATGCGGCGGCAAACGTCAAAGCCGTCCATTTCTGGCAAGCCGACATCCAAAACGATAAGATCCGGAGTGTCGCGCAGGGCACAAGTGAGCGCCTGTTGCCCATTGGCGGCGGTCGAAACTTGATATCCTGCCCGTTCAAGTGACAAGCCAACGAGATCACGCAGGCGGGGATCGTCATCAACGAGCAGAATTTTCATGGTTTAATGTCCTGTTTTGCCAACCCGCGCGCCTATCGATTTACACGTGCGTGCGCCACTTGCGTACCCCCCAATCACGCCATCCGTCAATGTTATGCTGCTGGAAACCGCACGCACGGGTGTTCCAAATATAATCTGGTTGACCTGTGGCCTTGGCGGCATCCTGAATGGCGCGGGCCGCCGTTGGTCCGAAATCACAAAGGTAGTTTGCATTTGTTTTGTTATTCACAATATTCACCGTAGCAATCAGCGCGGCAAAATTCACAAAACAGCAAATATAAAGCACGCCAACAGCCAGAGTCGCACAGCGCAGAACCAGCCAACGATTTGAATGGGCCTTCAGGATTTGCCACGCGGTCAGGGACAAGCCAATCGCGACCACGCCCATCCAAATGAGCGCCCGAATGCGCAGATACGTCAGCCCGTATGCCTCTATATACAGGTCCAAACGTAACCCAGCAGAAAAGCAGAGAACGGTGTTTTGAAGCAGCCAAAGCATCAGTAATGGTTTCAACCAACGATGCTCCCCCAAAAAGGGCCGCGCAGCAATGGCGAAGGCCCCAGCGAGCAGGGCGGTGACCACAAGCGGATAAGCCCCACGGTGAGCATAGCTCGCATAGGTCATGCCGTCAGGAAGGGCGGTTCCCCCTGTGAAAATTGATAAATCCAAGAGGGTCTGTACGCCAATCAGCAGGTTAAACATAACTAGCGCACGTAATACAGACCCCGCGTTGAGGCCAAGGTTGGGCAGGTTTTTTGGCGTCGTGAGAAAGGCAAATTCACGATCATCGAACCTTATGCCCTCAATCAGTGGCCATATTAGTAAGCCCATGCCCAGCCAAAAAAGAACGCGATTGATCGACGGCACAAAATCGAGGTCTAGGGAGAGGAGTTGTGCAAAAATCGGATTTGCATCCATCAATAACGTCAGGAAAACCAAAGAGCCGCCAATGGGAAAGGCCCAGTTGCGGGCAATCCGCTTAACGGTTCGCGCGCTGTTGCCTTTGGTATCGGCGCGAATGGATTTGAACGACCCAAGCAAGGCACGCGCTCCAGAAAACGGGATCGTAATGAGCAACCGATAGGCGGAGGCGATATATTTGGTAGCTTGGGTGTTAGGCCCGTGCGCCCACACCAAGGCCACAAGCAGCGCCGCGCAAAGGAAGACCAAAGACAGCAACTGCACATATTCCACAACGGGCAACCCGCCAAGCAAAAGCAAAACAGTTGGTCGTATACGTTGTTTTGCTGGCAAATTGAGGGTCGAGACGCCAAATATTGCGAACGCATAGAGCACCAAAGACAGGCCTAAATTGTGCTGCCAGAACAGGAAGTCCGCCAAGAGGACCAATAAAAGGGCCGCAAAAATGGGGAACCAAGGTTTTCGCGCTATATTGAAATGAGCTGGATTTTTGGTCTCGACGTCTTGGGCAGGTAAGGCGCTTGCCGAACAATTCAGCCACCAGCCATCCATCGCAAGGGATGTGGGAACACCCCGAACCGTAAAGTGATTTTGCATAATAAACTCCGTTAATGTCGGAGCGGTTATCGCGCAATAATCTGCAGATTTTGCTTAGGAGGTGTGCAGAAAATGTGCAGATGCAATCGGTTAGGCTTAAGGTTGTGAGCTGCCCGCACAAAAGTGTACTGCACAGTAATTCACGAACCGTCCCAACGTCTCAACATCCAATACCATTGTTCTGGGTCCGCTTTGATGCGCGCGGAAAGGCTGTCATTAAAGGCGCGGGTCATGGTGGTGCTGTCGGTATGGGGGATTGGAGCTTCAAATTCCACGTTAAATGCGTTGCCGTCCCGAATGCGAATACCATAGGCGGGGATCATCGGCAGATCATATTTAAGCGCAAGCTGGGCGGCAGACAGGGATGTGAGGGCATCAAGGCCCAGAAACGGTAGGCGCACACCCTCCGAGTATTTTTCATCCAACAAAATGGAAACAATACCGCCATCGCGCACATGCCGCACGAGCGCTTTCGTTCCGACACGACCCGTGGCAAAAATCGGTTTCCCGCCAGCCTCAATACCCGCGAGGATACGCCGTTCATAATGGCTGTTCTTTTGGGGGCGATACACGGCTCCGCTCTCAAGTCCGTGCATTTTGATCACGGCACGAATGGCTTCCCATTGGCCAAAGTGACCGGAAACGATGATCGCGCCTTTGCCCGCCGCGTTCGCCTCTTTAAGGGCGGCAAGGCCGGGGCCTGAAACGCGAAATTTGTGGTGTTGGGTTTGAAATTCAGCATCGTGATAAATTTCAAAAAGCGTGCGCCCCATGTTTCGGCCCATATTCTGGCCTAAGGCGGCACGGGCGCTCCGATTCATTTCGGGGTATATGCGTTTGGCTTCGCGATCAAATCGGCGTCTCGCAGGTGGAAACCAACGCATGAGGATGCCAAACGTGGTCCCCAAACCACGGGACCGCAAATCAAACGCACGCCAGCGCAGAGCCGTGAGGGCCGACCACAACGGGAAGTACCTAAAGTAGTGCAAAACCGATTTCAGAGAAGTTGACAGCATAGCGTCGTATGATCGGGTTTCGGTGCAATGCCAACCGCAAACGCTTAGGGCGTATTGCCTCAGTTCATCTCTAGTGTCTCTTTTATCCACAATCGAGTCGGGAGAGAACGCAAATGGGCGCACCGTCACCGATGCGCCCACTTAAAACCTAGAAGGTTTTGCTTCCGATTAAAGGATAACCTTTAAGCCAGAACGATGTTTGTCGCGCTTTCGCGGCCATCGCGGCCTGGTTCAATATCGAAAGTAACTTTTTGATCGTCGTTAAGACCAGTAAGGCCAGCTTGTTCTACTGCAGAAATGTGAACAAATACGTCTTTGCTTCCACCATCTGGTGCAATAAATCCGAAGCCTTTAGTCGAGTTAAACCATTTAACGGTTCCAGTAGCCATTGTCGTTCTCCTTTTAAAAACTGCCGCGAAATGCAACAGTGAAGCTAAGTCAGTTCAAGATCGAAAGACTGTGCCAAAAGGAGCAGTATAGCCGATAGTGGTAACGTCGCACGCATCACATGGGGCTAAACGAGCAAAATTACAAGTAGTTTTATCAACAGATTTCGATCAAGAGGTGCAAATACTACGGTGAATGCATCGAAATGTACCTAAGGATAACAAATTGTCTCAGACTGCAAACGTTAATCCCCCCCGTCACGCGAATACTCGTGCTTCTTTTGGTAGCTATCGGTGGGGTAGCGTTTGCTGTTGGGCAAAACCCAGAGGAGCCAATAGATCGTTCGCTGCTTGAAGGAGAGCTTGAGAAAGACTTGAGCGCGGCAATGTATTTGGTGAATGGCTCATTTTTGGAAGTAAAGAACTGTCGGATTTACCAAAAAACAGTTCCTCAATTGGCCTGTGCAAACGGTGGAAACACTGATTTCAGTGAAAAATTGATTGATTTACGAGAAGTCGAATTAATAAAAGAGTTTTCTCCAACGGGGCGTGCGCGGCTGGCGTTTTATTTTTCCGAGGAAACAGCGTCGACAAGAGCTGATGTGAAAAAAATTCTACGCAGTGATGAGACGAACGACATCAAAATAGCGCGAACGCTTTCGCTCTACCAAATGAAAGGGATCACCTCGACCAAGACATATAAGCAATGTGATGGTGCGGTTTTGCCGTCAATTGGCTCCCCAAAAGACATGAGCCTTTTCTTTCCCGAAGGTCTGGATGCAGAGATAGTTTCAAAACTGTCCAATCTGCATGATCTGTGCCGATCCCTTGACGCTTATTAGCCGCGATAGGTGCTAAGGTTGGTGGGTTTTGAATGGACTTCCCGCTCTATTGAATGTGCGTCAAGGCGTTTACCGTGCTCTCTCAGACGAACGGGCGGGCCTATCAAGCCCGCCTCTTTACTCTAACGGCGCCGACTGTAGGGAGCACTTTTACTCCCTACAGGGTGATTTGGCCCGTCAATACAGGCCCGAAAGGCCCTCAGGCATCATCGATGGCAGCACGATCACAGAAGCGCCGTGAATGGCGCGATTGTTCAGGTCGATCACATCCTGATTGAGCATCCGAATACAGCCCGACGAGACCGATTTTCCAAGTTCCAATGCGGATGCATCGCCGTGAATGCGGTAAAGTGTGTCGACGCCGTCCTTAAAGAGATAGAGCGCACGCGCGCCCATTGGATTTCCCGGCCCCGCATCCATGCCGCCATTGGCAACGGAGTAGGGTTCCAGTTCAGGCCGTCGTGCAATCATAGATTCCGGTACATTCCAGCGTGGCCAATCGCGCCAAAACTGAAGCCGCGCCGTGCCTTTCCACTCAAAGCCCGCAGCCCCAACGCTGACGCCATATCGCATCGCTGTTTCGGGAGACTCGACGAAATGAAGAACAGCCCTGTCGGGGTCAACTATGATCGTGCCGCGTTCGTAATTTGGCCACGGATTGGCAACCTCCTGCCGCCAGAGTTCAGGCTTTATGACACCTTCCCGAACGGCAGGAATTGGAAAGCGTTCATCGGTAATCGCCCCATAAAAGGCGGGTAGTGGCGGGATCACAGGTGCGGGTGGGGGAATTGGCACTACTGGAGGTTTGGCACAAGCCGCGAGGCCAGCCATTCCACCGAAAGCGACGAAGGAGCGTCGGGTAAACATGAGGTCTTCCTTTTACGTTCTGAACGGGAGTGTGACGCCATGCGCCGAGGAGCCAGTCAGAACAGGCGAGGAGGGGCCCGTGGCGGAGCGATATCCCGCCCTCGCGCGCGCCAAACAGTGAAGTACATTGCCTGGGTCGGTTGTGAGAGCTTCAGCGAGGTTTTCGTGGCCTCCGGCAGCGCACGATCGTGCCCACAATGGGATCCCGTAAGGGTCGCGGTGCGGCATTTCTTCTGAACAGAGATCTTTGCGGGGCTTGGCAGCCAAACCACCAGCGTCTGCGCGGTCGAATGGCCAATTTTTACCGATGATAATTGATGCTTATATGGCGTAGGCTTCGAGGCCATAGCGCCGCCCGCATATGCGCCCCAAGGCAACATAATCAGCATCAACAATAATGATAAAGAGGTCCGAGCCATCTGCATACGCGCCTTATCCTCAATCCATCGCGCATTGTCCATGTGCTATCAAACGATCAGCATAACAAATCGCTCTCGTTTCCGTTACTTTTAAGGGCCGTTTGGCATCATTCCGCCGACAGCGTCCTTGCGCGAAAGTTGAAAGCAGGCGGACGGGTTTTACCCACTATTTTTGGTGCCGCCGCATCGTGATCCATAATGTGGCGGCGATAATCAGCGCGGCACCGGCCCAAAATGCAGGTTTGGGTATCTCGTCAAAGACCAGATACCCGACCGTCGTCGAGAACACCAAACTGGCGTAGGAAAGAACCGATAAATACCCCGCTTGCCCATAGCGATGTGCGCGGAGAAAGCAAAACTGTGCGGATTGCGCGAAGACACCAATTGCGAGGAGCAAGGGCCATTGCAGCAGGGGCACGGGTTCCCAAGCCAGAACGGCGAAGGGCGCGGTGATCACGGTCAGGCCTGCCGTGTAGAAGGTCATCATCACCACGGTCGGCGCGGCGACCAGCCTGCGGGTGGTGATCACCGCACCCGTTGCGGCGAAAACCACCAAGACTTGCGCGGCCAGCCCCCAGTTGCCAGAAAACCCCGACGGATCAACGGCGATGAGAACGCCAACAAAGCCAATGGCTGCGGCGATCCAGCGGTCACGGGTGATGACTTCGCGCAACAACCACGCGGCGGCAAGCATTGTTAGGATCGGCCGCGTAAAGCTTACTGCAGTGAACAGCGCCAGCGGCAACCGCGTGATCGCAAAGAAACTCGCGGTGAGGGCTGTGGCGGAAAACGCCACCCGCAGCGCATGCAGGTGGAGGTCTTGGAGGCCGATGAATGCCCGTCGATAGCGCCAAATCCACGGCAGCATGAGTAGAAGTCCGACTCCTGCGCGCAGAAACACCAGTTGAAACGCAGGATAGCCAAGCCCCAAGGCCTTAACGATCGACAACGCCCAAATATTCAGCGCCATATCCGTGAGCAACCAGCCCGCGGCTAGCCCGTTGCGGGAGTGTTCAGCTTCGTTTGGCAAGAAGGTTGGCCATCAATCGGAACCCGCCAGAGGTTAGTTTTTCCATCTGGTGATGCAGTATGAGCGAGGTATGCACGTGCCGCCCCAAACCAACATCGGCCACAAGGATTGCGCCTTTTAGCGGCGCTTCGCCGGCGTCATTCATGGCGAGGAGCGGAGTATAGGCATCGTCCCAGTTCTTGGCGAAATACAGCCCGCGCTCCTTGTGCCAATCGGCCCAATCCGCGTCTTCAATGCGGTTGGGGTGCTGCAACAGCGGGTGATCGGGCGCGAGCACGGTGACGGCAGCGGTCTCGTCCGTGACCCGCCAGCGCAGCGAAGGTTGGCCGACTTCAAGGCGATAGGGCGCTGTCGTCTCGGGGTCCCAATTGTCCCAAGGGCGGTGATAGAGCGTGACCAGCGTGCCGCCCGCGCGGACCCAATCGTGGATGCGGGGCATGGCCTCGGCCAGCCCAGCGCGGAACTTCATCGCGAAAATACCGATCACCAAAGTGTCGCAAGCGGCGAGGGCGGCATCGGTGAGCGGCACATTGGACAGGTCCGTCACCTCAGTCCCCATGCGTTCCAGCCATGTAGCAACGCGATCATTGCCGCCGCCGATATATCCGACCCGCACATCCGGCAGGGCCGCATTCACAACACGGATTTGGGCGATTGCAGGGCGCACCAAGACGCGTGGTGCGATATGGTCATGACGGATATGGCGCACACTGCTGGCCTCTAAGCCGTCGAGCGTCAGGGTTAAATCGTAGAGTCCAACCGCAACATTTTCAGGAACCGTGACGGTGAGGCGCCCTTCGCTTTCGCTCACGTGCCAACCGTCAGGCACGCGCAATCCTGCCTGCGCTGAAGGCGGGGAAATATCGCTAACGTCAATAACAAAAGACCTGCGGCTATGGGCTAGATTGATCACATCTGTTTCGGGTGACACGGCGGCCGAGCATTGCGGCACAACAACGGGCGGCACCTCAAACGGCAGGCTTGTTGTCGTAGTGACGCCATGTGTCGTCAGGGTCACGTCAACACAAGGGGCTGCAGGTTGGTCGGGCAAATAGATGGCGGGGTAGGGATCGCTGATGGACGCGTCGTTTGCCAGCGTCACGGTCGCGCCATCCAAGCTCCAGCCTTGTGGGAGCCTTGGGGCAAGCGTCACCTCGCCCGTGTCGGCGGAGAACTCGCTGGATATAGTCGTGCTCGCACCGGGGTGGAGTTTTTCGTCCTGTAGCGACGCGCGCGCGTCGACACCTGCCGCAAGTTGGATGACGCGGGAAAGTTGTTGGTCTTTGCGGGTTAGCTTGTGGCCGAATTCGGACAACTGTGCAGGAGAGGCATTTTCCGAAGCGTTGCGAAGGGCTTGTAAGGCGAGGCTCGCGTGTTTTAAAACCTCAGACGCGTTTGGGAAGGCAGCCAAAGCGGCATCGCAAGCGTCTTGGGCGGCAGTCAAATCAGCCCCGCCCAGATCGCGCAATGTTTGGGCCAAGCCAGAGGCGAGGTCCGCATCTGGTCCCGCAACATGCGTATGCGCCAAGTGCAATGGGAAATCGGTTTCTGTGCCGTTTGGCACCCAGCGGCCCATGGCTTGTGTGGCGTGTAGCATGCGGCTTTGTTGGCCGATCCGTGCATAACTCCAGCCCGTGACGGGATCTTTGCCCCTTGCGGCAATTGTGAGGGTTGCGGGCGGCGGCGGCAGATCGTCGTCATAGGCTTGCCCAGCGCCCGACCACGCGGGGAGATACATTTTCCTGACCTGCCAGACGGGTAAATCACTGCCAGCGAATTCAGGATCGGCGGCGAGGTCCATGACCAAATGCGCGGCTTCGGTAATGGCGCGGTGGTGGCCGTGTTGACCGGGGACATCGAGGAAGGTGGGGCAGATTATATCGGGGCGTTCTGTGCGGATAATATCAACAAACCGCGCAAGGGTGCGCTCGCGGCCCCATTTCCCCAGCGTTTCAACGCCTGATTTGGAGAAGCCGAAATCGGTGATTGGGTCTTCGGGACTGGTGGAATGCCAATACATCCGTAGATCAAGACGGTCGCAAGCGACCTCCATCTCGGCGGTACGTAGAGTACCGAGAGCGGCGGCGGTTTCGGTGCCAATATCGTTTTGGCCGCCCTCGCCACGGGTCGAGCAGGCATAAGTTATATCCACCCCGTCGCGAAACCGCATCGCGGCCAGCATCGCGGAGGTTTCATCATCAGGATGCGCGCCGGTGTTCATAAACGACACGGTGGATTTTAGCGCGGTGAGCGCCTGCCACAGGGCGACAATACGGGGGCGATCTCGTTCGGCGGCAATCCGCGCCTGATTGGATAATGGCATGGTGCGCGTCCTTTAGTGAGCGTGAGAAAGAGGCGAGCTGAGCGCTCGGTTCAAAATGAGGGCCGCCGCACCCATTGTCGCGGTCATCCGCCCCGAGGCGCCGCGCATCAAACGGGTGTGTGGCGCATCGGGACGGTTTGAAACCGAGACCTCGGGCAGGGGCGCATTTGCGACCAGATAATCAAGAATGCCATCTGGCATCGCGCCGCCCAGCACGACGGTTTGCGGATCAAAGAGGTTTTCAACAATGGTGATCGCGTGGCCAAGGGTTAAGCTGGCCGTTTCCAGCCACGCCATCAGGTCGGGATCGTTTTGTTGAAAGAGGCGATCCAGCGCGTCGATATCATGGGCGTCTTTGCCCGCCTGTTGCAAGTGTCGCTGTACTGAGTGGCGGCTCAATCCGTCCTCAAGTTTGCCGCCGTGGCCATTGATCGGGATGTGCCCGATTTCGCCAGCGTTGCCATAAGCGCCGCGAACAAGTTGCCCGCCGTTGACCAGACCGAGGCCCAAACCAGCCCCAAAATAGAGATAGGCAAAGGACGCGAATTCCTGTGCAACGCCATTGATGCGCTCGGCCATCGCGGCGGCGTTGGCGTCATTGCTCAGAACGACTGGCAACTTCAACGCATAGGTAAAAAGCGCCTCCGCGTCGACTTCCTGCCAGCCCGTGAGATCGGTCCCCATACCCGTAATGCCCGTCACACCGAAAGGGCCGGGCATTACGACACCAGCGCCGAGCATCCGTCCCGTGGCCGTCGGTACTTGGGCCAACGCGCGGGCATAGAGATCGGTTACATGCGCGATGACAACATCTGGTTCGGTCTTGGTAAGGGCGATCCGCTCGGTAGTGACGGCTTGACCGTTCAAATCCAATAACGCGGCAAATATCGCATCGGGGCGCACTTCAACTCCAAGCGCATACCCGCCCTCGGGATTCAGCGTATACTGCATCGCAGGTAGGCCTCGCCCGACGTTCAAGCGGCCATTTTCCAAAAGCATCCCATCTTGCAACAGCTCGGCGATAATGTTGCTGACGGTTTGGGTTGTGAGCGATAGGGTGCGGGCAATTTCGGCACGCCCAATGGCGCCCGCTGTGCGTACTTGCCCCAGCACTGCTTGACGATTTCGGAACCGTGACCGTTCGGCATTGCTGCCTTCTTGAAAGTTTAAAACTACCATGGAATGGACTTAACTCAATTCATTTGAATTATCAATTGATTTGAGTTAAGCCTGATGCATGAGTTCGAAAAATGGACCGCTACAGCCACCAATGGGAGACTAAAAATGAATACACGTTTGAAAGGCCTAGTATTTGCAGGGATGATGTCATCTGCGGCATTGTTCACGAGCACGGCGAGCGCCGTTGAGATTGAATATTGGCAATATTTCTTTGACGCACGCGTTGACGCGATGGAGACGCTGATCACCAACTTTGAGGCCGCAAATCCCGACATTACGGTCACGATGAACCACTTCCCCTATGACAGCTACCGCACCAAGGTTGCCGCCGCGATTCCCGCAGGCGAAGGCCCCGATGTGGTTCAGTTATTTTACGGTTGGTTGAACGACTATGTTGAAGCAGAGTTGATCCAGCCCTTGCCTGCGGATGTGTTCCCAGCGGATAAAATCGACGCGGAATTCTTCCCGATGGTTCAGGCGATGAAGGATGGCGATCAATATTGGGCGCTGCCAACGGCCGTTCGCAGCTTGGCGCTGTTCTACAACAAGCGCCTGTTTGAAGAGGCGGGGATTGAAGGTCCACCAGCCACGCTAGATGAATTGCTTGAGACCGCCAATGCCCTAACAAAACGTGACGGTGCGGGCAATCTGACGACGGTTGGCATCACGGCGGGGATGACTGCGCAAGATCACCACTGGTGGCGCGAAGGTCTGGTACGTCAATATGGCGGTGAGCCGTATCTGGATGATTACAAAACCGTAAACTACAACACTGACGCGGGTGTTGCGGCATTGGATTACTACACCAACTTGTTCATGAACGACTCCGCTGTGACCTCAATCGGCTTTATGGACGAGCCTCAGGCGGCGTTCAAAGCGGGCCGTGCTGGTATGCATATTGACGGGTCTTTCCGTATCGGTTCGCTTGCTGATCAACGCGGACTTGAGTGGGGCGTGGCGGAGTTGCCCTCCGGTTTAGATGGGGTGCAATCCAACTATTCCTCCTATTGGGTGAACGCGATCACATCCAAAGCTGAGGGCGAAAAGTACGATGCTGCGGTAAAGTTCATGGAGTATCTCACCTCTGATGAGGCCATGCAGATCTGGCTTGATGTCGTGGGCGAACTGCCTGCGAAACCTTCCGTTGGTATGACCGAAGCGAATGCGAATGATCCGGTCTTTGGTCCGTTCATCCGTGGGTTGGAATACGCGCACACCACCAAATTTGTGAATGAATCCAGCCAGCGTCAACTGCTTGTTGAGATGGTGGAGCGGATCCAGCTTGAAGGCATGGAACCTGCGGAAAGCCTCGCGATTGCAGCAGAAGCCGAGCAAGTCATGCTCGACGAATATTACGCCAAGTAAAATCGAAACATCCGCCCCGATATATCCTGTCGGGGCGGATTTTAAGAAGGTAGGGCCCCCATGTATCGCAACCTCACTATTCGCCAAAAACAGATCGTATGGGCTTGGGCGTTTTTGGCAATTCCCGTGCTTTTCTATAGCATCATCCGTTTCTATCCGACGGGAAACGCGATTCTGATTAGCTTCCAGAATTGGAACTTACTGGGCAGTCGCACGTGGGCTGGCCTTGATAATTACGAGAAGCTTTGGAACGACGCAGTGTTCTGGAAAGTGTTCCAGAATACCTTTCTTTACCTGTTGCTTGGCACCCCGATCAGTCTCGTGCTCTCCTTTATCATTGCCTACCATCTTGATAAATTGCGCTTCATGCATGGCTTTTTGCGGATGCTGTATTTCCTGCCGTTTATGACTTCTGCGGTGGCGATGGCGTGGGTTTGGCGCTGGTTTTATCAGGACGTGCCGATTGGCCTGTTCAACAATATCCTCGCTGGTTTTGGCATCCCTCAAATCAGCTTCTTGAATTCAACCACCAACGCGTTGCCTGCCGTTTTGGCGCCTGCCGTTTGGGCAGGACTTGGGTTTCAGGTGATCATTTTTATGGCGGGTATACGCGCCATCCCGACCAGCTATTACGAAGCCGCCAAGATCGACGGGGTGGGCTGGTTTACCGTGCTCACACAGATCACGCTGCCGCTCCTGCGCCCGACGATAGTGTTTATCGTTGTGTTCTCATCCATCGGGTTTCTGCGGATTTTCGACCACGTCTTTAACATGACCACCAATAATCCGGGGGGGCCGTTGAACGCCACGAAACCGCTGGTTTTGATGATCTATGACACCGCATTCAACGGTTTTGACATGGGATATGCCGCCGCGCAAACCGTTGTTTTGTTCACGATCCTGCTGATCGTCTCGCTTATTCAACTCCGCCTGCTGAGGAGCACATAATGTCTCATATCGCTCCCACCGCCGAAACTTTACTAACGGCGCAACCCGCGAAACGCCCACGCAATATGGGCCAGATCATCCGTTGGCTGCTGTTGTTTCTTGGCGGGATTATCATGGTGATGCCGATTGCCTATATGATTTCGACCTCGCTGAAATGGCCGCATGAAGTTTACAATATCAACCTTATCCCTGATGAGCCGACACTGGATAACTACGCCTATGTTCTTGAGGACGGGCGCTTCTATTGGTGGTTTGTGAATTCGACCATTATCGCCACAATCACGACGATCTGTAATCTGCTGTTTGACAGTCTTGTCGGCTATACTTTGTGCAAATTCCGCTTTCCGGGGCGCACAATTATTTTCATCGCCATTCTGTCGACGCTGATGATCCCCACCGAAATGTTGGTGATCCCGTGGTATCTGATGTCGCAATCGTTTGGTTGGTTGGACAGCTATTGGGGCATCATGTTCCCCGGTTTGATGACCGCGTTCGGTACCTTCCTGATGAAACAGTTCTTTGAAAGCGTCCCAGATGATTTCATCGAAGCTGCCCGCATTGACGGGTTGAACGAGCTGCAAATCTGGTGGACGGTCGCCATGCCTTTGGTGAAACCCGCGTTGGCCGCGCTTGCGATCTTTGTGTTTCTCGGCAATTGGACAGCGTTCCTTTGGCCGCTGATCGTGACCAATTCGGTTGATATGTACACCATCCCCGTTGGCCTGTCGGGCTTTGGCGACGAGGCGGATGTGGCGTGGGAGTTGATTATGACGGGGGCAGCTATTTCGACGATTCCGACGCTGATCGTGTTCCTCATTTTTCAGCGGTTTATTATCAGAGGCGTAGTAATGGCGGGACTAAAAGGATGACAGATCACTCAATTTTCCCCGACCCGACCTACAAAGACACCGTGCTTGCACCGCTGTTTGAGGGGGTCAAAACCCACTATGCAGGCCATATGGCGGCGATCAACCGCGCCCATTTGGTGATGCTGGTCGAAACCAAGATTTTGTCGGCACAGGACGGGCGCAAAATCGCGCAGGCCCTTGCGGCGATTGACGCGGAAACCGATATTGCGGCCCTAACTTATACGGGCGAATACGAGGATTATTTCTTCTTTGTGGAGGCCGAGTTGCGCCGTCGCTTGGGCGACCTTGGCGGGGCGCTGCACACCGCGCGATCCCGCAACGACATGGATCATACGCTGTTCAAAATGGCATTGCGCACCCGCGCCGAAGCAATGCTGGATCAGCTTACAACCTTAACTGATGCGCTGATCGAAAAAGCGCGCGCAGAGGCCGACACGTTGATCGTCGCCTATACCCACGGCCAACCTGCGCAGCCAACGACTTTTGGCCACTACCTTGCGGCAATGATCGAAGTATTGAACCGAGACGGCGAACGTCTGTCCGCTGCGATCGACAACCTCGGCCACAGTCCAATGGGCGCCGCCGCGATCACCACCTCTGGGTTCCCTATCGACCGCACCCGCATGGCGGAGTTGCTTGGATTTGAAGGGCCGCTGGTAAACTCCTACGGCTGTATCGCCAGTGTGGATTACGTCACGGGGCTCTATTCCGCCGTTAAACTTGTGTTCCTGCATTTGGGGCGCGTGGTGCAAGATCTGGCTTTCTGGTCCAGCTTCGAAGTGGCGCAACTCTATGTGCCCAACGCGCTGGTGCAGGTCAGTTCGATCATGCCGCAAAAGCGCAATCCGGTGCCGATTGAACATATGCGCCACCTTGCGTCCGTCACTTGTGGACGCTGCGATATGGTGGTGAACACGATGCACAACACGCCGTTCACCGATATGAACGACAGCGAAGGCGAGGTGCAACAAGCGGGCTATGCGGCGTTTGAAAGTGGCGGTCGGGTGCTCGAACTTCTAACCTCTTTCCTCCCTGCGTGTTCAATCAATGCCGCAAAAGTGCGCCGCAATACCGATGCCGCGAGCATCACGATCACCGAGCTTGCCGATACGCTTGTGCGCGACGCGGGGCTGACCTTTCGTCAAGCCCACGAGATCGCGGCCCATGTTGCTCGCAACCTTGACGGTGCGCCACTTTCCGAGGGGTTCACCACATTTCAGGCGGCATTTCAAACCGCGACAGACCGCGCAACGGTAATGGACGACACAGCGTTTCGCACGGCAGTTAGCCCTGAAAATTTCGTGGCGTTGCGAGATCGCATCGGCGGCCCAGCCCCTGCGGCACTAACAAGCGCGCTCGATGACAGTGCGCGCGCCACGCAAACCCTCTGCACTTCCGGCGATATGCGAAAACAGCGCATTTCCACCGCCGATACCGCTCGCACCAATGCCTTCACTCAACTGCTGGAGATCTGACCTTGGCCAATCTTGCCCTGCGTAACCTAACGAAATCTTACGGCAAAACAGAGGTGCTGCATGGCATCTCTCTGGATGTTGCCGATGGCGAATTTGTGGTCTTTGTTGGCCCTTCTGGCTGTGGTAAATCGACGACCCTGCGGATGATCGCGGGGCTTGAGGAAACCTCCTCAGGTATCATCGAAATCGGCGGGCGCGAAGTAAACAATCTTGAGCCCAAAGAACGCGATATCGCGATGGTTTTCCAGAACTATGCAATCTATCCGCATATGTCGGTCAAAAAGAATATCGCCTTTGGTTTGCGGTCCTCTAAGATGCCGAAGGCAGATAAAGAGAAGCGTATTCAAGAAGTTGCCGAAATTCTTGATATGGTCAATCTGCTTGATCGCAAACCCAACCAACTGTCTGGCGGCCAACGCCAACGGGTTGCGATTGGGCGCGCGATGGTGCGTGATCCTGCGGTGTTCTTGTTTGACGAACCCCTCTCGAACCTTGATGCGCAACTGCGTACGCAAATGCGGCTTGAGATCAAAAAACTCCACCAACGGGTTGGCAATACAATTATTTTCGTGACCCACGATCAGGTCGAAGCCATGACCATGGCCGACCGGATTGTCATCATGAAAGACGGGCATATTCAGCAGGTCGGAACCCCTGCCGAGGTGTTCCACAAACCCGCAAATACCTTTGTGGCACGCTTCATCGGTGCGCCCTCTATGAACTTGTTGGAAGGGAGAATTGACGGCACGGTCGTGACGCTTGCCTCTGGTCAAACCGTCAATGTGCCGACGCTCACCGCGAACAAAAACCAAAGTGTTCTTTTGGGTGTTCGTCCAGATGATCTGCATCCTGCTAGCGCAAATCCGATTCTCACAGGCAAGGTTGTTCTGCGCGAGCCTTTGGGGTCTGAGACCTTGATTTATGTCGAAACACCCTCCGGCGAAATCATCGCCAAAGCAGATGGCAGAACGCCGCCCGAAGTCGGGGAAACGGTGCACCTTGGTGCGGATGCCGAAAACCTGCATGTCTTTGACACCGAAAGTGGAGAGGCGCTGACATGAAGAAGCCGATCATGTGTGCCGGTAGGCTCTACTGTGATCTGGTTTTCGCAAACACGCCCCGTCTTCCGACGGCTGGAACCGAGGTTTTTGCGCCAAAACTTTCCTTGCATGCGGGAGGAGGGGCCTTCATTACGGGGGCCACTTTGGTTGCTTTGGGGCATCCGGTTCGGCAGTTTTCGACCCTGCCTGCCGCGCCGTTCGATGCGACCGTTTTGGCGGATATGAACGCGCACGGGATTGCCGCAACCGACTGTAAACGCGCCGCTATTGGCACCGATCCACAGATAACCGTCGTGATGGCCAACGCGGAGGATCGCGCCTTTTTGACCCGCGCCGATGGTCCTGCCACCCCTGATCCGGCGGTGGTTGATTTTACGGGCTTCTCACATTTGCACATCGGCGAATTAAGTACATTACGTGAAACGCCCTCCTTGCTGGACCACGCGCGGGCCGCAGGGCTTACGGTTTCGCTGGATTGTGGTTGGCAGGACGTGTTCGATGCAGATGTGGCAGCGTTAATCGCCGCCGTTGACGTATTTTTGCCCAGCGAAAGCGAGGCTGCCGCCCTTGTGGCCATCGGCGTACCAGAAGTCTGCGCGCCGCTCACCGTTGTGAAATGCGGCAAGAATGGCGCCCGTGCGCGGGCCTTAACAGACAGCGCTTGGACCCACAGCACCACCGCCCAAGTTGAGGTCATTGATGCCACCGGTGCAGGCGACTCGTTTAACGCGGGTTTCTTAGCGTGTTGGCTAGAGCAAGCCCCGTTGAGCGAATGCTTGGCCAAAGGCAACGCCTGCGGGTCCGCGGCGGTGCAATCCCTTGGTGGTGCGAGCTATTTGAAACGGGGCTAAGACGTGCTCATTCCTTCGCTGTCATTAACTGGAGGAATGTTTGACGCCCAGCGTCGAGACGAGTGATACGGCGCTGAAAATAATACAGAAATAGGCCAAGAACTCGAAGACTTCCTCGAAAAGTTGATGCGGCTCGACCTTTAAAAAGTTTTCCTCAAACGCCGCGCCAATGGCAAACAATATGAACCCACATAGAATCCAACCCATCGGGCGCGACGTGATGAAGTTCCTTAGGAAAGCTTTGGAGACCTTGAGGTGCGTCACGATCAGTGTAAAGGCGCCTGCAAGCAACAAAATCACGATTATCGCAGACGCCATCATCAAGACATTCACGGTTGCGGGGTCCAGTCCGTATATCGCACCCCAAGTCGTTTCGCGCCCAACCCCCGCAAAGGAAACGGCGGTGAACGTTAGGCAAATGGCCACGATGCCAGCGCGAAACTCGACATGGCTTAGCGCGGCCTTCACTGCGGCAATGGCCCAGGCGAGCACCATGCCGATAATGACGATCAACTCCGCCGCCTCAATAAAGCCATCCTCACTTGTATTTAAGGGGAAGATTTGGTTCGCAACTCCGACCACCACGACAGCCATTCCCATCGCAAATGCAATGCGTAGCCAATACCATAGTCTGCGGCTGTTACCGGACAAAAAAGTGTACATCGGTGGGGGCTCAATTATTTGATATCAAGGAAGCGGCCACCACACATAATTGTAACAGTTCGATAAACAAGGGATGCGACCTTTCGGTAACGCATTCGTGAGCAATGTCGATTTTGTAGCCTCATTGTGCGACAGCAATCAAATATCGCGCGGCATCGTGGTTGATGCAATACCCGCCATTTTAGCAAGCTTATTCGTTGATTGAAATTTACCGCCTACCTCGACATAAGACGAAGGGCGACCAATCGTGCAACGACGAATAGGCGGAACGAGATATGAAAAAAATTGCGATCATCAGTGGTGGCCTGTCGGGCATGGGCCTTGCGATTGCCAAGCGGTTACATGCCTCTGGAACGGTGGTTTGCATTGGGGCGCGGCGCGGTGGTGACGCGGAGGTCGTGGCGAAGCTACATGCCGCGGTTGGTGCGCCAATTCACGTTGCGCCGCTTGATGTGCGCGACAGCGAAAGCGTTGCTAAGTTTGTGGGGGACGTCGTGGCCTTGCATGGCCAAGTGGATATTTTGGTCAACACGGCTGGCGTCTATGAAGAAGCGAGCGTTATTGATCATTCCGACAAGCTTTGGGACGATACGATTGACACCAACCTGACCGGCACGTTTAAAATGATCCGCGCGGTGATGCCATTGATGAAGGCACAAAGCTGGGGCCGGATCATAAACCTCGCCTCTGTCGCGGCGCACAATGGCATGATCGACAATGCAGCTTATTGCGCGTCCAAGGCGGGTCTTTTGGGCTTGGGACGCTGTGTCAGCCTTGAGGGCGCCGCGCATGGGATTACCTGCATCAGCATCAGCCCAACTTGGGTTGAGACAGAAATGCTCAAACATTTTGTCGATCAGGAAGTGGCCGAAACGGACGCCACGCGCGCTGAGGTACAGGCGAAATATGAAGCCTCCAATCCACAAGGCGCGCTCGTACAACCCGAAGAGATAGCCGAGCTTGTAGCCTTCATTGTGAGCGATGCTGGACGAGCGATCACCATGGAAGACATTCAAGTTAACGCGGGATCGCTTTGGTAGGGTGTTAATTCACTGATTTCGCGCGAGGAATAACCCGTCGGGCCAAAAGTTCGGCGGGGCTAGAAAGAGACGCAAACGACTGCTCCGTTATGCCCTCCCACATTTTTTGTGCGGCGTCGTGGGTCAGGGTTGCGGTTGCTTTTAGTGCTGTGAGGTCCGAGGCAATGAGGGCCCGTTCCGCATCGGACAAGGGCGCTGCGCGCAGCCAATTCTCAACGGGGATCACGGCAATTTCTGCGACCTCTGGCAATAGTGCCGTTGTGGCGTATTGATTTGGCGTCAGGTTAAAATACCGCGCCCCCTCGGTGGGGATCAGATCGGCGAGAAACCGTGCCGCCGCGTGAACATCGATCATTCGAAAAGCAAAGCCTTCGGGAACGGCCTTGATTTGGGAGCAAGCGGCCATAATGACCTCATAGATGTCTTTGCTGTTGGGCGCGTCCAGATCATACAAAGACGGCAACCTGACAATTGCCGCCGCCACGCCTGACTTGGCGATCTGATGTTCGGCCTCGATTTTGGCCGCGCCATATCCCGAACAATGTGGATAAATCGCTGTCGCGGCCTCATCGTAAGGGCCTCCTGTATCGGCAAAAACCGCTGAAGTGGACGAGAACCGCAAATCAGCAAAAGCATCGTGGCAAAACTGAAGAATATTGGCGATGCCAGCCTGTGACCAGACCTCCATATGATTGCGATCGACCGCGAGGTTTACCATCGCCGCGCAATGAATCACGCTGCGGACGCGGGATGTGAGAGTTTCATAATCGGCGGTATCAAGGCCGAAATGCACGTCTTCAAGTGCTGCGGGAATAAGGACCAACCGCGCGGAATCCACGCCCTGTTCGGCTGCAATCGCGTGCAATCGGTCGATTGCGTCGCGGCGTTTGGGGCGGATGAGGCAATAGATGACATCGCCGTCCGGCAAAGACCGCGCGGCGGCGGCCATCACTCGACTGCCGAGGAACCCCGTGGCCCCCGTCAGTAAAATACCCGAGCGTTTGAAGCTGCCGTGCGCTTGTGGTCGGGTTGCAGATGACGAGAGAATATCGTGCAAACGCCCCAAGGGAACGTTCAGCGCAAAGTCGAAATCGACGCGACAGCCATAGGCGGCCTCAAGAGCGAGGAGGAGATTCACCGCCATCAGGGAGTCGCCGCCTTGGTCGTGAAACGACAGGCTGGGATCGAGGGTTGCGGCGGGACAGACCATAATCTCGGCAGCTTTTGCAACCGTTGGCAAGACGTCCGTTGCGGCTGTATCAATGGCGGCGCTTGCGTTGATTTTAGGCAGCGCTTTGTAATCGCATTTTCCCGAGACCGCATTGACGGGCATAGTATCAAGCTGCACCAAAAAGCTTGGAATACAGTAGAAAGGCAATTCCGCGCGCAGGGCTTGGGAGAGCGCGGCAGGAAGCCGACTTTCGCCCGCTTCAAGTCCCCATTTCGCACGGTTTTCGGCTGACTGTGCGGGGTTGGCGCAATAATAGAGCACGAGAGCTTTGCCTTGACCATCTATCTCTTGAATCCATGGCACTCCCTGCGAAAAGGCCACGAAACTATGCAGCGATTCCGTCAGATCGCGGGTTTGTATGCTATGCCCCCGCAGCTTGAGCATATGCGCCACGCGGCCCATCACATGTATGCTGCCATCCGCGGCTATATATCCTTGGTCACCCGTATCATAAAGGCGCGTAAACTGGCCATTCAGGGTCAACTCGCGAAACCGCAGCGCCGTTTCCTCAGGGCGGTTCACATAACCGGGGCCGAGCATCCTTGGGCCTTCGAAATGCAGCAATCCAGGTTGCCCCGCGGCACAGATTTGATCGTTATCATCCAGAACCACCGCCTTGATATGTGGCATCGCAACGCCCACGGAAGCAGCCCCCGCACGGCCTTGCGGCCCCGACACTTTGGTCATCGAAATATCGTGGGTTTCGCAAATGCTATAGAGGTTCCAGAGCGTGACGTTTGGCAGTTTTTCCCGTACCGCCGCAACCAAATCATCGCTCACAACTTCGCCATTCAAAATCACCCGTTGCAGGGGCACATTTTGGGTCACCTCGGCGGTCGTGATCTGGAGGATTTTTTCAAGCGCGGAGGGGGTAAAAAGCATCTCGGTCACGGTGTGGCGGGTCAGGAACGCCGCAAGATCATCGGGGTTCAGGAGCTCATTAAAACGCGGAAAACAGAGTTTCGCGCCATCACGCAGAGGGCGAAACATTTCCCAGATCGCAAAGATATAAATGCCGACGGTGTGCTGTGGATCATAGGGCGTAAATTCATCGCGCCACTCATACGACAGGTGGGCAGATTGATGTGTCACGGGGATGCATTTCGGCTTGCCCGTGGTGCCCGATGTCGCAACCACATAAATTATATCATCTGGCGCGACATCCGCCGCAACGATCGGGTGTAGCGGCCTGTTTGCGGGATTTTTCAAGATTGTTGGTGCGTCGATATACTGGCAGGTCGCGGGCAATTGGCCAGTCTTGGGCGCTTGGCACAGGAACACCACGTCAATCGAGAGCTCGGCGACGATATTCGTTAAAACATCGGTAGGCATCGCGGGATCAAGATGAACGAAAGGACGCCCCAGAACCACGCAAGCCGTTGCAACCGCGCCGAAAATAACCGAGGGCTTGCCAAAAATTGCGACCTTGCCGTTTGACGGAAGGTGAATTGCCAGCCGATCAATGCAATCCGCCAATTGCCCATAACTGAGAGTTCGGTCGCAGTCCACAAGGGCCGTCAAATCGGCATGATCCTGTAGCGCTTGCGCCAGTTTTCTCGGGACTGTTGTGGTCTGGGTCAATGAAAAATCCAAGTCATTCGCGAAACAAGAAACGACCTTATTCGCCCCATATGCGACATAAACTTGGTATCTTGATTTTGGACAAGAAGGTCAAGATGCCAAGCGATTTTAAATCGTTTGGGACGCGGCTATCGATGATGCCCGCGTTAAACGGCTTGTTGCTGCGTTTGCCCCTACGATGTGCAACCTGCGCACCCTTTTGAGGTGGCGCAGGTTCCTTAATGCCCTCAGGGACGTTGCTGTCCATTGCCAAAGACGAGGTATTTGAAGCTCGTGAGCTGCTCGGCTCCGACGGGGCCGCGCGCGTGCATCTTGCCCGTTGCGATCCCGATTTCCGCGCCCATGCCAAACTCGCCGCCATCCGAGAATTGGGTCGACGCATTATGCATCACCACGGCGGAATCCACGGCGGTCATGAAGGCCGTAGCGGCCGCCATGTCGTCGGCCACAATCGCATCCGTGTGGCCAGACGAATGCGCCTGCACAAAGGCGATGGCATCTTGCAGATCGTCGACAATTTTCACCGACATGATGTTGCTCAAATACTCAGTATTCCAGTCCTCATCAGTCGCGGGAATTAAGTCCGGCAGGATTTTTTTAGCTTCAGAATCCCCACGCAACTCACAGTCTACGAGGGCTTGTGCCAAATGGGGCAGGACCCTTGTTGCGACATTACGGTCGATCACCACACATTCAGTTGCGCCACAAATTCCCGTCCGGCGCATCTTGGCGTTTTGGACAATGCCTACCGCCATATCAAGATCGGCGCTTTCGTGGATATAGGTGTGGTTGTTGCCATCGAGGTGCAGCAACGTCGGTACCCGCGCTTCTTTTTGCACCAGTGAAACCAGCCCACGGCCACCGCGCGGAATAACAAGATCGACGGTATCGATGCTGTGCAACAGGAGTTTCACCGCTTCTCGATCCCGCGTGTTCACCAATTGCACGGCGTCCTCGGGCAGGCCCGCCGCCTTCAACCCCTGCGCCAAACAAGCGACAATCACGCGCGAGGAATACAAACTTTCCGAACCGCCGCGTAAAATAACGGCATTACCGGATTTCACACATAGGGCCCCTGCATCTGATCCCACGTTCGGGCGCGATTCATAGATCATCGCGATGACGCCAATGGGCACGCTGACGCGGTTGATTTTGAGGCCATTCGGGCGATCAAATGTCGCGAGGGTACGGCCAAGCGGGTCGTCTTGGGCGGCAATGGCATCAAGCGCGTCGGCCATGCCTGCCACGCGGTCTTCGGTCAAGGTAAGGCGGTCTACGAAGGCTGCGTCCTTGCCGCTGTCGCGGATACTGTCGACATCCTTGGCGTTGGCTCGCAGGATCTCGGAGGCGCGGGCGCGTAAAGCTTTAGCGGCCTCTGTGAGGGCTAGATTGCGCTGATCTGATGTTGCCATACCAAGGCCGCGCGCCGCAGCCTTGGCGCGCTGGCCAAGGTCTGCGACGAGGGTTTCAACGTTCATCTCTTCCGTAGGTGTGCTCATGTCATCCATTCTCGTGTCTCCTTAAAACGGCGGCTCGAAGGCCGTTTCTATTTCAGTTCGGCGGCGCGGCGATAGGCGGCCTGTACGGTATTTTCAAAAAGCGCGTGCAGCTGGCCGTCGTGCATCAACGCCTCCAGCCCAGCTTGCGTTGTACCGTTTTTGCTGGTCACCGAATTTCGCAACTCTTCAAGGGAGGACTCCGACTGACGGGCCGTTTCGACGGCGCCCGTAATGGTGTCAAAAACCAGTTTTTCTGCGGTTTCTTGATCAAACCCTACGGATTTCGCGGCGGCAACATAGCTGCGCATTAATTCGAAAACATAGCCCGGACCGCTACCACTGACGGCGGTTAAACGATCGATCTCGTCCTCGTTGGCCAGTTGCACACAGCTACCTGTTTGGGCGATCCATGCGGTCACGTCCGTAACTTGCTGTTTGGAACAGGCGTCATTGGCGTAAATGCCAGAAACGCCAAGGCCAACCATCGCAGCCATATTTGGCATGACGCGAATGATCGCCGCATCGCCCACAATTTTCGCGACCGTCTCGATGCTGCAGCCCGCAGCGATGGACACAAAGCATCCACCCGTTTTCAACGCATGCACATAGTCGGGCAGCACATCCACAATCATCTGTGGCTTGATCGCGATTAGAACCACATCAAAGACACCGGCGGGCACATCTGCTGCGTCCGTCACATGGGTAACGCCGTCTGGAAGGCCGGTGGCGGCAGGGTCGGCAACGGTAAACTGGTTCTCATCTCTGGCGGCCCACTGGCGCAACATCGCGCCCCCCATTTTGCCGCATCCAATCAGAAGTATGTTCATCTGTGTCTCCCTTTACGTGGGCTGGCCCCGTGCATCCGTCGCGCTGCATTGCAGCATGCAGATGTCGGCCCGCCCAGTTTTTCATCCCATCGCTGAACGTCCATAACGCGCCTCTTTGGGCGGGCTAGAGCAGCGACCTGTTTGCATTCTCATGTTGCGGACGTGGTATAACGCACCGAATCAATGAAAGGGTTAGTGCTACAGGTCAGCGTCGCAAGACGCAAACCGTTCACATTTTATCCTTTCAAAACAAAAAGATATCGGAGACCTACCATGGCGAAGAAAAAGAAAATCGTTGTTAAAATCGGATCTAGTCTACTGGCAAACAGCGAAAAACTGACCCTGCGCTATGCTTTCTTGAACGGATTATTGAGCGATCTTGCTCAACTTCAAAAAGAAGGTCACGACATTATTCTGACGTCCTCTGGGTCAGTGGCACTTGGGTTGAATATGGTCGGTAAACGGCCCGAAGATGCGGGCATTTTGGATAAGCAGGCGGCCGCCGCCTGTGGCCAGCCGCTCTTGATGAATGCCTATCGTCAGGTCGCCTCCGAACATGACATGGAAGTCGCGCAAATGCTGGTGACGGTCGAGGACATGGAAGAGCGGCGCCGCTTCCTAAACATCAAAAACACCATGTTGCGGTTGTTTGAAAACGACATCATGCCGATCATCAACGAAAACGATTCCGTCGCGACGCGTGACTTGCGGGTGGGGGACAACGACCGTCTTTCTGCCAAAGTGGCCCAAATGGTTCAAGCCGATCTTCTGGTCATCCTCACCAGTGTCGAGGGGCTTTATGACCGTGATCCTTCCGATCCAGATGCCGTATTCATCTCGGAAATCGAGGATGTTACGGAGCACCTTGAGTCCACCACTGGTATTAGTGCATTGGGCAGCGGCGGCATGTTAACCAAAATGCAGGCTGCCAACATGGCACAGAACGCAGGTGTTGAAACAATCATCGCCGAAGGGATTATTGAGCGGCCTGTCTCCTCTGTCCTGAAAAACGAGCGTCGCTATACACGCTGTCTTGTAACTGGCGAGAAGGCCTCGCCGCTCAAAGTCTGGCTCAGCAACCGTCTGCAGGTCGCAGGGACGCTGGTTATTTCAAACGAAGTGGCAGCCGCTGTAATTGCCGGTGACTGTGGGATCACCCGCAGCGACGTGATTTCGATCCAAGGCGATTTCACCAAGGGCGATGTGCTGCACGTCTACACCGAAGACGGGGATGAGGTGGCCCGTGGCCTCACGAACTTCTCGTCCGAGGAAACCATGCTGGTGGCGCGCCATTTGGATATGCCCGTCGAGGACCTGATTGGGTACAAGACCAAAAGTGACATCATCGCGGCAGAAAACATACTGGTTCTCGAAGAAAACCATCTCCAGCATGATGCGCCCGAGGATGACCAGAAAATCGTCGTGCAATTGTAACCCTTAGGGCTATTTAGACATAGAATTGGGCGTGGCATTGGGTTGCCGCGCCTTTTTGCTGCCAAACAGGCCTATCCCTTGGAGCCGAATTCGAACCACGCTCTTTCCTTAGGTGTGAGAAACTCCTTCATTTTGGCGTCATACAAAGACAAGTTTTCGGCGCTCAGAATACCTTCCCACTTATTGCTCGTACCGCTTTCAAAAAACTGGGCGTTGTCTTTCCAAATCCCTCTGTTGGCAGACGGCGCAAATTTGTCCGCATTCTTTTTCATGCTAGAGAAGGTCGCGGCCTCCACAATGGCGTCAATCAAATCGTCGTCATCGTTGCACTCCAATATTTCCGACAAATTCGAGACCGCCCCCCTAAGGTCGCGGACCATATCTGCATAGTGAAACATGTGAATGTTGGCGCACGCATGCCCGTTGTGGAAACTTTTGAAGTGAAGGGCCAATCCTTCGAGGGATTCCCCGCCATTTTGCAACGGTGAAAACGGGGTTTCCACAAAGGTTCGAAAGCCTTCGTTGATATCGTCTGCGATAAATTTATCTAGGGTGCCGTTGGCCATATTTTTGATGTGGTTTTGCGCCGAAAAAACCACATCGATCGGATGCCGGTGCACCGACAAATAGGTGCAATTCTTGTCGTAAGTTATGCCATCCAGCGGCGTGTGGGTTTTAATATAACGGCGATGCGTTTGTGCCTTCAGGGTGTCCATCAATTCTTTTTCATCGTTGAATTTACTGTCCAACCATTTCGAAATCGTGCCAATGCCGGGATTTACCTCTGGGTCGCCGAATATCAACATACCACATATCGACTGCATCCAAGTCGTGCCGCTTTTGGGCGGGGTACAGACAAAGACATCATCGGGGCGGTTATCAAAACGCGACCAAATATCCGAATTACTCACATCGGAGTTGTAAACTTGGCTTGGGCTTGGAAATTGATCACGCATTTCTCAATCCTCTTTTTAAACAAACAAATCAGGAATTCAAAATCATCGAGGCCGCAATTGCGCCCTATATACCCGAAATCGGGTGAATTGTCACAGCTTAACAACGGTGAGCAATCGACGTGATGAAATAAATTTCAGTTTACGCGTTTATTCCCACCCTTCGTTGACGAATCGAGGTGCGGGCGGGCAAATGGCTTACCGAAATAAATTTTGGTACATGAAATTTCTTGCCGACACGGTGTATTTCATGTCAACCTAGTGGTCATTTGGCCATTTTGCCTTGGGAGGGGATAATATGAAGAGAATGAGTACAAAAGGTTTGATCGTTTCAGGTGTAATGGCGCTCTGTGCCTCTACATCGTCTGTGTCAGCAGAAGGTACATTGGCCTGCGAACCCGGCGAAACCTATATCATGAACGTGATGGTTTCGAGCCACCCTTATTGGGTCCCTGTCTATCAAGGCTTCAAACAAGCCGCCGCAGCTTTTGGTTGTGATACGGTTTTCTCAGGCACGCCAGACTACGATATCGCCAAACAAATCGCGTCGTTTGAGCAGGATATGGTAAAGGCTCCCGCCGGTATTCTTGTGCATCCCATGCAGTCTGACCCGTTCATCGAACCTATCAACCGTGCGATCGAAAACGGCACTCAAGTTGCGACATTCGCCGCGGATTCACCCAAATCAAACCGCACCGCCTATATTACGTCTGACAACCTTGCCGAAGCCAAATTCGCGGCAGAAGAAATCGTCAGCCAAATTGGTGCCGAGGCTGAATATGCAGTGCTTGAAAATCCAGGCCAATCCAACCACGATTTGCGAGTAACAGCGCTTATTTCCTATATGGAAGAGCATTATCCCGACATGAAATTGGTCGGTCGTCAGGCAACCAATCAGGACAGCAACGCGGCCTATCGTGCCACGGCGTCCATCGTGCAAGCAAACCCAAATCTCGGCGCGATCTGGATCCCTGAAGCGGGTTCCGCAGAAGGCGCAGTTGCGGCGATCCTAGAAGCCAAAGCCGATGTCTTGATTATGCATGCCGATGTTACCCCAGCCACGCTGGAACACATCAAAGCGGGCAACATCCACATGGCGCTCAACCCAAATCAAGGCATGCAGGGTTTCATGGGCTTTATGGGTGTATTTTTGGCCGCACATGACGGTGTTTTCGATCCGTTCAACGATTACAAAACGTCGGGCTTCAATCCCGTGCAAATTCCCTTCGTTGACAACGGATTTGCTGTGATCACCCAAGAAAACGCCGACAGCTTTGACTTGAATGTCTACATGGAAGGTCGCGATCCGAAGTAATCGGACTGCACTTTCTATTGGTGGCGCCGGAAAACAACGGGCCTTTGGCGCCACCCCTTTAAATTCAACTCAGGTAGTAGCAAATTCCATGACCGAAGAACTGCTTCTTAAAATCTCAAATGTCACCAAGTCTTTCGGGCCAGTACGGGCTTTGAAGGGGGTGAATTTCGACCTGCGCAAAGGTGAAATTCATGCATTAGCGGGCGAGAACGGCGCGGGGAAGTCGACATTGATGAACATCATCGATGGAATACTACAGCCAGACAGCGGCGAAATTCTGATTGACGGAAAAGCCGAAATAATTACGTCGCCAACGCGTGCGCAGCAACTTGGCATCGGGTTTGTACATCAGGAAATTGCCCTCTGTCCCGATGTAAATGTCGCCGAGAATATCTTCATGTCTGCCACGAATATGAGTTCGTCTTTTTTGATGAATTACAAAGAGTTGCACGACAAAGCTGACAAAGTTCTTTCACAACTTTGTACGATATCGCCCTCGACAATGGTGCGGGATTTGTCGATTTCAAACCAACAGCTGGTGGAAATTGCCAAGGCGCTGACACTGGACTGTCGGGTTTTAATTTTGGATGAACCCACCGCAGCGTTGACCGAAAAAGAAGCGCAAATTCTGTTTGGAATAATGCGTAAACTCGCCGATCAGGGCATTGCGATTGTCTATATCTCGCATCGCATGGTCGAAATTTTCGATAATTGCGACCGCGTCACTGTCTTTCGCGACGGGGAGTTCATTGAGACCCGAAATGTCGCCGAAATCACACCCGGAGACGTGGTGAATGCCATGGTTGGACGGGTGATTGACACGCTCTATCCAGAGAAGTTAACCCCCGAGGAGGCCACCGACGAGATCATTCTTGATGTGCAAAACCTCTCGGATGGGAAGCGCTTTTTTGATGTGAACTTCCAACTCAAAAAGGGTGAGATCCTCGGGATCGGCGGGCTGATTGGGGCAGGGCGCAGCGAAATTGCCAAGGGCGTTTGTCGCTTGGAAACCAATGTGACGGGCGAAACGACGCTCAAATCTGCGCCGCTTAAACCAAAGGATTATCGCGAGAGTATCGAGGCGGGTGTGGTCTATCTTTCTGAAGACCGCAAAGGCGACGGAATTTTCCTTGATATGGCGATCTCGGCCAATGTCTCGGCACTCAATTTGACGCAAGTGGCCACGCCAGCTGGTATCATCAGTGTGCCCGCAGAAGAAAAACAAGCAGCCGCCTTGGGCAAGAAACTCAACCTGAAATACGGCCGATTGAGCGATCCAGTTTCCTCGCTTTCGGGGGGAAATCAACAAAAAGTGGCCATCGCCAAAATGCTGTCCGTCGACCCGCGCCTGATCTTTTTAGACGAGCCAACGCGCGGCGTGGATGTGGGCGCAAAAGTAGAGATACACGCCATTCTGCGCGGTTTGGCGCGGTCGGGCGTCGGGATTGTTGTCATTTCATCGGAACTGCCGGAGCTGATTGGCCTTTGTGATCGGGTGATGGTTGTGCGCGAGGGCCGTATCAGCGGCGAAGTCACGGGCGACGAATTGACGGAAAAAAATATCATGCGCTTGGCCTCTGTTTTAGACGCAAGCAGCTTGAACGAAAATAAGGGAATATGACGGTGAAAACTTCCACATTAACAGAAACAGATGCCCCCATTTCCCATGGTTTTTTGGGTCGGATGTTGCGCATGCGGGAAACCGGCCTGATCGGAATCATCCTGGTTATGTTCGTGGTGATGTCCTTTGCGTCGCCCTATTTCCTGACGTGGATTAACATGCGGGCCATGGTGATGGCCTTCGCCGTTGAGGGGATTGTGGTCATCGGTATGACCATTCTGTTGATTTCCGGCGGTATCGATCTTTCGGTCGGATCGGTCACGGCGCTGGCGATGGTTGTTGCGGGCTGGCTGTTCTTGGCGGGGGTTGATCCTTGGGTTGCCTCGGCGATTGCGATTGCGGTTTGCACGGGCATTGGTGCGATCATGGGGTTCTTTGTGACCCGCGTTGGCCTGCACCATTTTATTGTTTCGCTTGCGGTTATGGTGATTGCGCGCGGCGTGTGTTTGCTGGGCACGGGGGGGCGTCCGCTTGGCTTGTTCACCTTGCCGCCAGAGTTCAAATTCATCGGGCAGGGGTCTATTGGACCGATACCGTTAGTGATCATTATCTTCGTTATCACAGTGATTGTGTTTGATTATCTTTTGCGGCGCACAACTTTGTTTCGCAAGGTGTTTTACACCGGAAGCAACGAACGCGCAGCCGCCTATTCGGGCATTCGCACCAAGAAAGTGGTGTTCCTGACAACGACCCTTTGTTCCGCCCTATGTGGTGTTGCGGGTATCATTTATATGTCGCGCTTTGGGTCGGCCCAGCCCACATTCGGACTTGGAATGGAGCTGAATGTGATCGCTGCTGCTGTCATCGGGGGGGCCAGTCTTAACGGCGGCACGGGCTCCATTTTGGGCGCTATTCTGGGGGTGGTCTTGCTTTCGGTCGTGTCCAGTTCCCTGGCGCTTTTGGATGTGTCGGTCTATTGGCAGGACATTATTCGCGGCTCGATCCTGTTGGTCGCAGTCACCCTCGATCTCTATATGAACAAAAACCGCAAACATTAGGAGCGTAGATTATGAATGCCTCTAGTCCCAATTATGAAACTGCGCGCCAAATCCAAGCGGTCCTTGTGCTTCATTTTATCGAAGGGCTCAAGCAATCTGAAATTGCAGCGCGCTTCAATCTTTCGACGTCAAAAGTGAACCGATTGATCGCGCAGGGCCGCAAAATGGGTATGGTTAAAATCGACATCGAAAGCCGGTTTCAACATTTGATTGACTATGAAAATCGCTTGATTGCCTCGACCTGTTTGACGGGCGCTGTGATCACCCCCACAGCCTCGGGAAATCCCGACACGACCTTGCAACAAGTGGGGCGTGCAGCGGCCAATCTCTTGCTTGAAACCGTGCGTGATGGCGATGTGATTGCGATTACAGGTGGGAAGGCCGTGAGTGCGGTTATCAACAATCTATTGCCGGATACGTTGCGCGATGTGACGGTTGTGCCGCTGACGGGTGGCGTGCAGGGTAAGTATTTCACCGACGTGAACCACCTTGCGACGAAAATGGCCGAACGACTTGGCGGCAAGGCCATGTTGGTGCACGCACCCTTGTTTGCCGAGACCCGTGGCCAGCGGGATATGATCTTGGAAATTGGCCCTGTGAAGGATGTTTTTGATCTGGCACGCAGGGCAGATGTGGCCCTTTTAGGGGTCGGTTCCATGGAGCCTGCTGGATCGAGCTACTATGACTTGAACCCGGTTCCCGAATCAGATCGAAAAATGCTTGTCGGCGTTGGAGTCGCGGCGGAATTGATGGCGCATCTCATTCGCGACAACGGCGAAGTTGCCGATTACCCGCTCAATAACCGCCTCGTGGCGCTCAACCCAAACGATCTCGCAGGATGTGGCCGCACGATCGGTGTCGCCTCGGGACAGGAAAAAGCGCGGCCTATTCGCGCGGCGCTAAACGGTGGTTATCTCGATGCTTTGGTCATGGATGAAGAAACCGCTTTAACAGTTTTAAATAATGAAAAGAGATCAGACAATGTTGCATGATATGCTAACGCGAACCCTTGGGAAAAGTGGCATTGAGGCCTCGGCGATTGGCCTTGGCACGTGGGCGATTGGTGGCTGGATGTGGGGCGGAACGGACGAAGCCAAATCCATTGCAGCCATTCATGCGTCGATTGACGAGGGCGTAAGCCTGATCGACACGGCCCCCGCTTACGGGCAGGGCGTGGCCGAAGATATCGTTGGAAAGGCCATCGAAACACGGCGCGACAAAGTCGTTCTTGTTACCAAATGCGGCCTCGTTTGGCACACGCAAAAGGGCAACCATTTCTTTGATATCGACGGCACGCCGGTACATCGTTACTTGGGCAAAGATGCCATTATCTATGAGGTAGAACAAAGCCTTACGCGTTTGCGCACCGATTATATCGACCATTACATCACCCATTGGCAAGATCCGACAACGCCTATTGACGAGACGATGGAAGCGCTGGAACTCTTGAAAAAACAGGGCAAAATTCGCTCTATTGGTGCGAGCAACACCAGCCCAGAAGACGTAAACGCTTATATTGCGGCGGGGCAGCTTGATAGCATCCAAGAAGAATACAGCATGGTGCAACGTGGCATCGAAAAAACCCTGTTGCCGATTGCGCGCGAGAATGGCGTATCGGTTTTGAGTTACTCGTCGCTCGCCTTGGGGCTTTTGTCGGGAAAAATGACGCCGGATCGTCAGTTTGAAGGCGATGACCAGCGCAAGGACAATCCACGGTTCTCGCAAGATAACCGCAAGAAAATCAAAGCATTGATGGATGACATTACACCGATTGCAGAGCACCACGACGCCACGCTTGCCCAAACCGTGATTGCTTGGACGCTCCAACAGCCCGGCATCACGTTCTCTCTTTGCGGCGCACGAAATGTCGAACAAGCCCGTGAAAATGCAAACGCCGGACGCCTGCGCCTAAGTGCGTCGGATTTAACAACCATTAATACTGCCGCTGACCAACATTTACAAAACCTAGACGCATAAACCGCCTGCTACGTGCAAACTAAATGATGCCGGAACCTGTTTCGGTAAACGGAGAAGTTATGTCTTTTCAACGCCAAGATAGCAAAAACGCATTGGCCCAAAACCCGGATTTTGACGTCATTATTCTGGGTGGTGGTATCAATGGCATCGGAGTTTTTCGCGATCTTGCGTTGCAGGGGCTTCGGGTGCTTTTGGTTGAGCGGAACGATTTTTGCTCGGGGTGCAGTGCGGCGCCGTCGCGGATGATCCACGGCGGCTTGCGCTATCTTGAAAACGGAGAATTCAACCTCGTTCAGGAATCCATCACGGAACGGGATGCCTTACTGCGCAACGCGCCGCATTACGTGCGGCCGTTACCCACCACCATTCCGATCACGTCGTGGTTCACCGGAACGATGAACGCCGCGACCTCATTTCTGGGCGGTTCTGGCCAACCCTCACGGCGCGGCGCCTTGCCGATCAAACTTGGCCTGTCGCTCTATGATTGGGTGACGCGCAAAAACCGTACGCTGCCGAAGCATCAATTTCACAGCGCTAAAACCACCCGCAAAGAGCGCCCGTGGTTGATGCAGGGTTTGCGGTGTTCGGCCACATTTTATGATGCATGGATAAGCCATCCGGAACGGCTTGGTTTGGAGTTGATCCAAGACGCCCGTGCGGCAAACCCGAACGCCATCGCACTCAATTACGCGGAATTATCCCCGTCAGAGGGTGGATTTACGGTCAAAGATAATTTGGGCTCCGAGCGTTTTCAAATCACGGGCCGTGCTTTGGTGAACGCCACGGGAGCATGGCTCGATCAGACAATCGCCGCTCTCGATCCAGAGGCACGCACCAAAGAGCCGCTGGTTTCAGGCACCAAAGGGTCGCATTTAATCCTCGATAATCCAGATCTTATGACAGCTCTTGATGGCCATATGATCTATTTTGAGAACGAAGATGGTCGGGTTTGCATCGTGTTTCCCTACCTTGGCAAAGTCCTTGCGGGATCGACTGATATTCGTGTGGATGAACCCGTACGCGTGCGATGTTCGCCCAAGGAACGCGACTATATTCTGGCTTCCCTCGCGCGGGTTTTCCCCCATCTTAATGTCTCCAAAGACCAAATCGCCTTTAGTTATAGCGGCATACGCCCATTGCCAAAAAGCACCCAAGATTTCACCGGACGCATTTCGCGTGGCCATGCGACGAAACGTTTGGATGGCCTCATTCCGCAATTCTGTATGGTGGGTGGAAAATGGACAACCTTTCGCGCGTTTGCCGAGCAGACAACCGATGACGTTCTTACGGAACTCGGAGCCACGCGCACAGTTTCAACCCGTAATTTAGCCATTGGTGGGGGCAAAGGTTGTGCCGATGCACAGGACGAACCCGCGCAGGCCTTGGCACGAAAAACCCTTGTCGGGGAATATAAAATAACACCCGAACGTGCCGCACATTTGGCGGCCTCTTATGGGACGGGGGCGCGCAAAATACTGGAATACTGTGACCAATATCCGAACGACGCACCCCTTGTCGTAGGCTCAAATTACACCCACGGCGAAATTGCCTATCTCGCGGAACATGAGTTCGTGGTCACATTGGCCGATGTCGTATTGCGGCGTACGGTTTTGGCAATCACAGGACAGATCAGTTCGGAGATTATCGACCAAATTAGTGAAATTTTGGCGCAGCACCTTGAGTGGTCGCCCAAAGAAACATCCCTCCAGCGCGCGGCGCTCCTCACGGAGCTAGACGACTTTCACGATGTGTCGCCACTCGTGCTGGACAACCGAAACAACATAAGGAAATGAACATGAGACCAAATACAAAAGCCCGCATGAACCGTTTGTTCACCCATGGTGGATGCCTAGACGTGGCCATTGATCACGGCGTGTGCAATGAGCCCAGTTTTATGGTTGGGCTTGAGGATATGCCTGCGGTTATGAATGCCCTGATCGCCGCCAAACCCGATGCGATCCAATGCGCTTATGGGCAGGCCGATTTGCTGCAAGCGCGTCCGGAAAAAGACAAACCCGCATTGGTGATGCGGATTGACATGGGCAACCCCTATAACGATCAACGCCACAGTGTCATGTGGTCGATGCTTCAGAATGCCGACGAGCCGATCATTGGCGCGTTGCAGATGGACGCCGCAGCAGTTGTGGTTAATTTGTTTATGTTGCCCGATGAGCCGGAATTGTTCCGCCAATGCATTGAAAACATTAGCCGTGTTCGGGCCTCCTGCGAAAAATACGGCATGCCTCTGATGATTGAACCCTTGGTGATGTTGCCCAACGACGTACGCGGCGGCTATCAAGTGGATGGCGATGCGGAAAAAATCGTGACCTTGACGCGACTTGCCTCTGAGATGGGGGCGGACATCATCAAGGCCGATCCAACGGCAAACCCCGAAGATTTCCATCGCGTTGTTGAAGCAGCACGGGTTCCGGTATTGGTGCGCGGCGGCGGCAAAGAGGACCTCAAAAAGGTTCTGGAAAAATCGGCGGCCATCGTGGCGCAGGGGGCCAAAGGCATGGTCTATGGCCGCAATATTTATCAACATGACAACCCAAAAGCCGTGGTTGCGGCCTTGATGGCAATCATCCACAATAGTGCGAGCGGCGAAGAAGCCTGGGATGTGTATAACAATGGCTGAGACATCAAAATATGTGCTGGGACTGGACGCTGGGAACACGGTGATCAAGGCGGTTTTGTTTGACCTGAAGGGCAATCAAATCGCGCTTTGTGCGCTGGACGGGCATTCGACCACACCAGAGCCAGGACATGTCGAGCGTGATTTGAACGAACTCTGGGCCAATGCACAGCAGGCCATTCGGGGCTGCATTGACAAGGCTGGGATTTCGCCTGAGCAAATTGTCGGGGTTGGCTGTGCGGGGCATGGCAACGGGCTTTATCTTTTGGATCAAGAAGGCGCGCCCCTGATTGGGATTCAGTCCCTCGATACGCGGGCCGCAGGTTTGGCGACGGAATTATCGCAACAGGTTGGGGCGCAATTGCACGCGTTGTGTTTGCAGAAACCTTGGCCGTCGCAAACGCCCACATTGTTGGCGTGGGTGAAGCAGAACCAGCCAGATGTTTATGCACGTATTGGCACCGTTTTGCTGTGTAAAGATTTCATCACCTACAAATTAACTGGACGGCGGGTGAGCGATCAATCCGACATGAGTGGCGCAGGCCTCACGCGGATGCCAGAATGCTGCTACGACGATGACTTGCTTGCGCTTTATGGTCTTTCGGATGCACGCGATTTACTGCCGGACCTGTTGGAATCCTCGGACATCGTTGGCGGCCTTTCGGACGCCGCCGCCAGCACCACCGGATTGGCGGCGGGGACTCCGGTGATTGCAGGGTATTTCGATGTGGTTTCGAGCGCGCTGGGATCAGGAGTTGTAACGGCAGGCGAGGCCTCGATCATCGTGGGAACGTGGGGCGTTAATCAGGTATTCTCCAAGGAACCCGTTCGTGACGACAGTGTTTTCATGGTGACGGGATTTGGGCCAGAACGCTTTGTTAATATCGAGTCCAGCGCCACCTCGGCGGCGAATTTGGAATGGTATGTGCGCGAATTTGTGGAACGTGGTGGGCACCATGACGCCCCCTTTGATTTTTGTAACGATCGCTTGGGCGAGGTCACACCGCGCCTTGATGATCCGTTTTATCATCCCTTTTTATACGGCGCGCGCTTGGGCGCGGATTACCGTGCAGGATTTTACGGCCTTGCAGGATGGCACACCGAAGGCAACATGCTGCGCGCCTTGTTTGAGGGTGTGATGTTTGAACATAAACGCCACATTTCCGTGCTTAAAAAGGCCGGTGCCAGCTTTAATCACGCGGTTTTGTCTGGCGGCGGCGCACGCAGCCCCCATTGGCCACAGATGTTTTCCGACTGTCTAAATGTGCCGATTACCGTTGCCCAAGCACAAGAAACAGGCGCTTTAGGCGCGGCTATCGGCGCGGGCGTAGCCACTGGAAATTTCCCCGATTATGAGGCCGCGGTGAGCGCAATGACTCGGCCTGCCAGAAACTACAAACCCGACCCAAGCAAACGGGATTTTTACGAAAAACGCTATGCGGCATGGCTTGATCTGACCGAGCGCATGCGTGGATTTTGGAGCAATCTTAATGACGCAAGTTGAGACCTTAGACGGCACCTATGACTACATTATCGTCGGGGCGGGAACGGCGGGATGCGTATTGGCAAACCGATTGACAGAAAACCCGAAAACGCGCGTTTTGTTGATTGAGGCTGGTGGAAATGACAATTACCACTGGGTGAAAATACCTGTTGGGTATCTGTATTGTATTGGTAATCCGCGCACCGATTGGATGATGAAAACCGCAAACGAGGCGGGCTTGAACGGCCGGTCGCTGGTCTATCCGCGCGGCAAGGTTTTGGGCGGCTGTACCTCCGTTAACGGCATGATTTACATGCGCGGGCAGGCGGCAGATTACGATCATTGGCGACAGCTTGGCAATGTCGGTTGGGGCTGGGATGACGTCCTGCCGCTGTTTAAAAAATCCGAAGATCACCATGCGGGCACGACGAATGTTCATACCTCTGGCGGCGAGTGGAAAGTCTCCAAGCAACGCCTAAGTTGGGACATATTGAACGCAGTCCAAGAAGGGGCAAAACAGTTTGGGATCATGCCGCGGGACGATTTCAACGATGGCAATAACGAGGGGTCTGGGTTCTTTGAGGTCAATCAAAAGAACGGCGTGCGCTGGAGTACGGCGCGCGGTTTTTTGCGGCCTGCGATGAAGCGCCCGAATTTGCGGTTGATGACTCATGCGCATACCGAACATCTCATTCTTGAGGGCAAGTCGGTCAAAGGTATTCGCTTTACGTGCAAGGGCAAAACCTATGAAGCACGATGCACAGTGGAGGTTCTGATTGCAGCAGGCGCAATCAACTCGCCCAAAATCCTTGAACATTCGGGGATTGGCCAGCCAGAGCGCCTCATGGATCTCGGGATCACGCCACAACACGAAAGCAATGGTGTCGGTGAAAACCTGCAAGATCACTTGCAAATCCGCACCGTTTATAAAGTCAAAAATGCCAAAACATTGAACACTATGGCCAATTCCCTCGTCGGAAAAGCCAAGATGGGGATTCAATATTTAGCTACCCAAACGGGCCCCTTGTCTATGGCCCCCAGCCAGTTTGGCATGTTCAGCAAATCCTCGACGTCGCTCGAAACGCCAGACTTGGAGTATCACGTGCAACCCCTGTCGACGGACAAGCTCGGCGACCCGTTACACCCGTTCCCCGCGATCACCATGTCGGTCTGTAATTTGCGCCCCGAAAGCGTGGGAAGTTGTCATATTACGACCTCTGACACCGAACTGCACCCTGATATCCGCCCCAATTATCTCTCCGCCGATCAGGACAAACGCGTGGCGATCACCTCGATCCGACAAGCGCGCGAAATCATGACAGCGACAGCGCTTGAGCCTTATAAACCCAACGAGATTTTGCCGGGACCTGCGTATCAAAGCGACGCTGAATTGTTGGAACAGGCGGGAAATATTGCGACCACGATTTTCCATCCGGTTGGCACCTGTAAAATGGGAAGCGACCCGATGGCTGTTGTCGGCGCCGACCTTCGCGTCCACGGATTGCAAGGGCTGCGGGTGATTGATGCGTCCATTATGCCGAAAATCGTGTCGGGAAATACCGCGTCTCCGGTTGTGATGATTGCGGAAAAAGCCGCGCAGATGATCTTGGCCGAAACGCGCTCGTAACCCTTCGGGCAAAACATAAGAATATGGGGCCGCGTGACGGCGCGCTGCTCCGCGGATTAGATCCGCTCAACGGACTCGCGCTCAACCAAGGCGCAATCCATCCGCATGATGGTGTTTTTGGGCGGCCTTACCTTTTTATTGGCTTCAATATATTCCACGGCCCAAGCGCCCATGGTGCGATGGGGGAGAATGACGGTGCTGAGAGGGGGGTGGAGGTGACGTGCGATTTCCTCGTCGTCATATCCCATAACGGAAATGTCCTGTGGGATTTTAAGCCCCTCTTCCTTCAAGGCCTCATAACATCCGATCGCCATCCGATCATTTTGACAGAAAATGGCGGTAGGGCGATCTTTGCGTGCAAGAAGCTGCATCGTCGCGGCATAGCCAGAACTGGGCGTCCAGTTTCCATGCACGATGAGGCTTTTGTCGAACGGAATATTTTCCTCAGCAAGGGCACGTTTATAGCCCTTTTGCCGGTCTCGCGTGGCTTCCATCCACACCTCACCGGCAATCATTCCGATGCGCCTGTGCCCATGTTCAAGCAGGTGGCGAGTCGCGCGGAAACCGCCAATGGATTCGTCGGGAATAACGGCGGGAAGTCGGTGATCTTGGGAGTAGCAATTCAACAGAACGACTGGGATAGGCAGATCGAGTAAACACGCTGGTATTTCGATTTTCCGCGTGAAAATGGTCATGTAGATCAGACCGGAAATTCCCGTATCGACGAGGGTACGAACGGTTTTTTCCTCAAGTTCTTGATCGTGCATAGTTTGGCCAGACAACAGAATTTGACCATTGTTCCAACAGGCCTGTCGGGCGGCATCAATGGCAATGACAGCTTCTGGGCTGGTTGCGAGCTGATCGACAATAAAACCAACGGCCAGAGTCGCGCTTTGGGCCACATTCGAGTCCGATTTCTGATGGACAAACTTTGTCGAGGAATAGCCCAGCCTGATTGCCGCCTCGATGACGCGTTTGCGTGTGTCTGCGGAAATTTTTACACCCGGTGCGTTTTTAAGAACAAAAGAAACCGTTGCCTGCGAACAGCCCGCCTCATTTGCGACATCCGTCATGGTGAGGCGGCGCGCAGTTTTTGGAGTGGGGGTGATATGCTGCGCCGGTTGGTCTTTCCCGATATTTCCCGCCTTAGCCATACTATTTCCATTCCAAAATTGGCGTGCATATTATTAGTTGTCATGCTGGTTACACAACCTTTACCGATGATTCAATGGAACGCAATAAATATTTATAAATTATTGTTGACTAATAATTATTAATGACACAAATTACCGCCAGTGGCCTTGCCACGCAATCTCGGGAGGAGACTCATTATGATTATTTCACGCAGAAAACTTCTGCTTGCTTCATCGGCCGCAGCCGCTGCAGCGGCGTTCTCGCGCGCCGCCATCGCAGCAGGTCCTACATTGGCAGTTAAAGACACATACAAGGTTGGTTTTGCCCAAACGGAAAGCAATAACCCATGGCGTTTGGCGCAAACCAACTCGATGAAAGCCGAAGCGGAGGCGCGTGGCTGGCAATTGGTTTATACGGATGCGGCAGGGTCTGCGGCCAAGCAGGTGTCCGATGTTAATTCCATGATCGCACAGGGCGTTGACCTTATTTTCCTCGCCCCACGTGAGGAAATCCCCCTCATTCCGGCAATCATGTCAGCCAAAAATGCTGGTATCCCTGTGATCCTGTTGGATCGCAATGTTGACCAGTCGCTCGCTATCGCAGGCGATGACTATGTGACATTCATTGGCTCAGACTTCATTGAAGAAGGTCGCCGCGTTGCAGAATGGCTCGTCGCCAACAACGATGGAAAAACCAAAATTATCGAGCTGGAAGGGACCGCTGGTTCGTCCCCCGCAAATGATCGTAAATTCGGGTTCGACACCTATATTGCCGAGCATCCAGACTTTGAAATCGTCGCATCTCAAACAGGCGATTTTGCGCGCGACAAAGGTCGCCAAGTTGCCGAAACGCTGCTTCAAGCCAATCCGGATGCCAATGTTATTTATGCGCATAACGATGAGATGGCCATTGGGGCGATCTCGGCCATTGAGGCCGCAGGCAAAGTGGCGGGCAAGGATGTTATGATCCTTTCGATTGATGGTGGACGTGAAATCATCCAGCTGATCATCGACGGAAAAGTAGCGGCCTGTTGCGAGTGTAACCCACGATTTGGTCCAACAGCCTTCGACACGGCCGTCGCCTTTGCACAGGGGGCGGATATTCCGGTAAAAATCATCAATCCCGATAATTTTTATGACATTTCGAATGCTGCTGAACTGATCGACACGGCCTACTAGAGGTCCTCTCATAGCAGACGTGTCTACATAATAGCCCGGATTTTCTGGGCTATTATGGACGTCTGCCTCGGGCAATATCCAAATTACTTTTCGCCGTCCGCCGTTCTGAGGTTTGCGACGAATTGCAATCAAAAATAGATTGGCAAAGAATGAAAGAGACACCTCTTTTATCGATTGAAAACCTGCATAAAAGGTTTGGCGGCACGATCGCGCTAAATGGCGCATCCCTTCAGGTCGGCGCGGGTGAGGTTCATGCCCTAATTGGCCAAAATGGCGCCGGAAAATCGACCCTCATTAAGATCCTGACGGGCTATATTGCAAAAGACGAAGGGGACGTGCATTTCGCGGGTAAACCGTTTGAAGTGAATGCGCCCAAGGCGGCGCAGATCGCTGGAATCAGTACGATTTATCAAGAAATTAATCTGGTGCCATCCCTTTCCGTAACTGAAAATATATGTCTTGGGCGCGAAATGCGCCGCTATGGTGCCCTTGATTGGCCCGCAATGCATAAAGAGGCCGAGCGCTTATTGGCCCGTTTTTCAATGAAGGTTGATGTGCGGCGGCAGTTGTCGGATTTCAGCACGGCGTCACAACAAATGATCGCGATTGCGCGGGCGATTGGGTTTTCTGCCCAGTTGGTCATTATGGATGAGCCGACCTCTTCCTTGGACGAACGCGAAGCGGCGGTGCTGTTTGATGTGATCCGAAGCCTCAAAGCCGAGGGCGTCTCGGTTGTCTTTGTGAGCCATAAACTCGACGAACTTTACGAGGTGTGTGACCGCGTGACGATCATGCGCGATGGTAAAACAATCCGCGCCTGTAACTTGGATGAAATAGACAAACTTGAGCTTGTCTCCACAATGCTCGGTAAAGAAATAAGTCGCAGCAGCGGGCGGATTACAGCATTTGATAATGAGCACGCGCATTTGGCGGGAAACAAACTTCTGGAAGCGCAGGGCTTGAGTGATGGCCTTCACGTTCGCGACGTTAGTTTCTGCGTGCGCAGTGGCGAAATCGTAGGATTTGCAGGCTTGCTTGGGGCAGGGCGCACAGAGACGGCCAAGCTAATTTTTGGCGCACATCCCCCTTCCACAGGACACATGGAATTTGATGGCAAAAGCTTCGCCCCCAACTCGCCCGCCGAAGCCATTGCCGCAGGTATTGGGTTTTGCACCGAAGATCGCAAAATCGAAGGGATTGTGCCGGATTTAAGCATTGCCGAAAACATGATGCTTGCCCTCATGCCAAAGCTTGCGCGAGCGGGCATTGTGGATGAGAAAAAGCAGGCGCAAATCGTCGATGGGTTGATCAAAAGCCTTGGGATCAAATGCGCAGGGCCACACCAAAAAATTCGCGAACTGTCGGGTGGGAACCAGCAAAAAGTTCTCCTTGGTCGCTGGTTGGCCATGTCGCCACGCCTCCTTATTCTCGATGAACCAACGCGCGGCATTGATGTCGGCGCGAAAGCGGAAATACAAAAACTGGTAAACAAACTGGCAGACGATGGGCTGGCTGTGTTGATGATTTCTTCGGAATTAGAAGAGGTTACCGAAGGCGCCGACCGCGTTTACGTTTTGCGGGAAGGCCTGTCAGTTGCCGAGCTTACCAACGGAGAAATCAATGAAGATCGAGTCCTCGCCGCGATGGCGCATGGCACGTCTGAAAGGGCCACGGCCAATGTCTGAACGCCAAGTCTATGCCTTTTTGGATCGCTACGCGACGCTAATTATTCTGGGATTCTTGATCCTTTTGAACATCGCGATCACGCCCAATTTCCTCTCGCTACAAACCTTAAACGTGAACCTGACACAGGTTTGCACCATTGTAATCGTCGCCGTCGGGATGACGCTTGTGATCGCAACGGGCGGGATTGACCTTTCTGTGGGGTCACTCATGGCGATCTCTGGCGCGCTCGCGCCGATGATTTTCATGGGTACAATACTAGGAATTGAACCCGTATGGCTCGCGGTCACCGTGGCGATTATTATCTCGGTCGGGGTCGCAGGTTTGCTTGGCGCGTTTAACGGCTGGCTTATTGCCAAATTCGACATTCAACCCATTGTGGCAACACTGGTTTTGTTCATTGCAGGCCGCGGAATTGCGCAAGTGATGACCAACGGAAACCTACAAGTTTTCCATGTGCCAGAATTTCAATTCATTGGCCTTGGGCGTGTGTTTGGTCTGCCATTTCAGGCAATCATCATGGCTGTGATTGTGATTGGGGCCGCTTGGATGTTTCGCCGCACGGTGTTTGGTCGGCAAATTCTGGCCGTCGGCGGCAACCAAAATGCTGCTGTGCTTTCGGGTGTGCCCGTGAGCCGTGTGAAAATCGCGGTCTATACAATCAGTGGCCTTCTCTCTGGAATAGCGGGCCTCATTGTCATCGCCATCAATTCGGCATCAGATGCCAACCTCGTTGGAATGGGCATGGAGCTTGACGCAATTGCTGCAGTTGCCGTGGGCGGGACTCTCCTGAGTGGGGGCCGCGCGAGCATCTGGGGCACGTTGCTGGGCGCGATGACAATTCAAATTGTACGATACACACTACTTGCAAATGGCGTTCCGGATGCCGCAGCGATGGTGGTTAAAGCGGCGATTATTATTGCAGCTGTCTGGCTCCAAAGAAAGGCACGGACATCATGAGAAACAAGTCAATTTTAAGCGGGTTAATGAACAATTACGGTGTTGTTTTGGCCCTTGCGGTGATTATCCTTTTCGGCTGGCTGCGCTATGATAATTTTTTGGGAACCTTCAATGTGATGAGCGTACTGCGGTATAACTCCATGTTTGCATTGATTTCTTTGGGCATGTGCTTTGTCATTATGACGGGCGGCATTGACCTTTCGGTAGGGGCAACGGCCGCGATGTCGAGCGTCGTAGCCGCCCACGCCAGTCATTACGGCCTTATGCCGGGGCTTTTGGCGGGTTTTGGCGCGGGAGTAATCGTTGGGGTGATTAACGGGCTGATCGTGACGCGGCTGCAAATCATGCCATTCGTGGCGACACTTGCGACAATGCTGGCCACAGGTGGTATGGCGCTTTTGCTGGCGGGAAATCAATCAATCCCCGCGTCCTATGCCACCAGTTTTACGTGGCTCGGACAGGGCAACATTCTTGGGTTTCCTGTGCCCGCCCTCATTGCCGTCCTCGCGTTTATTGCAGGATCATATGTGCTGAATTTCACCAGTGCAGGGCGCACCGTTTTGGCCATTGGTGGCAACGAAGATGCCGCGCAACTTATGGGGCTTCCGGTCAACAAAATCCTGATGCTGACCTATGTCGCCTGTGGTGCTTTGGCAGGCCTCGCGGGGGTCATTTTGGCAGCACAATTCGGCGCGGGACAACCTATTGAGGGCAAGGGCTGGGAGCTTTTCGCAATCGCCGCCGTCGTTGTTGGGGGCACATTGCTCACCGGCGGCGCGGGTTCTGTCGGCGCAACGCTCGCGGGGGTTTTGTTGATGGGGGTTTTATTCACGATCCTGAATTTTGAAAACGGCAAAGGCTGGATTTCCCTTTCGGCCTATTGGCAGTCGGTTGTGCGGGGGCTTTTTCTCCTCGTCGTTATCATGTTGCAAGCGCGTTTGGCCCGAAAAAGGTCTGTGGGTGCCACCGTGTCAGCGGCGTGAAAGGGCGACTTCAATGGATCAGATAAACACGCGAGCATGCGCATTGCCCCAACCAAAACTGGTAGGGGAGTTTAACGGGGAACTTGTTCACGAAATCACTCTAACGGGGCCAGACGGATCGTCCTGCCGCATTTTAACATGGGGTGCCGTAATCGCGGATTTGCGTGTCAAAATGCCAGATGGACCGCTGCAATCTGTTGTTCTTGGCTTCGAGAAATTTGAAGATTATCCAAAGTATTCGCCCTATTTTGGGGCCGTTGTCGGAAGATACGCAAATCGTATTTCCGGCGGCGGGTTTACCCTCGACGGTCAACGCTACACACTCGATCAAAACGAAGGTCCTAACACCTGTTTGCATGGCGGCGCTGGAGGCCTCTCCCAACGGGTCTGGACAATTGACGCGTACAGCAAAGAGAGCGTTACACTGGGTCTCCACTCGCCTGATGGCGATCAAGGATTCCCCGGAGCGCTGGACGTAAAATGCACATATACTCTATCAGAATCTGCTATTTTATCGCTTGAATTCAATGCCGTATCGACACAGAGCACTATTGTGAACCTATCCCAGCATAGCTATTTCAACCTCGACGGTTCTGGCAGCATTTCCGATCACCGCCTAACCGTTTTTGCCGATCGAATTACCCCTGTCGACAGTGCGCTCATCCCATCTGGAGAGTCCCTGAATGTCCAAGGAACACCCTTTGATTTTATGACGCCAAGGCCAGTTAGTGCGCCACAATGTCCAATGGATTTAGACCACAATTTCATCCTTACACGACCAGAAAATCTCCCTGTTACTCAAGGGTCGCTGGCGGCGATCCTTGAAACTCAAAAAACAGGCCTCACAATGCAAATCTACACCACAAAGCCTGGATTACAGGTTTATGATGGACACCAACTCAATGTGCCAATTGTCGGCCTCAACGGGCAAAAATACGGGCCGCGCTCTGGTATATGCCTTGAGCCACAGTTTTTTCCAGACAGCCCAAATCAGCCCGCGTTCCCATCGGCCCAACTTGCTGCAGGGGAGATTTACGCGCATTCAATTGAGTATCGTTTTAGCTGCATCTGAGCGTAACGGTAAGCAACCAAAACAAGCCGGCGCAAACTCATATTTTTCCTAATAAATACAGCGCGTTGCGGCGCGAAATCAATCTAACTACGCCACAAAAAAGCAGGCCCCGTTTTGCGAGGCCTGCTGTCGTGTCACTTAGAAAGATGTGGACTATTGGCTTCCAGGAGAACCCGCAGTCACTGCTTCCATCACACGTTCAAGACTGAAGCTTCCCGGTTTTTGGCGCGGTGGGAACTCTGCAAAGCTTTGCAGCCATTCGCCAACATAGGCCGCAGCGGGCGCAATAATATACATATGCTCGACCCACCAGCGTTGGTAGCCCATCGCATCTTCGGCTTCTGCGCGTTCAAACGGATCCATGCGAAGATTGGTAATTGAAGGTGCACGAAGCACTTCAAATGGGGATGTCCAAACTTTAAACCCTTCGGCATTTTGACGCAGGAAGGTGATTTTCCAGTTGTTGTAGCGCAACGCCGCAACCGAACCATCATCGGTCCAGTAAAGGAAATTATCCCGTGGCCATTCGCCTTCGCCCTTAAGGCCAGGGATCAGGTTATACCCATCAATATGGACTTTATACTCGCGGCCAATGGCTTGTACGCCGCCCGCAAGCAGGTCTTCTACAACAGTTGGGTTGCCCGCTGCCGCAAGGAAGGTTGGCAGCATGTCTTCGTGGGCTACGATGTCGTTGATTACTGTGCCGGGTTCAATCACGCCAGGCCAGCGGATCACAGTTGGAACGCGGTAGCCGCCTTCCCATTGTGTGTTTTTCTCGCCTTTGAACATTGTTGTGCCGCCATCGGGCCACGTGAATGTTTCGGCGCCATTATCGGTGGAATACATGACGATTGTATTGTCGGCGATGCCGAGTTCGTCAACCTTATCAAGAAGTTCGCCAACCATTCCGTCATGCTCAACCATACCGTCCGCATAGACGCCAAGTCCGGTCACTCCAACAGAGGACTCCTTGAGGTGGGTGAAAATATGCATGCGTGTCGCGTTCCACCACAAGAAGAACGGTTTGTCCTGTGCAACGGCACGGTCCATAAAGTCGATCGCAGCGGCGGTTATTTCCTCGTCCACGGTCTCCATACGTTTTTTGGAGAGGGGGCCGGTATCTTCGATTGTGCCATCCGCAGAGGATTTAATCACCCCACGTGGGCCAAATTTTTCCCGGAATTCCGCGTCTTTGGGATAATCGACGTTCTCGGGTTCTTCTTCGGCATTCAGGTGGTAAAGGTTGCCGTAGAATTCATCAAAACCATTGTTGGTCGGCAGCATTTCATCGCGGTCGCCGAGGTGATTTTTACCGAACTGACCGGTCATATAACCCAAGGGTTTGAGCAGGCCTGCGATGGTTGGATCGTCGATCATCATCCCTTCAGGAGCACCGGGAAGGCCAACTTTGGTCAAGCCAGTGCGCATGGGTGACTGTCCGGTAATGAACGCTGCGCGCCCCGCGGTACAGCTCTGTTGACCGTACCAATCGGTAAACAAGGCGCCTTCTGCGGCGATGCGGTCGATGTTGGGCGTCCGATAGCCCATCATGCCATTGTTGTAGGCGCTGATGTTAAACTGGCCGATGTCATCGCCCCAAATAACGAGGATATTCGGCTTGTCTTGCGCATGCGCGGCAAGGCTGGCCACAGCTAAAATACTTGCCGAAAATAATAAGTTCACGGTTTTCATTCTAAGGTTTCCTTTGTCAAAATTTTAGTGCGTTTTTACCAAGGTTCAAAAACGTTCAATATGTGACCGTAGCTTAAGTTTTTGATTGGCGCAATAAAGTGCGTTCCAATAGGCGAAATAGCCTGTTCAAAATTCAGAACGATACAAGTTTTAAGGTTCCAGCGTGAGCCAGAACCTTATTTATTAGACAGGAAAGGGGAAAACGGCCCTTTATTAGCTGGGAAACATTCTGCGATTAGCCGGGTGACATCCCGCGCAAGCGTTCAGAGCGGCGACGCAAAAGTTCCAACGTGGCGAGGAGCAAGACCGAAAGGAAAACCAATATGGTCGCAACCGCCAGAATTGTCGGGCTCACTTGCTCACGCAGGCCGATAAACATCTGCCATGGCAGCGTTTTCTGATTGGCCGACCCCACGAACAAGACCACGACCACCTCGTCAAAGGAGGTAATAAAGGCAAAAAGGGCACCTGAAATCACGCCGGGTAAAATCAGAGGCATTTGCACCTTAAAGAAGGCGCGCACGGGCGAGGCGCCCATGCTTGCCGCAGCCTGAGTGAGGGAGCGGTCAAAGCCCACAAGCGTGGCGGTAACAGTGATAATGACAAAGGGAATACCAAGCGCCGCATGCGCCAAGACGACTCCGACATAGGTCCCCGTGAGGGTGATTGGGATCTCAAGCTTGCCGTAGAAAGGGATCGGAATATAGGGGTTGGAATAGAAGAAATACATCCCCGTCGCCGAGATAATCAACGGCACAATCATCGGTGAAATCAGGATCGCCATGATAGAGCGGCGAAACGGCACGTGGGTTTGCGACAGGCCAATCGCGGCAATCGTTCCCAAGGTCACAGAGATGATTGTGGCAACCGGCGCGATCTGGAGGGAGTTCTTCATGGCCAATTGCCAATCGGAACTGTTGAAGAAATCTTTGTAGTGTTTGAGCGAGAACCCCTCAGGGTTCAGCGCCAGCATTTCCGGCGTAAAGGTAAAGAAGTCTTCGGCATTAAAACTCAGCGGAATAATCACGATAATTGGCGCGATCAGAAAGAAGAAGATCAGCCCGCAGATGACGCGAAAACTATAGAACCATGCGCGTTGAACAGGCGAGGCATAGGGTGGAAGTGAAGACATTTTTTAGCCCCCCAATTTAACGTTATCAATACCAACCAAGCGATCATAAACCCAATATAAGATGAGTACGATGACCAGTAGGATCGAGCCCAGAGCGGCGGCGAGGCCCCAATTCAGTGAGCTTGAGATATGGTAGGCAATCCGGTTTGAGATGAAGACACCTTTGGTGCCGCCGACGAGTTCGGGCGTGATGTAATAGCCGATGGACAAGATAAAGACCAAGATCGATCCCGCGCCAATCCCTGGGAGGGATTGGGGGAAATAGACCCGCCAGAAGGCTGTCCAATCGTTCGCACCGAGGGATTTTGCGGCCCTCAAATAGCTTGGCGGGATGGTTTTCATCACCGAATACAGGGGCAGCACCATGAAAGGCAAAAGAATATGCGTCATGGCAATGGTCGTGCCCGTGGCGTTTTGGATCAGTTGTAATCGGTCAAGATCGCCCACAAGGCCAATCCAGACCAACAGATCATTGATCACGCCTTGTTCTTGCAACAACACCTTCCAAGCGGAGGTCCGCACCAAAAGCGAGGTCCAGAATGGCAGCAAAACCAAGATCATCAGCACGTTCGCGGAACGGTTGGGCAAGTTGGCCATGAGCCAAGCCACTGGATAGCCCAGCATAATACAGGTGGCGGTAATCGTTACCGACAGTACAATCGTGCGCCACAACAGCCGCAAATAAATCCGTTGGCTTTCTGGTCGCGCTTCGATCCCGTCAGGACCTCTCAACATGTCAACGGCGTTCAGGAAATACCCATCGGTCAGTGGACCCGCGAAGGTTTTAATCACCGTCCATGTGGTTGGATCGAGCCAATCGGCCTTTGCGGCGCCGAATTGCTCGCGCAGGGAGACGGTCTCAAAACCAGACACATCCACGGCAGGCATCGAAGGCGCCACGGCCCCCGAGGCGAAATCATTGTAAAGTGCTGTGTAAACAATCGGGCTGAGTTTTTTCGTTGCAGGATCGGCGTCTTTGACGTCTTCGATCATTTCGGCCCAACCCTCATAAGCGCTGGCGGTAAGCGGCAGGGCTTTCCGGTTGTCTTTTTCTGCCATCCATGTGGCCCACATCGCAGGGTCGCCATAGGCGGCGTCCGCTTCGATGAACTGGGTGCCGTAAATTGTGGTGTCAAACTTGCTGATGCTACGCCCCGTAGAGCGGAACAGCGAGGACATGCCACTGGCTTCATAATTCAAACGTGAGCCAAGGCGCGTGTGCAATTTGTTCTCTTCGGCGAGGACAAAATCGGTGTAAAAGGCTGCGTAAATTTCATCTGGAGGGAGGGTTTCGCCATCAGGCTCCCAGTTGCGCATGGCGCGCACGGTGCGTGGGATGGTTTCCATCACAATGCTGTTTTCCACAGAGCGGAACAACATATCGCCAATCGGGGCGACAAAACTGACGAGGATGAACAAAAGCAGCGGGGCAATCAGAGCCAGCGCGCGGAGTTTTTGCCGCCGTAGGGCGCGGTTCAGGCTTTGCTTTAATGGGGTGCCGTCAGCAGCCAATACGGGTTTCGAAGCGTCTTGGTCATCGGTCATTGTTTGCGTCATGTCCTGTCCCGTGGTTGTTTTTCTTGGGTCGGGATGCGCAGGGATCTAAGCCCCTGCGCAAGTTGTTTTATCTAGTTATATCAAACGGATAGCTTATTGAGCCAACCAGTTTTGGAACTTGATATCAACTTCATCGTTGTTGTCTGCCCACCATTCGATGTTGTTCACCAAATAGTTGGTTTGGTTTGCTGGGTTGGTCGGCATGTGCTGACCCATATCAATACCCAACGTGGCGTGATCCCCAACCAAAGGCTGCGAAGACGCACGTGCTGGACCGTAAGAGATATACGCGGCCTGATCTGCCAGACGCTGTGTGTCTGTGGCAAATTTCAGGAAGTGCATCGTACGGTTCAAGCGTTTTTCGTCCAAGCCAGCTGGAACAACCCAACCGTCAAAGTCAAATACTTGCCAATCCCAAAGCATGGAAACTGGCTGCTTTTGCTCTTCGATAACCGAGAACAGGCGACCGTTATATGTGGAACCAATTACAACTTCGGCATCTGCCAAAAGTTGTGGTGTTTCCGCACCCGCAGACCACCAAACAACATCGCCTTTGATGGTATCAAGTTTGGCCAAAGCCCGCTCAACGCCGCCGTCCGAAGACAGAACGTCATAGAGATCTTCTTTTGCAACGTCGTCACAAATCAAAGCCCATTCGAGGTTTTTCTTAGGACGTTTTTCCAAAGCACGTTTGCCTGGGAAAGTTTCGGTATCGAAAATCGCGCAAAGGCTGTCTGGTGTTGCGCCATTCCATTCGGCGACATCATTGCGATAGCCAAATGTTGTCGAAAACACGATTTGCGGAATGAAGCATTCGTTGATCAGGCTTGGACCAAAGTCTTCTGTTGGTGTGGAGCCATCATCGCCCGCAGCAAGGGAAGCGTCGGCATCGATTTCAATGGCCAAACCCTCGTCGCACGCACGTTGTGAGTCAGGGCCTTCCGCATCAATCAGGTCATACGCGCTGTTGCCAGCTTCGGCACCCGCACGCATTTTCGCGATCGATTCATTGGAGCTTTCGTCATAAACGACAGTGATGCCGGTTAACGCTGCATAAGGATCGGAATAGGCAGCGATTTGGGATGCTTGATATGCGCCGCCCCATGACATGATGGTCATGCTGTCAGAACAGTTTTCACAGGCAGGTAGGTCCGCAGCAAAAACCGTTGTTGCGGCTAGAGGCGACATCACAAGGGCCGTGGCCCCAAACAAATGTCTAAGTTTCATAGTACTCTCCTAGTTGGTCTTTTTTTATCGTTTTTCCGACAGCCCCGAGCGCGATGGCTGTAAGATATCTTTAGATAACGTCGAGCGCTCGGCAGTCTTCCGTCAGCCAGCCAATTTCGACTTGGCTCCCCGGAACGAGGCGCACTTGGTCGGGTGCATTCCGGGACTTGATGACGAAATCATCATTGCCCGCAACCCGAAGGCGTGTGCGGAATATATCACCCATATAGATGAATTCCAACACTTCGGCCTTGAGCATATGGGCGTCTTCGTGAAGGCGCTGTTTGTCAAACTCAACACGCTCGGGGCGAATAGAGACCCGCGTGCGTTCGCCTACTTTTTTCACATTAATTGGAACAGCGTCGATTTCGTCGCCGTTATCCAGACGCACACGACATTGGGTTTTGCCCATTTGCGTGATCACGCCTTCGAGTGTGTTGTTCTCGCCAATGAACTGGGCCACAAAGCTGTTTGCTGGCCGCTCATAAAGCTCGTCCGGCGGCGCAAGTTGTTGAATGCGTCCGTTTTCAAACACGGCAACCCGATCCGACATGGTGAGGGCTTCGGTTTGGTCATGGGTCACATAAACCACCGTAATACCAAGGTTGTGCGCGAGTTTGGTAATTTCAAACTGTAACGTTTCGCGCAGTTGTTTATCCAAGGCGCCCAGAGGCTCATCCATCAGAACCAACTCGGGTTCAAATACAAGCGCGCGTGCGAGGGCGACACGTTGTTGTTGGCCGCCAGAAAGCTGTGCGGGACGGCGATTGCCGAATTCCCCCATCTGCACCATATCGAGTGCGCGCATCACCTTAGCTTCGCGTTCGGATTTACCAAATTTGCGTACTTCTAGCGGGAACGACAGGTTTTCGGCGACCGTCATATGCGGAAAGAGCGCGTAGTTTTGAAAGACCATGCCAATACCGCGCTTGTGTGGCGGAATATCGTTGATCGGCTTGCCACCAAGGCGGATATCGCCGTGGGTAGCCGTTTCAAACCCTGCAAGCATCATCAGGCAAGTGGTTTTGCCAGACCCTGAAGGCCCAAGCATCGTCAGAAACTCGCCCTTAGGCATCGACAGGTTTAAATCTTTTACGACAAGGTTTTCACCGTCGTAACTCTTCTGAACGCGGTCAAATTCGACAAAAGCCGAATCGTTGTTGGGACTGGCCATGCTTAACTTTCTGTTGTTTTCAAACGAGCGGGCATGTCAGCCACCCTAACAGGGATTTAAACGATTAGTAAAATAGTTTTCACTTTATTATCAACAGGTTCACTTGAGGATCAAGTGTTTGGGGCCATAGGGAAAGGCTGTAATGTTATGATTCCCTTGATTGTTTTCGTCCGAAATCACCAGAATATCATGCTCGCGATACCCTCCAGCACCAGGCAAATGGTCGGGAATCGTGATCATCGGTTCCATTGAAATGACCATGCCTGATTCGAGCACCGTGTCGCAGTCTTCTCGCAATTCGAGGCCAGCTTCACGACCGTAATAATGGCTCAAGACACCAAAGGAATGACCGTACCCAAAGCTGCGATATTGGAGCAGGTCTTCGGAGGCGTAGATCTCGTTCAACTCCTTTGCGATATCCGAACACCGCGCACCGGGCACCAAAAGTTCCTTGCCGCGATCGTGTACGCGGCAATTCACTTCCCACATCCGCAAATGCGCATCAGAGACATGTTCGGCAAAAAGCGTCCGTTCCAAAGCGACGTAATAGCCCGCAACCATCGGAAAACAATTGAGTGACAGGATATCACCCGCTTCAATCATGCGACTGGTGACTGGATTGTGGGCGCCGTCAGTATTGAGGCCCGATTGAAACCAAGTCCAAGTGTCGAGCAATTCGCCCTGCGGCCATGTTTTGGCGATTTCGCGCACCATCGTCGCGGTGGAATGCAAGGCGACCTCGCGCTCGGAAACACCCACACGCGCCGCTTCGGCACAGGCCGCACCGCCCAAATCCGCGATCCGTGTCATTTGGGTGATATGCGCAATTTCCTCCGCCGATTTGATCATCCGCAGACGCATGGCGGGTTTGGAAATATCAACAAATTCCATCTCTGGGAAAAAGGCCTCCAACTGCCTTAGCAGCTCAATGTTGACGTGATCAAATTCGATGCCCACCCGATTTGCCGTTCCTGCGAGTTTGTCGACGGCATGAAAATAATTGTCCTTGTTCCAATCGGTGTAGGTAACGTTATTGCCAAAGGTCCGCCGCCACGGCTGCCCCCCATCAATCCCCGCGCTGATCGAGGTTGCGGTCGTGTGATCAACCACCAGCCCATAGCGCCGGCCAAAGGAGCAAAACAGAAAATCGGCGTAATAATTAATGTTGTGGTAGGATGTGAACAGCGCGGCATCTATGTTCTCAGACGCCATATAGGTGCGAATTGCCGTGAGACGCCGTTGCATTTCGGGCGCGGAAAAGGTCGGCGCAGCTTTCGGGCCATTACCTGTGTAATCTTGAAAGACTTCGCGATCCATTTTTGCATCCTTTGTGTGTAAAAGTCCGTCGGTGGCGACGATCCGTTGCCACCCTTCCTCTGCCCGAGACCCACACTTGTCAAAGGAGAAGTTTTCACCGTACATGAATTATATTCATGTTAAAGCGAGCTTATAAATGACGCATCTTCCTTTGAACGCACTCAAGACCTTCGAAGCGGTTGCCCGCCTTGGCAGCTTTCAGAAGGCCGCAGACGAGCTGTGCGTCACTCAATCCGCCGTCAGTCATCAGGTGCGTAATCTCGAAGACTGGCTTGGGGTTGCTCTTTTTGAACGCACGGGCCGTCGGCCAATCCTGACGCCGCAGTCTGAGGATCTTGCGCGCGCTGTGACACTCTCTTTTGGTGATATTGCCGCCGCGTGCAAACGGCTTCGCGCACCAGAAGGCACAAAACCGCTCGTGATTGCGGCCATTCCGTCCATCGCCACAAGTTGGCTCATTCCGCGGCTGTCTGCTTTTCGCACCGCACATCCCGAAATTGATATTCAGGTTGTTTACGCGCTGCACGGGCAGGGCATTGATTTCGATGAGGTCGATCTTGCGTTTACCTTCGGTCCGACTCCGACACTTGCGAGCAACCTCAAATCCATTCCCTTTTTGTCTGGTGAGAGCGCGCCCGTTTGCAGCAAATGGGTGTTTCAATCGCTTGGCCGTGCCCATCCGACTCTAGACGATATTTTGGGCATTGGACTGTTGCATGACACGGATACAAACGGTTGGTCGCAATGGTTCAAGGCCGCTGGAGGCCAAACGCCACACGCCCTAAAGGGCCCTATCTTCGAAGATATCAATATGCTCCGAACCGCAGCCTTTTCCGGACAGGGCGCCGCGCTTTGCCCGCTTGCGTTGATCCACGAAGATCTCGCCGCCGGTCGCCTGTCAAAAGTCTCAGATGTCACGATTTTGGATGATTTTTTCTATTATCTGATCATGAAAAAGATCCCAGACCTCAACAAAGTGCCAGCCCTAAATGCGTTTGTGAATTGGACGCTCGATGCGCGCTCCACGGAGCAAATATCGCAAAAGACATAGACGTTTGAGATTTTCCCCAATTTTTTTGGGACACTCGAAAAATCGACAACCACTGCATTTTACCCCCTTGTAATCGATTGCATTGCCGCCATAGTGCCTTCAACAAGTCAGTGGGAGGAAATTGCGATGATGTTAAATGGGGTTTGGGCGCTTGAGGATGCTCAGGGCGATTATCGTGTTGAAATGATTCTTCCAGGCGATGGAATATCAGCCCTTTTCGCCGCTGGAGAAATTCCCGACCCTTATTTTGGTCGCAATGAGCACGATCTGAGGTGGATTGCAGACCGAGATTGGCGCGCCACCCGTAGCTTTACCCTTACGGCGACCGATTGCGATTTGGTCCTGACGGGGCCGGACACCATCGTCAATATTTTGATCAATGGCACAAAGGTTTTGAGCGCGCAAAACGTATTTCGAACCTATCGCGTTGACCTGTCTGAAGTTGCGCATGTGGGCGAAAACACCATTGAGCTGTACTTCCATTCAAACACCATAGAGGCAGCAAAGCGCTACGCTGAGCATCCCTATCCCGTGCCGTATTTGCACATAAATTGCCCCATTCCGCATGGCAATATGATCCGCAAAGCCCAGTGCGATTTTGGTTGGGACTGGAATATTGCCCTCGCGCCATTCGGGGTGATCGGCGACATCGAACTCTGCCCCCAGAGCCAGACGCGGATCACCGGTGTGATTGTGGATCAGGCTCACGACGGGCAGAATGTGACCGTCACGGTGCGCACGCCATTTGAGAGCTGCGAAACACGCGATATTCCATTTGAAATCGCGCTCTGCGGCCAGAGCATCACAGGCGTAGTTGCGGCGCAAAACGGCGTTCTTGAGGCCGCGATTACCCTCGTATCGCCCGCGCTTTGGTGGCCCGTTGGTATGGGAGAGCAGGCGTTGCACGATCTGGATGTGACCCTCGGGGACAGTACGCAAACCCGACGCATTGGCCTACGGGATATGGCGTTTATGGCGCAAAAAGACGCGGTCGACGTCGGCTTTAAATTCCGCGTGAATGGCGTGGACACCTATGCAAAAGGTGCCAATTGGATCCCTGCCGACGCACTCTCTGGGCGGATCACACAGGCGGGCGTGCGCGACCTTTTGCAATCCGCCGTCGACGCCAACATGAACATGATCCGCGTATGGGGCGGCGGGCGTTATGAGCCGGATTGGTTCTATGATTTCTGCGACGAAATGGGACTGATGGTATGGCAGGACTTCATGTTTGCCTGCAACCTTTACCCCGCCGATGCAGCCTTCTTGGCCGAGGTGGATTGCGAAGTGCGCGAAACGGTCACACGGCTTAATCACCACGCGTCACTGGCCCTTTGGTGTGGCGATAACGAGCTCGTCGGGGCGCTTACATGGTACGAGGAATCAAAGGAAAATCGCGACCTTTATCTGGTGGCCTACGACCGCCTGAATACGCAAATCGAACGCGCATTGCGCGCGGTTGTGCCGGAGGCAAATTGGTGGGCCTCCAGCCCCTCCGCAGGGCCGATGAATTTTGGCGACGCGTGGCACGACGATACGGCGGGCGACATGCATTTTTGGTCGGTTTGGCACGAAGGCAAGGATTTTGAGCATTACCGCGATATCAACCCACGGTTCTGTTCCGAATTTGGCTTCCAATCCTATGCCTCAATGGACGTGATCCGCAGTTTTACCACTGAAAACGACCGCAATATCGCCGCGCCAACCCTCGAAAGCCATCAGAAAAATGAAGGCGGGAATGCGCGGATTGCAGAAACCATGTTCCGATATTTCCGTTTCCCGACGGGGTTTGAGGATTTTGTCTATCTGTCGCAAATCCAGCATGGCTTGGCCCTCAAAACTGCCGTTTCCTATTGGCGCAGCCTCAAACCACATTGTATGGGCGCGCTCATTTGGCAGCTCAATGACACATGGCCTGTCGCCAGCTGGGCCTCTCTTAACTATGGCGGCAGCTGGAAACTGCCGCACTATATGATCGGGGAATTCTTTCAACCCGTGTTTGTGACGATCGTGCCTGAGAGCGAGATTCTTGTGCTTAAAGCTGTGAATGACCTCCGTGAACCCGTTGATATTGCTGTCAAAATAGCCGCGACAAAACCAGATGGATCGTCTCGTATTCTGGTGGAGGTCGACGCTGAAGTCAGCCCAGACGTGGCAAAATCTCTGGCTGAAATCGCGGCCAGTGAATTGGCTGTAGATGAGATTTTGACATATAACTGGACGGGGTCAGACGGCACAAAGGCCAATGACCACTTTATGTTGCGTCCGTATAAGTCCTACGATCTTGTGACGGCGGATTTGAAGCTTGAGGTTGTCCCAAATGAGGAGGGGTACGAGATTTTGGTAACATCCTCGTCGCTAGCGCTTTATGTCGCGCTTGAAGCCAGTATTGCCGGACGGTTTAGCCAAAATGTCATGACGATAACGCCCAAAACCCCTGCCAAAATTCAGTTTATCCCTAAAACTTCGGGAGAAGTGCCCATTTTCACCGTCAAGGATTTGCACAGCGCGACATATGGCTAGAACGCGCGGGTAAAACGGGCTAGCCGAACGAATATTTTGCTAATGCGCTTGCATCCCGAGGGCCATCCACGTCAAATGCAACGCAACCTAAAAGGAGGGGCGGCGTGCTGAGTTTGACACGGTGGTTCAGCAAAATAATTGGCATTCAACTGGCGCTTTTGATGTTTGCCCCCAGTGCCCTTGCCGATAAAATCACCGTTGCAGTTGCCTCCAATTTCGCCAGCGCATTCGAGGTGATAGCCCAAGATTTTGAGGCCAAATCAGGGCATAAAGTCGAGACAGCCACAGGCTCAACAGGGAAAATATTCGCGCAAATTCAACAGGGTGCGCCATTTGACCTGTTTCTTGCGGCGGATCAGGATCGACCAAGGGCGCTGGTAGCGGGTAACCCAGCTTATGAGCGCGCGTCCTACGCTCAGGGTCAATTAACCATCGTTTCACGGGTCAATGCACCGCCGCTTGCCGAAGCGCGGATTGGCATCGCAGATCCCGCGACCGCTCCCTATGGCGCAGCAGCCCTTCGGACACTCAAGACCCTCGGATTTGAGCCCGCTGCGTTGAATATTGTGAATGGGCAAAACGTAGCGAATGTGGCGAGTTATTTGCACTCGGGCAACATCGACATCGGCTTTCTTGCTGCGTCGCAACACTTCCCAAATGCCCGTTTTACGACTGAAATTGTAAGGGATATTAGACTGACGCAGGACATGGTCCTTCTGTCGCAAACCCCCGCTGCGATTGCGCTTTTTGCTTATATGCAATCTGACTCCGTTCGAACTGCACTGCCGGATTTGGGGTATTTAGCCCCAAACGGCGAGGAAACCTATATTGAACCCGTTGAGCATTCGTCCGTTACCCTGTGGCCTTCCATTCGCCTGTCTCTCCTTCTTGCCAGCGCGACCACACTGATTTTACTGGCAATTGGTATTCCGATCGCATGGTGGCTCACGATCACGCAGTCGCGGATGCGGCCCGTGGTCGAGACAATTACCGCCTTGCCACTCGTCGTTCCTCCCACGGTTTTGGGCTTTTATTTGTTGGTTATGTTCGCGCCGACGACCCCCATTGGGCGGCTTTGGATCACACTGACGGGCGACACGTTAACCTTCTCTTTTGCGGGCTTGTTGGTGGCGTCTGTCTTATATTCGCTGCCCTTCGCGGTTCAACCGCTTCACACGGGATTTCAAGCGATAGGACGCGGCACGATAGAGGCGGCGCAAACCATGGGGGCCTCGCGTATGTCCCTGTTTCTGCGGGTGATATTGCCCCTATCACGGCGCGGTGTGCTAACGGCCACGGTTCTGAGCTTTGCGCATACAATCGGGGAATTCGGGGTGGTTTTGATGGTTGGAGGCAATCTTCCGGGCAAAACACGGGTCATTTCCATCGAGATTTTCAACCGCGTTGAAGTCCTCGATTATCGTGCGGCCCATGTGCTTGCAGGGGGATTACTCGTGTTTTCTTTTCTCGCGCTTTTCCTGATTTACAGCCTCAACGGTCGTGCGGCCCGCTCCGGAATTGCGGGGGAAAATCATGATTGATCTAAAAATATCGATAGACCGAAACGCTTACCACTTGAATGCCGATATTTCCCTTCCAAACCAAGGAATTACAGGCCTTGTGGGGCCGAGTGGCAGTGGAAAAACCAGCCTTCTGCGGGTGATTGCGGGACTTGAGACACCATCTAGTGGGCGAGTGCAATGTGGCTCTGAAACTTGGTTTGATGGCATGCGCAAACCCGTACCAGCGTCACAGCGCCGAGTGGGCATGGTGTTTCAGGACATGCGTCTATTTGCGCATCTTACAATCCGAGAGAACCTTGATCTCGCGGCTAAATGGGGAGGCACATCCCCCCTCGCGGCTGATTTGATCGCTGCATTGGAACTGTCTGACATCCTTGATCGCCTACCAAATAAGCTTTCAGGCGGCGAAGCACGTCGCGCCGCCCTCGCACGCGCCTTGGCCCAAGCGCCTCGCATTTTACTGCTCGATGAACCCCTAACTGGCCTTGATCCAGCTCAAAAATCCCGCATTTTACTAGTGCTTGCGCGGGCTATTGATTTGGCAAATATCCCTGCGGTATTTGTGTCCCACGATGCCGATGACGTCGGCCATCTGTGTGCGCAATACATCGAAATTTCACCGTCTGGAACGTCCCAAAATACTCAGGACAGCTCGCGGACCTTCACCACAAATGCGCCAAAAGCCGCTGGTCCACAAATTTCGGCCACATGGCAAAGAGACTCTTCTCAGGGTGGGAAAATCATGGTGGGCGGCGAGACGATTACCTTGCCCAAGACCGTGTCCCTCCCACAGTTCACGCGGGACACGCCGATCACATTACAGGGGAGTACGGGCCAATCGTTCCTCGCGGGGGAGGACGTTATCGCCCCCAAAGGCTTCGTCAAAATTCCAGCGATTGTGGGGCGCGATGGGAGCATAACATGCGGGGGAAACCGTGTAGATCTTCCGCATTTAAATGCGCAAGTACCCGTGGAAAATCAATCGACTAGGTCAATCCTATACTTTCGCCTCATTGCTGTATTCAACCGGGCATAATTCCTATGCGATTCGGCTCTCGAACTGGGGTCGGAGCGCCTATATTCGGTACTATCTTACCCAAATGCTTGTATTGGTAGCGTTCCGTGAACAAAGCCGAGGAAATACGGCCAAGATTGTGGCAGCCCTAGAAGTAGCAATCTTTCAAATTTTAGGGGCTTTCTTTCACGCCGTGGTAAAACGACTATGGTGATAATTGACACCCTTCACACATGAACAAACCAACGCAATCCGTTGAAATATATATTTAATTTTTATGACCTTAGCAGAGATACTTTGCGAATCCACAAGATTTTTCTGAGACAATGAGCGGGCTGACTTTCCTATTCAGTCTATTTCCTAATCAAATCGAAATTATCGTTAACAAATTGTTGCCACATTTCGGACATTTTTCCCTTTGTTTGAAGCAATCAATTGGCTAGAAAGAACATGCCCAACTGGGGGGCGATATCTACTAGTCTACGGGGGTGGACGCACATAAACTACGCGGTGCGTAGGGGTGTTTTAGTGCTGTCGGGGTGTGTCTTACATCTACGAAAATCGTTGAAGAGCGTTTGCGCGCTGTGGCTGCCATGATTTGGCAGGACGATTTATGCATGCTCCCCCTCATTGTGAACGTTTATTTGGGTTCCGCCGTAGGACGTGATGTCGCTTCTCTGAGGGATGTCTTTTTTCGACGTTTGGATTTTTGATGAACCATTTTAACGCATATGGCGTGGTTAAGGTAAAACCCCGCGGTACTCTCGCGCGTTTGGTTTTTTCGTATAGATATCAATCTGTTGTCGAATGGGCAGGGTGCCAGCCCGGGATCATCGTGGGGACGAAGATCTATCCGGTGTCTGGAGCGAACCCAAAGGAAACTGCCGAACACTCTGGAGCCAGGCTGCTGCGGCCCCTTACAGAGCGTTCATAGGAGAAGATCATGCCGAGTAAACTGCTTACATTCGACCAACAAGATTCAACTATTTTAACGCCACAAACGCAATCTGAAGCCTCCGGCTCGGTCGAAACCTTTGACCGTTTTGGGAATTCCATTGGGACGGTTGAATTTACAAACATGGACGAAGTTGTTCCGTGTTTCACGCCTGGGACGGTCATCGCAACGCCTCGTGGGGAGCGTTTGGTTGAGGACCTTGTTGTGGGAGACAAGGTGATTACGCGCGACAATGGCATTCAAGAAATCCGTTGGTTCGGGAAGAAATATCTCGATGAACGTGCCCTGACAAACAACGTGCATTTGCGACCTGTTTTGATCCGCGCGGGCGCGATGGGCAACGGCCTTCCAGAGCGTGATATGCTGGTTTCGCCCAATCACCGGATGCTGGTCGCCAATGACCAAACGGCGCTATATTTCGAGGAGCGCGAAGTGCTTGCCTCGGCAAAACACATTGTAAACAACAAGGGGATTACGGCGGTCGCAACTGCTGGAATGACCTATATCCACTTCATGTTCGACAACCACGAAGTTGTCTTGGGCAATGGCGCATGGACAGAAAGTTTCCAACCAGGGGATAAATCCTTGGAAGGCATCGGCAATGCGCAACGCACGGAAATTCTTGAGATTTTCCCTGAATTGAAAACATCAGAAGGCCTTGACGCGTACCCGTCGGCCCGTAAAACACTTGTGAAACATGAGGCGCAACTGCTCGTGCGCTGAGTGCCCGCCTCGGTCCTGCCAGACTGAGGCGACCCAAAGTTTATGCAGCCTTAACCCGCTCTGAGAAATCAGCGCGGGTTTTGCTTTAGGCGCGGGCACGCCATTTCGCCCAATCCGCAGGGGTATCGAGGTCCAAAATTGCGCGATCATCTGTAAGCGGGATGAGCGCGACTTTATCGGCGTGTTTTTTCAGAATGTCGCGTGGTCCCATATCGCCTTGAAGCTTCGGCAAGTCTTTGAAGGTCCATTGTGGCAAAACCACAGGATGGCCTGCCGTGCCGTCTGGCGTTGCCGCACGCAAAATCGGCGTGTCGGGAAACATTGCGTAAGCCGACAACAAGAGCGCCATGTCTTGGCCGGTGATCTCCGGCATGTCGGGCAGGGCGACCAGCAGGGCTTTGATCGATTTCGCGAGTTTCGGCGCAATCGCGCGAAAGCTTGCGGACATTCCCATTTCAGGATCGGCAACCAAAACAGTGGTCGCGGCAAGATCGGCAAGCACCTCAAGGCGGGGCGATCCAACAGGAAGCGTCACAAAAACCTGCGCGCCCGTTGCAATCGCTCGTTTAACCACGCGGCGCAAAAGGGGCTCGCCGCCAACGTCCTCAAGGAGCTTATCGCGCCCCTTCATACGGGTAGACGAACCGGCGGCGGGAATGAGAATGGCGAAATTATTCATGCGGGAACCTTGTCGTAGCGCTTCAAAAACAACAAGCCCGAAACACGGGGCTTCGGGCTTGTTTCTTGTTCTTTTTGCTGTGGTCTAGGTTTCGGGAACCAAACCACGCGGACTAAACCTGAGGACCAACAGGAGGACAATCCCCATCGTCATCAAGCGCATATGCGCCGCACTGGCGATAAGATGTGATTTCAGGTCGCCATCGGACATGCCCGTCGTGATCGTCTCCATGATGAAGTTGCCCGCAGGTTCCACTTGAACCCACAGAAACCAAATCAAGAAACCGCCCAAAACAGCGCCATAATTGTTGCCCGAACCGCCCACAATTACCATCACCCAAATCAGGAAAGTGAAGCGCAAGGGTTGGTAGGAACTGGGCGTCAATTGCGAGTCCAACGTCACCATCATGGCGCCTGCGATACCGCAAATGGCCGAGCCAAGCACGAAGATTTGCAGATGCCGTTTGGTAACATTCTTGCCCATTGCTTCGGCGGCGACCTCATTGTCACGGATAGACCGCATCATGCGACCCCATGGCGAATGAAGCGCCAATTGCGCCAAAACAAGTAGTAAAACAAGGACGGCTGTGAACAGGATACTATAGCTGAGCTTCACATAAAGCGTCGATGCCGTGACCGGATCGAGGCCCAATTTGGCAGCACCTTCGATGAAACCCGCGTTGACCTGCAGGTCCACTTCATAGGCCACGGGCCGTGGAATACCGATGACGTTTTTCACGCCCCGCGCCAGCCAGTCTTCGTTTTTCATTATCGCGATGACAATTTCCGCAATCCCCAAAGTGGCAATCGCAAGATAGTCGGAGCGCAACCCAAGTGCGGTTTTCCCGATCAGCCAAGCAACACCGGCCGCCAGAACACCACCCGCAGGCCAAGCCAGTAACACAGGCAAGTTTAACCCACCGATATTGCCCGTCACCGCAGGGTTGATCGCCTCAATTGAGGAGACTGCAGGATCGAAAACAGCCCGAAACACAAAGAACCCGATGACGAGGATCGAAGAGACACCCAAGATGCGGTATTTCCCCTTGGGAAGGTTTTTGTTGGCGTAAATGGTGGCGATAATCGTCATCGCACCGAGGATAAGGGCGGCGATAATACCAATGCCGCCCGCTTGCCATGCGTCTTTGGTCGCAGGGGTTGCGATCAGCACCGTGGCCAATCCGCCGAGGGCCACAAACCCCATAATCCCGACGTTAAACAGGCCGGCAAACCCCCATTGCAGGTTCACCCCAAGCGCCATAATCGCCGAAATGATCCCCATATTGAGAATGCCAAGCGCGGAGTTCCAGCTTTGGAAAAATCCTGTCCCGGTGATTAAAATCGCAACAACAAGGGTGAGGGCGGGGGCACGCATGGAATGTTTCATACCGATTTCCCTTTAAACAAACCCGTTGGACGAAACAGGAGGACAATGATGAGGATCACGAAGCTGACGGCAAATTTGTAATCGGTTGAGAGAAGTTGCACCAATCCATCCGGCGCAAGACTGTCCGGAAGAAGATGCCCGAGCACCTTTTTAAAGGCATAGGTCACTGTCACTTCCGAAAATGCGATGACAAAACCGCCCGCGATGGCCCCAATCGGATTACCAAGTCCGCCGACAATCGCACTGGCGAAAATTGGCAAGAGGAGTTGGAAATAAGTGAAAGGTTTGAAGGACTTATCAAGACCATAGAGCACACCCGCGATCGTTGCGAGGGCGGCCACGATGATCCATGTCACCATCACCACCCGTTCTGGATTGATCCCAGACAAAAGCGCGAGGTCTTCGTTGTCACTAAAGGCGCGCATGGATTTTCCGGTGCGCGTTTTGTTAAGGAAATAGAACAACAAAGCCACAACAATGATGGCGGTGACCAAGGTTATCCCTTGGGACACTCTGATCGCCAAACCCTCTTCAAGGCCCGTCATCTCTTTGAAATCACTTGCGGAAATGATGAAACGAGCGCCATCGGCGAAGCGTTGATCATCGGTGCCAATGATAAAGCGCACGACACCATTCATCACAAACATCACCCCAAGCGACACAATCACAAGGATCACCGGCGCGGCCTTTTGTTTGCGATAGAACCTATAGACCACGCGATCCGTTCCCAACAGGAACAGGGCCGAGACCGCGATACCAAAGGGCAGGGCGAGAAGCGCCGTTGGCAGGGGGCCAAAACTAATCCCCATCGATTGAAACCACCACGTAAACAGGATGGTCGCCATGGTCCCGAAGGCCATCGTGTCGCCATGGGCGAAGTTTGAGAAGCGCAGAATACCGTAAATGAGGGTCACCCCAAGAGCGCCAAGCGCAAGTTGACTGCCATAGGCAACGGCTGGCACCAAGACATAATTTGCCAGCGCGACGAGTGCGTTTAGAATATCCATATTCAGCCCCCCAAGAATGATTTGCGGACTTCAGGATCAGCAAGCAGCGCCTGTCCCGTGTCGGTGAAGCGATTGCGGCCTTGCACGAGGACATATCCTTTGTCCGCGATTTCAAGAGCTTGGCGCGCATTCTGTTCCACCATCAGGATGGAAATGCCCGTTCTGGCAACCTCAATGATGCGATCAAACAGCTCGTCCATCACAATCGGTGACACACCCGCAGTTGGCTCATCGAGCATCAAAAGCTTGGGTTTCGTCATCAATGCGCGTCCAACAGCCACCTGTTGGCGTTGCCCACCCGAAAGTTCACCGGCCGATTGATTGCGCTTATCGCGCAGAATGGGGAACAGCTCATAGACCTGTTCCATCGTCTCACGGAAGTCATCGTGGCGAATAAACGCGCCCATTTCTAGGTTTTCCTCAACGGTCATTGAGGTAAAAACGTTCTGGGTTTGCGGAACAAACCCCATGCCAATGCTGACCCGCGCCTGCGGTGACATACTTGTAATGTCCTGCCCGTCAAGGGTAACAGAGCCCGTGTGAATATTGAGCATCCCGAAAACGGCCTTCATCGCGGTGGATTTTCCAGCGCCATTTGGCCCCACAATCACAACGATTTCGCCCTTATTCACGGTCAACGTACAGTCATGCAGAATATCGGCACCCGTGCCGTACCCGCCCGTCATTCCAGCGGCATTTAAGTATGGTTCACTCATTTTTTGGCCCCCACAGTCTTATTTTTAAGGCCCGTCCCGAGGTAGGCTTCGATCACATGCTCGTTGGCTTTTATCTCGTCCAACGTGCCTTGCGCCAAAACCTTGCCCTCGGCCATACAGATCACCGGCTCACAAAGACGCGCGATGAAATCCATGTCGTGCTCAATAACCACAAAGGTATAGCCGCGCTCTTTGTTGAGGCGGATGATCGCATCGCCAATGGTATTGAGGAGCGTGCGGTTGACACCCGCGCCCACTTCGTCGAGAAACACGATTTTCGCGTCCACCATCATCGTGCGACCAAGCTCAAGGAGCTTTTTTTGGCCGCCAGAGAGGTTGCCCGCTTTTTCGTTTTTCAAATGATCAATGGTAAGGAATTCAAGGACTTCGTCGGCCTTCTTAAGGGTGGCCGCTTCCTCTTGTGCGATCTGGCCGCGATGAAACCACGTGTTCCAAAGGCTTTCGCCCGATTGAGCGCCCGGAACCATCATTAGGTTTTCTCGGACGGTCATCGACGAGAATTCATGCGCGATTTGGAAGGTTCGCAGCAGGCCTTTTTCGAATAATTCGTGCGGCGGTAGCCCGGTTATGTCTTCGCCCCCCATCGTCACTTGGCCAGACGTTGGTGGAAGAACACCCGCTATAACATTGAAAAGTGTTGTTTTTCCGGCGCCGTTCGGTCCAATGAGCCCCGTGATCGACCCTTCGTTTATCGACAGACTTGCACCGTCCACAGCATGAAAGCCCCCGAACTGCTTGCGCAGATCTTTCACCTCAATCATATATATCCCCATCTGTGTCGCACCTTAAGAATGGGCGGCATCATGTTGAAACAGCTCGGAAATCAATCCGAGCTGTTCATAGTTTCTAGACGTGATTAACGGTATTTTGCAGTTGTGATTGCGCCGTCTTTGATCTCGATTTCACGGTAGTTACCAGCGCTTTCGCCTGGTCCGATGAGTTCAACAGCGGAGGCACCTACATAATCAATCTCGCCGCCAGCAGCGAGAATTTCCAACGCTTTGCCCAATTCACCAGGGTAGATTTTTTCGCCTGGAGCATTGGCAACCGTCAAGATGTGGTCTTTGAAATCAGCAGATTCCGTGGAGCCTGCGGATTGCATCGCCAACAAGATCAAAGCTGCCGCGTCATAGCTTTCGCCAGCGAAAGCGCCCGTGCCGTCAAAGCCGTTTGCCGCGCCAAGTTCCTGCATAACTGCTGCACCTGGGCTGTCTGTGCCTGGGTGTTGACCGAAAGAGCCGTTGATTTTGGAGCCAAAGTTTTTGATCAACGTGTCCGAAACCATGCCGTCAGGGAAGACGAATGTGTCGAACGCGCCCGTGTCCATGGCCGCTTGGATGATACCGGAACCGCCTTGGTCAACATAACCCGCGATCACAAGCGCCGCGCCGCCAGCGGATGCCAAAGCACCAACCTCAGCAGAATAGTCAGCTTTGCCATCTTCGTGGGCTGTGTTGATTGTTACTGTGCCGCCAGCTTCTTCAAAGGCAGCTGCGAACGCATCCGCAAGACCTTTACCATAGTCATTGTTGGTATAGGTCACCGCTACTTCGTTGATGCCGCGATCCATAATAACGTTTGTCATTACAACGCCTTGGCGCGCGTCAGAAGGCGACGTGCGGAAGAAAAGACCGTTGTCTTCTGCTGTGGACAAGCCAGGGGATGTGGCGGAAGGGGAAACCATAACGATCCCGTTTGGAACCGCAACGTTGGCAAGAGCCGCGCCGGTTACACCAGAACAGTCACCACCGATGAGAGCTTTTACGCCTTCACTTGTGATCAAACGTTCTGCAGCAGCCGTGGCCGCGCCAGCGTCGATACAAGTCGTGTCGCCGCGCACGCCAATAACGGTTGTGCCATCAAGCAAGAGACCGGAGTCTGAAACTTCTTTGATTGCAAGTTCGGCCGCGGGGCCCATCTCTGCAACCATGGATTCGATTGGACCTGTGAAACCAAGGAACACGCCGAGTTTAATTTCTTCAGCAGATGCACCAGCACCTACGAGTACAGCAGCGGTTGTCGCCATCAGTAGTTTTTTCATATTATTCTCCCTTATTGGACTGGATCGTTCGCCCAGTTAATAGAGTGAGGTTATTCACCCATTTCTAAATAGGGAAGAGAAATATCCTGTTTTTTTGCCAAAATTCAGGAAATAGTCATAATAATAGGGGTTTCTCAAGACGGAATCTCAGAATCAACGGTCCACAACATGCCCGTAATAATTTCAGATCGCGAAAAAAAACTAGGTCGCAGGCAACTCGGCCTTCACGCCGCGTTCTCGGTAGGGCGTCGTGGCGTATTGTGCGCGATAGCATTTTGAGAAATGACTGGGCGAGGAAAACCCACTTGCAAGGGCCACATTGATCACGCTCATATCTGTTTGCATCAACAGGTTACGCGCTTTTTGCAGGCGAATTTCCATGTAAAATCGCTTGGGAGACCGATTTAGATAGCGTTGAAATAAACGTTCCAGTTGGCGCGTGCTCATACCGACATCTTTGGCCAAAACGGCAGGACTTATGGGGTCTTCGAGGTTGAGTTCCATCGTCTGGATGACGTTGGACAGTTTCAGATGCCGCACCCCAATCCGACTAGGAATAGACAGGCGCGGCGAATCTTTTTCGGTACGGATTGAGGTATAGATAAGCTGGTCCGCGACCGCATTCGCCAAATGTTCACCGTGCCCATCGGCAATAAATTTTAGCATGAGATCAATCGAACTGGTGCCGCCCGCCGTGGTGATCATTTTACCGTCAACAACAAAAACCGAATTCAAAACTGCGATATCTGGGAAATCTTCAACCAGCCCATCGTGGTGTTCCCAGTGGATCGTCGCCCGTTTCCCGTCCAATAACCCCGCTTTTGCCATCGTATAGGCAGCCGTGCACAAACCCGTCACGGAAGAGCCACGCCGACTTTCCTTGCGGATCCAATTAACCAGTTTTGGCGAGCTTGCCGCGCGAATATTCAATCCACCACACAACATAACCGAGTCATCGCGGCAAAGGTCCTCAAGTCCGGCATCAACCTTGAAAACAACACCCGCAGAGCTGATGACAGGCTGCCCGTCCACACTAACAACGCGCCATTCGTAGAGATTTTTGTCTGCCATACGATTTGCAATCCTAAGGGCTTCAACCGCACTGGCAAAGCACATCATTGTAAATTCGTTCATCAAAACGAACACGAAACGGCGTGGTTTCGCGTCCTTTGTTTCGATTATTTCTCCTTGGCGACTCATTGTCATCTAACACCGCACATAAAAAGCATCCTCGACCGAAACAGCTTTAATTGAGCGACGCAAGCATAGAGGCACCCCTTGAGCATAAAAAATGTCCTATTTTGCGGTTTTCGGGGGCTTTGGCCTGTTGGCATTTCCAATTCAGGCCGCCATAACTGTTGCACCTTACTTTTTTGGAGCAAAGACGATGACAAATTGGCAAAAATCTGACTGGCGTGCAAAACCACGGATTCAGATGCCCGAGTATACGGATCAGGCCGCGCTGGAGGCTGCGGAGGCCCAGCTGGCGAAATATCCACCACTCGTCTTTGCTGGCGAAGTGCGCACCTTGAAACATCAATTGGCAGCCGCGAGCCGTGGAGAGGCGTTTTTGCTGCAAGGCGGCGATTGTGCCGAAAGCTTTGAGCAATTCTCGGCGGACGGTATTCGCGACACATTCAAAGTGATGTTGCAAATGGCGATGGTGTTGACCTACGGCGCGAAAGTGCCGGTTGTGAAGGTGGGCCGGATGGCTGGCCAATTCGCCAAGCCTCGTTCCGCCCTAACCGAAACGATTAACGGCGTCGAATTGCCAAGCTACCGTGGCGATATCATCAACGATTTGCCGTTCACCGCAGAAGCGCGAACTCCGAACCCGAACAAGATGTTGCAGGCCTATACTCAGGCCGCCGCGACCTTGAATCTGGTGCGGGCCTTTAGCCAAGGCGGCTATGCGGACATGCATCAGGTCCACGCATGGACTTTGGGCTTTACCGAGGCGGATAACGCTGCACGCTATCGTGATTTGGCGGCCCGTATCACCGACGCGTTGGACTTCATGCGCGCCGCTGGCATTACCACAGAAACCGCGCATACGCTACATTCGGTGGATTTTTATACCTCCCACGAGGGGCTGCTTCTTGAATATGAAGAAGCGCTTTGCCGGATCGATTCCACCACAGGCTTGCCGATTGCGGGCTCTGGTCACATGATCTGGATCGGCGATCGCACCCGTCAACCTGACGGGGCGCATGTTGAATTCTGTCGCGGGGTTCAAAACCCGATTGGCTTGAAATGTGGCCCGACCACAACTGCCGAAGACCTCAAAGTCTTGATGGAAAAACTGAACCCGAAAAACGAAGCGGGCCGTTTGACCCTCATCGCGCGTTTCGGGGCAGGCAGCGTTGGCGATCACTTGCCGCGTTTGATCAAAACGGTTGAGGAAGAGGGCGCCAATGTGCTTTGGACCTGTGATCCGATGCATGGCAACACGATCAAATCGACCACGGGCTATAAAACCCGTCCGTTTGAAAGCGTTCTGCGCGAAGTGCAGGAATTCTTTGCCATTCACCAGGCTTCTGGCACAGTTCCAGGTGGCGTGCATTTCGAAATGACGGGCCAAGACGTGACCGAATGTACCGGTGGTGTGCGCGCGGTAACGGACGAGGACCTTTCGGATCGTTACCACACCGCTTGTGATCCACGTCTAAACGCGAGCCAGTCTTTGGAACTTGCGTTTCTTGTGTCCGAAAAACTTGCGGAACGCAGCAGCAAACTGGCGGCCGCGAAAGCGATCTAAGCGCTTAAAAGTAAAAAGAAAAGCCTCGCACTCGTTTTGAATGCGGGGCTTTTTTACGTGTTAAATCCCCAAATAGTCTCGCAAAATTGCAAGGCATTTTAGGGCAGCCATTGTAGACATACTCAGTCGTCAAAGGAAATAAGACGCAGATTTGGACGCCCGACATCCTCTTTTGGCCCGGCAGTGAAGGTGGACTTCGCCTCTTCAAAACCGGGAATAACGTCGCTTGTGAAACTGGGTTGAGTGACCTCCATTTCGGCGGTTTTTTCCCGCGCGGAAGGAGGTGTCACAAGGGCGGTCGCAATTTGGGTGACCTTGCGGTCCGTAACCCCAAAGCGTCGTGGCGACCGACCGATTTCACCCTCGGTCACAAAACAGCCAAGCGCGCGGGTAATATCTCCCAAGTCACTTTTTAACGGCAGCAGAACAACTTTTCCGTACAGGTCTGGTTTGCCAATCCCCGTATCCGCAGTCACCATAATCTCAACGATTTCAGGGCTTTGAAAGACAGCTTCCAGCGCAGCACCAACCTCTTTGCGCGCGTCTGGTGTGAAAAAAGATGTGAACGGCATGCCGCGCACTTCCATCCCCATAAGATCAGAAAGATGCGCACCCGCAAGGCGAAAACGCGCCATGCCCGGCGCGATCCGTTCAAGAATAAACGCATTCGAGAGGGCACTTTCAATGCCGCGTGGATTGACTTCGCTGCGCATTGGCACGGGTCGTCCCCCGCGTAGACCTTCCCAATAGGCTACAACTTCGTTTATGGCTGGAAAAGACACGGTCCGTTGAAACTCCTTAAGCCTAATAACGTTATTTTCTGATCTCATTTTCATACCACTACACCTTTTACAAAACGTCCCATCATCCAAACAAATTGCTTTGTGACAAACTGGGGTTATTGTTCCATGCGGTGGCCTCTGTTAACCTTATGTCCGCAATGATTACTCAAAAGTTAATATAGCCCCTTTGACCCGATTTGGGAGAGAATTCAGTAAATATGGTTAACTCAATGACGAGCTTTTCTGCCCAAACGGGGGGTGTAGGCCTATACGAATGGACATGGGACATGCGAGGCGTCAATGCCCGAGGGCTTGATGTTCGCCCAAGAGTTCCGGACTGGATTAATGGCCTAGAACAAGAAGTTAAGGCCAAAACTTCATCAAGGTTTTCACGCGGATCCATTCAGATATCCCTGAAACTAAATCGAATTGCTTCGCCATCCGAATTAACCATAAACCAAGAGGTGCTCGAACGCGTGATCTTGGCTGTTCAGGCGGTTGAAGCGGTGGCCGCGGCACAAAAATTAACCCTTTCGGGGGTTTCGGCGCTGGATCTGTTAACCCAGAAAGGCGTGCAAGAGGTCACGCAAGAGGCCGATAATCCCGAAGAATTAAAGGCAGTGATTCTGACTGACTTTGATACTGTGCTCGAAAGTTTCGCGCAAATGCGGGCCGTTGAAGGGGAGGCATTGCTTAAAGTGCTTTCTGAACAGATGGATCGCATCGAAGCCCTGACGATTGCCGCCGCCACCGAAGCCGAAAAACGCAAAGATGTGGTTGCCACGACTTTGACCGAGAATTTGCGCCATATCCTCAACAATGTAGATGGCGCGGAGCCCGATCGCGTGGCACAAGAACTCGCGATGTTGGCTGTTAAGGCCGATGTGACCGAAGAAATTGACCGCCTTCACGCCCATGTCGGGGCGGCGCGCGATCTTTTGGCCTCCGATCAACCTATTGGCCGCAAGCTCGATTTCCTGTCACAGGAATTTAACCGCGAGGCAAATACGCTGTGCGCCAAGGCCCAAGCGGTGTCCCTCACGCGGATCGGGCTTGACCTGAAGGCTGTCATCGATCAGATGCGCGAGCAAGTACAGAACGTGGAGTAAACATGACCGAAGACCTCGCTAAAGACCGCCGTGGAATCCTGATTATACTGTCGTCCCCTTCGGGTGCCGGAAAATCAACGCTTTCGAAACGATTGATGGCATGGGATTCGTCGATTAAGTTCTCCGTTTCTGCAACAACACGCGCACCACGCGCGGGCGAAGAACATGGCCGCGAGTATTACTTTCACTCGAAGGATGATTTCCAAGCCTCTGTTGCAAATAACGAAATGCTTGAACATGCGCAGGTCTTTGACAATTTCTACGGCTCCCCCAAGGCTCCCGTGATTGCCGCTTTGCAATCTGGTCGCGATGTTTTGTTTGATATTGATTGGCAGGGTGGTCAGCAGGTCCGAAATTCGGTTCGCGCCGAGGATGTGGTGTCGATTTTCGTGCTGCCCCCGTCCATTGCCGAGCTTGAAAGGCGCTTAATTGCGCGCGAGCAGGACAGTGCTGAGGTGATTGATGTCCGCATGAAACGCAGTAAGGACGAGATAAGCCATTGGGCCGAATACGATTACGTTTTGGTTAATCGCGATGTCGATCAGGCCGAAAACGACGTGCGCGCCATTGTCACCGCCGAACGTTTGCGACGGAGTCGCCAGATTGGGCTGGTGGATCTAGTACGCAATCTAAACACTGAATTTGAGGAACGCCCGTGACACTTTATGCCCTCGCAGACCGCGCACCACAAATTGATCCCGACAGCTGGATTGCACCCGATGCAAATATTATCGGCGGAGTCATAATCCGCGCGGGGGCATCGGTCTGGTTTGGCACGACACTGCGCGGTGACAACGAGGACATAACCCTCGGCGAGGGCAGCAATATCCAAGAAAACTGTGTTTTACATACAGATATGGGCTTTCCTTTGGTCATCGGGGCGGGATGTACAATCGGGCACAAGGCCATGTTGCATGGCTGTACCATCGGCGAAAACACGTTAGTCGGCATGGGCGCCATCGTTTTGAACGGGGCTAAAATCGGCCGCAATTGTTTGATTGGGGCAGGGGCCTTGATCACCGAAGGCAAAGTGATTCCGGACGGTAGCCTTGTGATGGGCGCGCCGGGGAAAATCATCCGTGACCTTGATGAGAAAGCGATTGCGGGGCTGCGTGCCAGCGCCCTTAGCTATCAAAACAACATGCGCCGATTTCGGGCGACTTTGACTGAAATTTAGGATTTTCCATGTCTGATTCCAATACACCGACTGAAAACCTCGTGCGCCGCACCCCTTGGCCCGAGACAATTTCGCGCGCGGTTGTCACGCCGCTCCAGCCCTCAGTGGTCTATGCGTCGCCGTCGCCGGACCGTTTGGACGACCAATACGAAGGCCGCGCCAAGGGCTATACTTATGCCCGCGAAGGCCACCCGAACGCCGATGTTTTGGCGCAGAAAATCGACCAGATGGAAGGCGTGCGCGGCGGCATTATCACGAGTTCGGGAATGTCTGCGGTTTCGGCAGTGCTGCTGGGCCTATTGCAAAGTGGCGATCATGTTGTCGCCGCGGATCAGCTTTATGGGCGTTCCATGCGGATGTTGACGCAAGATATGCCACGTTTTGGGGTCACCGCGACGTTGGCCGATCCCACAAATGTTGCCGCGATGCGCAAGGCCGTGACGCCCGCGACGAAAATGATCCTTGTTGAGGTTGTCTCGAATCCAACGTTGCGGATTGCCGATATGGAAGGGATTGCCGCCCTCGCGCAAGAGATTGGCGCGCTTTTGGTGGTCGACAATACCTTTACAACGCCGCGCGCGTATCGCCCGTTTGAACATGGCGCGGATGTGGTTGTGCATTCGGTGACTAAGCTTTTGGCGGGGCACTCGGATGTCACTCTTGGTTATGCCGTCGCCCACGATCCCGCCTTGCAGAAGAAGATTTACGACACGTCCGTTACTTTCGGGTTTACGGCGAGCCCCTTTGATTGTTGGTTGGCGGAGCGGGGCCTTTATTCGTTCAACCTGCGTTTTGACCGCGCCCAAGAAAACGCCCGTGCGCTTGCGGATCACCTTGCGACCCTGCCAAATGTGAAACGAGTTCTTTATCCTACACGACAGGACCATCCCGACCATAATCGCGCCACGGCAATCCTTGGGGAATATGGCTCAAACATGGTGAGTTTCGAGATCGAGGGCGGGCGAGCTGCGGCGAATGCCATGACTCTAGCGGCCCCAAACATCGCATTTGCGCCCACTCTTGGCGATATCGGCACAACCCTCTCGCACCCCGCCAGCTCGTCCCATCGGGCGCTGAAGCCAGAGGCGCGTGCGGCCCTCGGTATGAGTGAAGGGTTCTTTCGCGTGTCGGTTGGTGTTGAGGATATTCGCGTTCTTATTGACGAATTCACAACGGCCATTCATGCGGCGGCACAGGTCAATTGAGGCGGCGCGGATCACTGTCGTCGACGACAAAAAGGTCAAAATCTACACTCGGGCACAGGGACTGAATTTCGCGCATCACCAAATCGGGATTTGGAAGCTTCGGACATAGCGCACGAAAACGGCCTTTGTATTTATATTGCTCAAGTATGACAGCCAAATCAAGGGCATCAAACCCCTGTCCCAGAAGCGGGGTCAGGATAATATCGGGCTCAAAGGACTCAAGTAACCGCTGCGACATTTCGTCGAAACTTACGTAATGCAGACTCGGATCATCCGGCAAACTGCGCCCAGCAGAAAGCCAAGCAGCAGCGTCCCCGACAATCAATGTTACGGGTTCTTTTTCATTGTTGGAGATGTCAGACCTATCTCGTGTCACATTCTTAACTTACTGAGGTTGGCACCGTAATTCATGGAGATTCACTCGCTTAAATGGCCGTTTGTCACAATTAGTTCATTGATTAACAAGAAGTATAGGCAAAACTTTCAACAGGTAAATCGCATAATCGGTGTCGTTAGATTTACTTTTAACAAAACTTGAATCATCGTTGCGACAACGAGACCGCAGGACCCAAAAATGACAGACCAACATTCCGCAGCTCTTCTCGCCGGCGTACCTCTCCCAGCGGTGCTAATCGATACCCAACATATAGCGCGTGTTATCAACCCACTGGCCGTTGAACTCTTTGGAGCGGGACTGGAGGGGAGGCATTATATTACCGCTTTGCGGCAACCTATCTTACTCGATTGCGTTGAAAGGTGCTTGGAAAACACACGTGAAACGCGCGCCAAATTCGTCAAGACCACGACCACGCATGAGACTATTTTCGAGGTCGTTTGTCGGCCCGTTGAAATGGCCGAGGGGCAGGGTGTCCTCCTGACATTTCAAGACATTTCTTCGTTTGAGGAAGCGGGTCAAATGCGCCGCGATTTTGTTGCCAATGTGTCGCACGAGTTGAGAACTCCGCTCACAGCCCTCGCAGGGTTCATAGAAACCTTACGAGGATCGGCAAAGAACGATTCGGTGGCGCGCGAGCGTTTCCTTGGGATTATGGATCAAGAAGCCGCCCGCATGAATCGCCTTGTGCGGGATCTTCTGTCGCTTTCTCGAGTAGAATCCCAAGAGCGAATCCGACCTGACGTGCAACTCGATATTGCTTCCGTCATCGATGCCGTCATTGTGGCGCTGCGTCCCTTAGCGGAGGCCTCCGACGTAATGGTTGCCTTTGACATGCCGACAGAGCCAATTCACCTGACGGGGGACAGTGATCAACTCCAGCAGGTGTTTAGCAATCTGATCGAAAACAGCATTAAATATGGCAAAAAGGGCGGTGTTGTCACGATTACTCTAGCCTGCGTTGCGTTTGAACCAAGCCTGCGTTGCCCCGCCGTCCTTGCGACCGTAAGCGACGAAGGCGACGGGATTAAAAGCCACCATTTGCCACGTCTGACCGAGCGGTTTTACCGTGTTGATGGCCATCGCAGCCGCGAATTGGGCGGAACCGGACTTGGGCTTGCGATTGTTAAACACATCGTGAATCGTCATCGCGGACGTCTGAGGATTCAAAGTGACGAGGGAAAAGGCAGCCAATTCATCGTTATTTTGCCCATTTCTTAGAGAAACACGCCAAAGGCCGGCACTTGTCATAAAACCGTTACGTTGATGTCACAAAACCATTAACGAGCGCTCTTAAACAGCGCGTTGAGGGTCTTGCACAAGGAAGGCCCATAACTGACATTAAGGAGTTCCCATGTCATTTGTGAAATTCAGCGTATCTGCTTTGGCACTTGCTGCCGCTACGACATCTGCATCCGCTCGCGATCAAGTACAGATTGCCGGTTCCTCAACTGTATTGCCTTACGCTGCCATCGTGGCTGAAGCTTTTGGTGAAAACACAGACTTCCCGACACCTGTTGTTGAATCCGGTGGCTCTTCTGCTGGCCTCAAAAAATTCTGCCAAGGTCTTGGCGAAGACACAATTGACGTGGCAAACGCCAGTCGCCCAATCAAAGACGCCGAGATCAAAGCCTGTGCCGAAGCTGGCGTAACCGACATCATCGAAGTACGTATCGGCTATGATGGCATTGTATTTGCTTCCGACATCGACGGCGAAACCTTCGAATTCACCCCTGCCGATTGGTACAACGCTTTGTCCGACACCATCTTGGTTGATGGCGCAATGGTTGCGAACCCAAACACGACTTGGACAGACGTTAACGCGGCTTTCCCCGCGCAAAAACTCGCAGCCTTCATCCCAGGTACAAAGCACGGTACCCGCGAAGTCTTTGAGGAGAAAGTGATCCTTGCTGGTTGTGAAGAAACTGGCGCATTTGAGGTTCTCAAAGCTGCCAACGGCGACGACAAAAAAGCCGCTGAAAAAGCTTGTATGGCGATCCGTACCGACGGTGTGTCCGTAGACATCGACGGTGATTACACCGAGACCCTCGCACGCATCGAAAGCAACAAAGACGGCATCGGCGTGTTCGGCCTCGCATTCTATGAAAACAACACAGACAAGCTGCAAGTTGCAACAATGTCCGGCGTTGCCCCTTCAACAGAAACCATCTCGACTGGCGAATACCCTGTGTCGCGTCCTTTGTACTTCTACATCAAAAAAGCGCACATCGGCGTAATCCCTGGCCTCAAAGAATACGCTGAATTCTTCGTATCAGACGAGATCGCGGGCTCCGACGGACCCCTCTCCGAGTACGGTCTTGTAGCCGATCCTGATCTTGCCACAACTCAAGAATTGATCGCCACTGAAGGCACATTGGGGATGTAATCCCCCTTAGGAGCTGCCCAATCGTGGGCGGCTCCTTTCTTATTTGACGGAATGAATATGCCGGTATTTTGGATAATCATCACGATCCTTGCGCTCTCGGCCCTTGGCTACATGTTGGGTCGCAAACGCGCCCTCGCGTCCGCCAACGGGAGTTCAAAGCTCCTCCATTCGCTCCCGATCTATTACGGGAGTTTCGCAGCAGGCACGGCGTTTCTCTCGGGGATTTTTGTTTTGCTGGTGTGGCTTTTCATCCAGCCATTCTTTGTCGAAAACGCAGTTAAATCCTCCCTAGAAACTCAACTCCTTGATGCGGGTGCCGCGAGCAGCTTGGTCCTAAGCGACGTGCACCGCATTGCTGACGGGCTTGATTCAGCCGTTGCACGCGGCGTGTTGGATTGGGAGGCGTCGCATACGCTTTCTGGCACGCCAGAAGCGCTCAAAGACACACTCGGATCATACGGCGTGGCGGTCGGGCAAGCGGTCGAACCTGCGATTCTTGAGGCCGCACAAGAGATGCGCAAGCTAAGTGCAACTGGCCGGTTTTGGTTGTCTCTCGCGAGTATTGGGGCGACCATTGCAGGGCTGATTTATGCACTCAGCAAGATCACCAAGGATTTCCGCGCCCGTAATCGTGTAGAAGCCGCCATCAAACTGATGTTGATTTTTTCAGCCTCCATCGCGATCTTCACCACAGCGGGCATCGTGCTTTCCATGTTGTTTGAAACGCGCAATTTCTTCTTTCAGTACCCGTTCGTTCAGTTCTTCTTTGGAACCAACTGGGCACCGAATTTTCGGGGGGACAGCGACCTTGGTATCCTGCCGCTCCTCTGGGGCACGCTTTATATCAGCTTCATCGCGCTCCTTTTCGCGGTGCCTGTGGGGTTGTTCGCCGCGATCTATATGTCTGAATATGCAGGCCCTAAAACCCGCGCCATTGCCAAACCTCTGATCGAAGTTCTCGCGGGTATTCCGACGATTGTTTACGGCCTGTTTGCTCTGGTGACAGTTGGCCCGATGCTGCGGGATCATTTCGCGCAACCTTTGGGTCTTGGTGAAAGCAGTGCGTCGGTGATGACGGCGGGGCTTGTGATGGGGATCATGCTTATTCCCTTCGTGAGTTCGCTGTCGGATGACATCATCAACGCGGTACCTCAAACCATGCGCGATGCCTCGCTTGGCCTCGGCGCCACAAAGTCCGAAACCATCCGCCAAGTTGTGGTGCCAGCAGCGCTTCCGGGCATTGTGGGCGCGGTTTTGCTCGCGGCCAGTCGCGCCATTGGCGAAACCATGATCGTGGTGATGGGGGCAGGGGCCGCGGCCCGCTTGTCGCTCAATCCCTTTGAGGCCATGACAACCGTGACCGTTAAAATCGTCAGCCAATTGACAGGCGATACCGACTTTGCCAGCCCAGAAACGCTCGTCGCTTTTGCGCTTGGCCTTACCCTCTTTACCATCACGTTGGGGCTGAATGTTATCGCCCTCTATATCGTGCGCAAATATCGGGAACAGTACGAATGAGCGATTTTTCAACCAACCGTCCATCGGCCTCGCTGTATGTGCAAACCGACCGCGTGAAAAAGCGCAACGCAGCCGAGAGACGGTTTCGCTATTACGGAATGGCAGCGATCAGTGTGGGCCTTCTTGCCCTCATTGTTTTGGTCACGTCGATTGTGAGCAACGGCGCGGGCGCATTTCGCCAGACCTTTATCACGCTGAATGTGGACCTTCTCGAAAGCAAGCTCGACAAATCCGGCGTGCGTGATTTGGAGGTGATGAAAAAAGCTTCAACGATCACCTACGCGCCACTCCTGACCACAGCCTTGTTGGAAAAACTGGCAGCAGCGGGCGTCACCGATCTGTCTAAAAAAGAAGCAAGCGGGATGATTTCCAAAGAAGCCCCCGCGCAAGTGCGCAATATGGTGTTGAGCAACCCAAACCTCATAGGCCAAACCATCACAATCAACGTTTTGGCGGATGGTCGGGTCGATGGCTATTACAAGGACCGCGTGTCGCTAGAAAGCGCGGCCTTAGATCAAAACGTCACGCCGGAACAACTCCTCGCCGCAGATGCTTTGAAGAAATCTGGCGATATAGTAACCCGTTTCAACTGGGGCTTCATCACAGCCCCCGACGCCTCAGACCAGCGCCCCGAAGCGGCAGGCCTTGGCGTCGCGATCTTGGGTAGCCTTTATATGATGGGGGTTGTGTTGCTTTTGGCCCTGCCAATCGGGGTAACAGCCAGCATCTATCTGGAAGAATTTGCGCCCAAGAACCGCTGGACGGATTTTATTGAGGTCAACATCAGCAACCTCGCTGCGGTCCCCTCGATTGTGTTCGGTATCCTTGGACTGGCGATTTTCATTAACTTCGCGGGCCTACCGCAATCGGCACCGATTGTCGGCGGCTTGGTCCTGACACTGATGACGCTTCCCACGATTATCATCTCGACCCGCGCCAGCCTGAAATCTGTACCGCCAAGCATCCGCGACGCGGCGTTGGGGGTCGGCGCCAGCAAGATGCAGGCCGTCTTCCACCACGTGTTGCCCCTCGCGGCACCGGGTATTTTGACGGGTACGATTATTGGCCTTGCGCAAGCCCTCGGCGAAACCGCGCCCTTGTTGCTCATCGGGATGGTCGCCTTTGTGCGCGAATTCCCGGGTGCGCCGCCAGAAGGCCTGTTTGATCCGGCATCGGCGCTTCCTGTGCAGGTTTATAATTGGACACAACGGGCTGATCCGGCCTTCTTTGAGCGGGCTTCCGGCGCGATTATCGTACTGTTGTTAATGCTGATTGTGATAAACGCAGGGGCAGTTATGTTGCGCCGCCGCTTTGAACGCCGCTGGTAGAGAGGGCGCAAAAATGAATGATATGAGAATGATGGAGAGAGTCGTGAGTGATCAAAAAACCAAGATTTCTGCGGCAAATGTGCAGGTCTATTACGGAGAGACTCAAGCGCTTAAGGACGTAAACGTCGAGATCTCTGCCCAAACCGTTACGGCCTTTATTGGTCCGTCGGGGTGTGGAAAATCCACCTTCCTGCGCTGTTTGAACCGCATGAACGACACGATTGATATTTGTCGGGTGGAAGGCAAAATCTTGCTGGACAATGAAGACATCTATGACGCAAAAGTGGACCCTGTTCAATTGCGGGCCAAGGTCGGCATGGTGTTTCAAAAGCCAAATCCCTTCCCGAAATCGATCTATGACAATGTGGCCTATGGCCCGAAAATTCACGGGATGGCCGCAAACAAAACCGAGCTTGACCAGATTGTCGAAGACAGCCTGCGCAAAGCCGCGCTTTGGGAAGAGGTCAAAGACCGTCTTCTCGCCCCCGGAACGGGCCTTTCGGGCGGCCAGCAACAACGTTTGTGCATCGCCCGCGCCATCGCGACCAGCCCAGAAGTGCTCCTGATGGATGAACCATGTTCGGCGCTTGATCCCATTGCAACCGCGCAGGTTGAGGAACTCATCGACGAATTGCGCTCCAACTTTTCTGTGGTTATCGTAACGCACTCCATGCAGCAAGCCGCCCGTGTGAGCCAGAAAACAGCGTTTTTCCACCTTGGAAACCTCGTTGAATTTGGCGCGACTGACAGTATTTTCACCAACCCCGTTGATCCCCGTACGGAGGCCTATATTTCAGGCCGGATCGGTTAGGAGACCCCCATGCAAGAACAACACATCGTATCCTCGTTCGACCGTGATCTTGAAAGCATTCAAGCACTTATCATGAAAATGGGCGGCCTTGTTGAGGTGGCCATTTCCGATGCAACCAGAGCATTGGAAGACCGTGACGAGGAGCTTGCACAGCAAGTGCGACACCGCGACAAAGCCATTGACGCCCTCGAAGATCAGGTAAATTCCGAAGCGGCGCGTGTCATTGCGTTGCGCTCGCCCACGGCAACGGACCTGCGCACGGTTCTGACAGTGATGAAACTCGCGGGGAACCTTGAGCGGGTCGGGGACTATGCCAAAAACCTTGGAAAACGTACGTCGTCCCTCGTTCAAATGCCCGATATTGACGGCGCATCCGGCGCAATCCGGCGCATGGGGCGTGAAGTGGAACACATGCTGCGCGATGCTTTGGACGCCTTCGTTCAACGCGACGTCGCAATGGCAGAAGATGTGCGCCGCCGTGATCAAGAAGTTGACCAAATGTACAACGCCCTGTTTCGCGAATTCCTCACCTTCATGATGGAAGACCCACGCAACATTACCGCCTGTATGCACCTGCATTTTATTGCAAAAAACATCGAACGCATGGGCGACCACACCACGTCAATTGCAGAACAGGTTATCTATCTTGTGACCGGTGAAATGCCCGCTGAAGAGCGCATCAAAGGATCAATGCCGTCCTATAATCTTGATTTGTAAAGGATTAATTGAATGTCCGCAGACAAACCATCCGTCCTCGTTGTCGAAGATGAGCCCGCACAACGCGAAGTCCTCGTGTATAATCTTGAAGCCGAAGGTTACGAAGTATTCAAGGCCGTGAACGGGGAAGAAGCCCTTTTGATGGTGCGTGAAGAAAACCCCGATTTGGTACTTCTTGATTGGATGCTACCGAATGTGTCTGGCATTGAAATTTGTCGCCGGTTGAAGTCACGGGCCGAAACCCGTGATGTACCCGTCATTATGCTTTCTGCGCGCAGCGAAGAGGTTGACCGCGTGCGGGGATTGGAAAATGGCGCCGATGATTATGTTGTGAAACCCTATTCGGTGGCCGAGCTGATGGCCCGCGTGCGCAACAATCTGAGGCGCACACGCCCCGCCGCCGTTGGGCAAACGCTAGAGTTTGAAAACGTTGTGCTCAATAGTGAAAGCCACAAGGTTTTCCGTGCCGGTCAAGAGTTGAAGCTTGGTCCGACAGAGTTTCGCTTGTTGGTGACCTTCATGGAAAAACCGGGTCGGGTTTACAGCCGCGAGCAGCTTTTGGATCGGGTTTGGGGGCGCGATATCTATGTTGATACGCGCACGGTTGACGTTCATATTGGGCGCCTGCGCAAGGCCTTGAGCATCAAAGGTTCGGAAGATTTAATCCGAACCGTGCGCGGTGCAGGCTATGCATTGGGATAACGCATTAGGGCAGGGCGCTTAAGGAGCGGCCTGCGTTAACACTGCTTTCGCAAGGCTGGTAAGGGGAAGCTCGCGTTCAACGGCCCCGATAGACTTCGCAACTTTAGGCATTCCATAAACCACGCAACTTTCTTGATCTTGGCCATAGGTACGCGATCCGGTCTGCCGCATTTCGAGCAGACCATCAGCGCCATCCTGCCCCATGCCTGTCAAAATAACTCCCGTTGCGCGTTTGCCAATATTTGTAGCCAGAGAGCGGAAAAGCACGTCCACCGAGGGGCGATGCCGCGACACAAGACCACCTTCATTCAAAGAAACGATCATTTCCTTTGAATTCAGAGGGTTGTACATAATTTCCATGTGATGAGACCCGGGCGCGAGGAGGGCGAGGCCGTTTCGCAGAACGTCTCCCTGCTTGGCTTCACGCACGTCCATGGGGGCGTATTTGTTGAGGCGCTTCGCAAATGGCCCGGTAAAAACCTCGGGCATATGTTGCACCATGACAATCGGTGGGCAATTGGACGGCATCCCTCCTAAAAGTGTTTTAAGAGCCTCTGGGCCGCCCGTCGAAGATCCAACACCAAGGACCGATAGAGAGTTTTCAACACGTTTTACCTCTTTTGGATCAAGCGCGTAGCTTTTTATAGCGTCCGGGTTTTGAGCAATATTTCGAGATCTTTTTTGCAACTTTGCCAATGCTGCTCCGCGCACGGTGTCACATATCTGCATTTGTAAATCGGCCGCGTGACGCCCATTGCCCACCAATCCTTTTTCAATCACCCCCACAGCGCCCATTTCTAAGGCTTGCATCAGTAAATCGGATCCTTTGGTGACAATCGTTGAACACATCACGACAGGAATCGGCCGGTGGGCCATCAGGCGGCGTAGAAACTCAAGGCCGTCCATTTTTGGCATTTCAACATCCAAAGTAATGACGTCAGGCTGTAAACTATCAACCATTTGTTTGGCCTCGAAGGCATCCTTCGCACATCCAACCACCTCTAGGCGTCGGTCTTTTGATAGGATCATTTCAATTGCTTTGCGAAAAAAGGCGCTGTCATCGACAATTAGGACACGGTATTTGGGAAGGGAGACGTTCATTTCCTCTATTCCTTTATAAAAATTGCTGGACCTACACGCTTGGTACCAATGGTTTCAATCGAAAGAACTTCAGTGTGCCCAATCATCAGTATTCCACCGGGCCGTAGGCGAGAAAGTACGTGGTTAAAAACGCGCTGCTGGTCGTCCTTGTTGAAATATAACAATACGTTACGCAGGAGTGCTAAATCGAATTGAGGTGTGCTAAACAACGGCGGAGTCAATAAATTATGCGCAACAAAACTGGCGGACTCCAAAAGCGGCGCAGCAATGCGAAATTTTTGATTTTCGGTGCAATTCCGTTGCAAATATTTTGACCGATACTGCGCCGGAAGGCCGCTGATTTCCTCTGCACTGAAAATTGCAGCTTTTGCGCGTGCGAGAATGGTCTTGGAAATATCAGTTCCAACGAGATTTGCACAATAAGGAACGCCCGCATCCTCTTGAAACTGCGCGATTTCTATTGCTGTACTCCAAAGTTCGGACCCCAACGAGCATGCGGCACTCCAAACATTGAGACAAGAGGCGGGTTTACCATCGGAGAGCCGGTTTAGCCCCCCATTCCGGAGCCATTTAAAATGCGCAGGTTCGCGAAAAAAATCCGTAGTATGCGTTACGAGGCTCTCCATTAACGCGTGTTCTTCAACTTGATCGTCCTGAACGCGTCTGATGTAACCTTCAAAACTTTCGTCCCGATGAACACGCATCCGTCTGCGCACGCGCAGCGTTAGGAAGTCAACTTGATCAGGCGTGATCCGGTTACCAGACAAGCGTTCAGCAATCTCGATAAAGATTGCGGCGTGCTTCTGGGACAGCGGTGTTTGCGCAAAGCTGCGCCTTTGTACAACATTCATTCTTAGGTCCAGCAATTAGATTACGTCCGTACTCGCGGCGTGCAACTTGGTGGCCATAGGAGTGAACGAATTTCCCAAACGATTGGTAAATGGCCGTTTCCTTTATTATCTCAATTTTGCATATTTTTTTACGGGACATGGCATCACACTGATTAAATTGACCTAATTCGGTGAGTAAGCATTAGGAAAATTAAAATTCATTGCCGCAAGCAAGTTCAATGGTCCTGTTTTTTTTTGCAAAGGTGTAAGCGAATCTTGTTGGGCTTTAGGGTAGGGCGCTCATCGCAATTCCTCCATCATCTTTTCGCGGCCCCTTTCATCTGGTGTCTTCCAGCCGAGGCATTTACGCGGAGTATTGTTTTGAGACGGTCACTGTTTTTTTGATATCGTGATCCGACATTCTTCGGATGTCTCGTTTGCGGAGCAGCAGACGTCTAGCCCTTGGATTGATGTTTTCAACAGAGCCGTAGTATGCCGCGTTCTTAGGCAAGCATTCATCTAGGAAGCGATCACGCCGCAGTTCCCAGTAAATTGTTGATCGACAGCACTTCAACACGCTAGAAATCTCATCAACAGGAACTTTAGCGTGCTTCCAACATTCAACAGCCTAGAAGTTGATTGCTATGCAATCAATGAAAAGGACACCTGCTTTGTTCTGTGAGACTTAACTGAGCATAAGTCGTTCCCACACCGATTCCTCTTGTTAGATAAAATACTGTTTTCTAACAAAAGTCGAAGTTGGAGGTAGCGCGCACCCGCGCACATCCATAAGGCGTATAATTGGTATTATGTTAAATTAATGTGCAGTCAAATATGCACCGTTTGATTAAAACGTGTCTTTCTTGTTAGAAACGCCTACCATGCAACTGCAATTCCACCCAACTAGACAGATAGCCGACAATTGATTGGAAATCTTTCAATTTCTCAATATAAGTTTCATTATGGGACTGAAAAAAGGTTTGTAGCTATGACATCTATTCTAATTCTTAACGGACCGAACCTAAATCTTCTGGGCACCCGCCAGCCAGAAGTCTACGGAAGTGAGACGCTCTCTGACGTTGAGAAAATGTGTAAAACCCACGGGCAAGCGCTTGATATCGATATCTCGTGCCTTCAATCCAATCATGAAGGTGCCCTTATTGATGCGCTCCATGCCGCCAAATCCAAATTTAAAGGCGTTGTATTGAACGCTGGCGCTTACACCCACACATCCGTCGCCCTTATGGATGCCATCGCATCGGTTAGCCTGCCCGTGGTCGAAGTGCATCTGTCAAACATTCACGCCCGTGAAACATTTCGGCATAAATCCTTCATTGCCCCTGTGGCGTTAGGCCAGATTTGCGGTTTTGGCTCTCACGGATACATCCTTGCGATTGATGCTCTTGTTAAGCATTTGGCGGGTTCTACTGCATGAATTCTTATCTCGAAAGTCTCATAGAAGCCCAAACACTTGATGACCTTTGGGAGCTCCATGTCGCCCGAATTTCCGAATTTGGCTTTGGGAGAATGTTGTATGGATTTACGCGCGTTTGGGGCGATAACCGATTTGGCAATCCAGATGATATAGTGGTTTTGAGCAACCACCCCGAAGCCTACACCAACGGGTTCATTTTCGAGGAGCACTATGCTCGCTCGCCGATCGCGCAATGGGCTTTGCAACATTCCGGCCCAATCAGTTGGAGTCGTGCCCAAATCCCGACCGGCCAAAGTCCTTTGACGAAGGAACAGCAAGAAGCCCTTGATTTCAATAAAGAACATAACATTTTTGCGGGATATACGATTAGCTTTCCGAGCGACCGTTCTCGTGAAAAATCCGCTATGATTTTGACGGCGGACGTGGGCGTAACACAGGAAGAAGTTGACGCACTTTGGGAGACGCATGGCCGCACTATCAATGCGCTTTGTACCATTTTTCACCTAAAGGCCCAAAGCCTGCCGCACAGCTATTCGCGCAATCTGTTGACCAAAAGACAAAGAGAAGTTTTGGAATGGGTCGGCGACGGGAAAACCACGCAAGACATTGCAACCATCATGGGTCTCAAACCTGAGACTATAGAAAAACACCTCCGTTTAGCTCGTGAAGCGCTTGAGGTAGAAACAACAACACAGGCCGTTTTGAAAGCATCTTTTCAAAAGCAGATTTTTGTTGTACCAACCTAACATGTCATAAAGTTAGGTTGGTATGGTTTTCCATACTTTTAAACAGTCGCCAAACAGGCGATTAATGGTTTGTTCCGTGAGTGAAGTCTTTTTTGGCTAGGAGCAATTGGTCGGTCATACCTGCAATTACAGGATATGACCGACTATCTCGGGAAACCGAATTGCATGTCCTTGAGCGTATAGTCCGCAAAGAGTAGCTGCGACATTGTCTGGTTCTATCCCCAATTGGACCAGGTTTGACGGAGAAAACAGTGTGGTCCTGCCCGGATTGCACTGTTTTTTTGTGTCTAAAGTCCAAGTGTGTCTGAATCACAATGCAAAACGCCGGCCCATTGGGACCGGCGTTTCAAACTTAAGACGGGAACAAAGCCCCCTGCCCTAAACCTTAGCCTTTAACAGTTTTCATAACTTCTGCTGCGAAATCTTCTTCGACTTTTTCGATGCCTTCGCCAACAGCGAGACGTACAAAGCCAAGGATTTCAACGCCAGCTTCTTTTGCTGCGGCTTCAACAGTGAGGTCTGGATTCACAACGAAGCTTTGACCCAAGAGTGTAACTTCACCCATGAATTTCGCCATCCGGCCAACGATCATTTTTTCGATCACTTGCTCAGGCTTGCCACTTTCGCGGGCTTGCTCGACCAAAATCGCTTTTTCGCGTGCAACGAAGGCTGGGTCTAGATCAGCTTCGCCCAAAGATGCGGGGCTTGCGGCCGCTACGTGCATAGCAACCTGCTTGCCGAACGCTTCATTCTCGCCGCTCAACGCAACCAAAACACCGATGCTGCCCATGTTCGGGGCTGCAGCGTTATGGACGTAGGACACGACAGATGCGCCTTCAACAACAGACATGCGACGCACGTTCATGTTTTCGCCAATGGTCGCAACTTTGTCTTGTACAACTTCGCTGACGGGTTTGCCGTTCAATTCGGCCGCATTCAACGCATCAACGTCATTTACAGTCAGGGCAACAGTCGCAATGCTCGCAACCATTGCTTGGAAGTCTGCGTTTTTGGAAACGAAATCTGTCTCAGAATTCACTTCGACAGCAACGCCTTTGCCACCGGAAACTGCGACGACAACAAGGCCTTCAGCAGCCGTACGGCCAGATTTCTTTGCAGCTTTCGCCAAACCTTTGGTGCGAAGCCAATCAACAGCGGCCTCCATAGCGCCATCTGTTTCGACGAGCGCTTTTTTCGCGTCCATCATGCCGGCGCCCGTGGAGTCGCGCAGCTCTTTAACCATTGCAGCAGTGATCGCCATATCGGCTCTCCTAAAAAAATGTGTTATATAGGAGAACGCGCCAGAAATATGGCGCGTTCTATGTCAATTCAATGACAGTTGAAAAGAAAGTCTGCGGGCTTACGCCTCAACAGCAACTTCCTCAACGAGAGCTTCTTCCAACTCGCCCAAATCAACGCCAGCAGCGCCCATTTGTGCTGTCATACCGTCCAAAGCTGCGCGCGCAACAAGGTCAGTATAAAGCGCGATAGCGCGTGCCGCGTCATCGTTACCTGGAATGATATAGTCGATACCGTCTGGTGAGCAGTTGGAGTCAACGATCGCAACAACAGGGATACCCAATTTGTTTGCTTCCGCGATGGCCAATTGCTCTTTGTTGACGTCGATAACGAAAAGCAGATCAGGAACACCGCCCATTTCGCGGATCCCACCAAGGCTTGCTTGGAGTTTGCCTTGCTGACGTTCCATGCCAAGACGCTCTTTTTTGGTGAGGCCTTCGCCGCCATTTTCGAGTTTCTCGTCAAAGGTTTTCAGACGGCTGATCGACGCGGAAACTGTTTTCCAGTTTGTCAGCGTGCCACCAAGCCAGCGGTGATTCATGAAGTATTGCGCACATTTTTCTGCAGCTTCAGCAACAGGCTTTTGAGCCTGACGTTTTGTGCCAACAAAAAGAACACGACCGCCTTTAGCAGTAGTATCGCGCACAACTTGAAGCGCCTGGTCCAACATAGGAACAGTTTGCGTCAGGTCGAGAATGTGAATGCCGTTACGCGCACCATAGATGTAGGGACCCATCCGTGGGTTCCAACGAGGAGTTTGGTGGCCAAAGTGAACGCCAGCTTCAAGAAGCTGCCGCATGGTAAAATCAGGTAGCGCCATGCTATAAATCCTTTCCGGTTTATCCTGAGCGAAACCATTGAGGGCGTGTGCCCAACCGGTGGACTGTACGGGATTTCTCCCCGCACGGCCCTAGTTTCGCCTGTGAAGTAGCGCGCATTTAGCTCACCTTTCCTGAGTCTGCAAGTCCCCGAGGCCTATTTTCCCGTTTTAAGCAGGTGGATGCGCAAAATAAGCGAGAATTACTCCGAATAGGTGTATTCAACACGTCTTGCACTTTTATCGTCTTCACGCGACAAAGTGTTATGAACGCACCTTCCAAAACACCCGAAATTCTTACGATTGGTTCCGTCCTTTGGGATGTGATCGGCCGCGCGGCGTCGCATATGCGTATGGGTTCGGACGTTCCGGGCCGCATTACGCGCCTTCCGGGCGGGGTTGCGATGAATATCGCCATGACCCTAACACGGTTTGGCCAAACACCCGCGCTCCTTACGGCCATTGGCGAAGACAGCCAAGGGAGCGAACTTATGGAAGCTGCGCGTCAACTCGGGATCAATACCGACTATGTCTATCGCTCCGCCGACCTGCCCACCGACCGCTATATGGCGATTGAGGGCGCGAACGGGTTGATCGCAGCCATTGCTGACGCACATTCGCTCGAAGCGGCGGGTGACAAAATTCTGCGGCCTTTAAGCGACGGGCGTTTGGGCAGCATGGAGTCTCCTTATACAGGCTCCATTGCACTTGATGGTAACCTCACGCGCACATTGCTTGAAAATATCGCCACCAGCGCGCTTTTTGCCCAAGCGGACCTACGTGTTGCGCCTGCCAGTCCGGGCAAGGCAGATCGCCTACACCCGTTCCTCAACCATACCCGCGCCACTCTCTATGTGAACCTCGAAGAAGCGGGGCTTTTGTGCCAACACAGCTTTGATACCGCCGAACTTGCCGCCAAAGGCTTGCTTGCGCGCGGTGCGCGTCGGGTTTTGGTAACCGATGGTGGCAAACAGGCCTGTGATGGCAGCGCCGAGGGTCTGGTGATGGCATGCCCGCCCGAAGTCCTCGTGACGCGGGTGACGGGCGCGGGCGATACCTTTATGGCCGCCCATATCGTGCGCGAATCCCGTGGTACCCCGCGGGAGGACGCGCTAAAAGCCGCTCTTCAAGCTGCCGCAATTTATGTTTCCGGAGGAACACCCTTATGAGCCTACCCATTGTCCTTGCCCCCGATGTTGCCGCCGCCCGCAAAGCCGGTGCGCCAATTGTTGCGTTGGAAAGCACGATTATCACCCACGGGATGCCCTATCCGCAAAACATCGAAACCGCGCGTCTGGTTGAGGATTGTGTGCGCGAAAACGGCGCAACCCCAGCGACAATCGCGGTGATGAACGGCAAGCTGCATATCGGCCTAACCGACGCGGAACTCACCGAATTGGCCACCGCCAAGAACGTCGCCAAAGTCTCGCGCGCGGATATCGCCGTGGTGCTTGCGAATGGCGGTTATGGCGCGACGACGGTTGCCGCCACGATGATCGCCGCCAACCTCGCAGGCATCAGCGTTTTCGCAACCGGCGGCATCGGTGGTGTCCACAAGGGCGCGGAATTGACCTTTGATATCTCCGCTGACCTTCGCGAATTATCCGAAACGGCCGTAACCGTGGTTGCCGCGGGGGCCAAGGCCATTCTTGACCTTGAGAAAACCTACGAAGTGCTTGAAACCCTTGGTGTTCCTGTGATCGCCGTCGGTCAAGATACCCTGCCCGCGTTCTGGTCCAGAACCTCGCATATGACAGCGCCCCTGCGGATGGATTCCGCCGCCGAAATCGCCCGCGCCCAGAAAATGCGCACATTGATGGGCCTTCCGGGGGGGCAGTTGATCGCCAATCCCATCCCCGCAGAATCCGAAATCGCCGCCGAGGTTTTAGCGCCCGTAATCGCGCAGGCACTTGCTGAGGCCAATGAGCAAGGCATTTCCGCCAAAGAGGTCACTCCGTTCCTGTTGGGCCGCATTTTTGAGTTGACGGAGGGCAAGTCGCTTGTGGCAAATATCGCGCTGGTGCTCAACAATGCGCGCCTTGCGGCTGAAATATCTGTTGAAATGGCGAAAACTTAGGCACTTCGTATTTAGAACTGAAAACCAACACTTTTGCAGCGGGCCTCTCTTGTGAGCGGGCCTGCGAGGCTTTACATATTGCCTAAACAAAGGACATGCGTCGATGCAAGACCAAGATCACGATCCGGCGGGCAAGCCGCGCAAACGCGGCGCATTTGCCAGAACGCGCGCTAACTTCCTGACCGGAGTGGTCGTGGTTGCCCCAATCGCCGTAACACTTTGGTTGATCTGGACAGTCATTGGCTGGATCGATGGCTGGGTTTTGCCTTTTGTTCCAAATAGTTGGGTGCCGGACTTCAACCTTGGCAATTATGTCAACTGGAATGCACCAGCGCTTGATCAACCCTACCCCACGGGCGAAAATACTAAGTTCCCGGGCTTTGGCGTCGTCATTTTCTTAGTCTTTACGGTCGTTGTTGGATGGCTAACCAAAGGCTTGTTGGGACGCACACTTTTACACTGGGGCGAGCGGATCGTTGATCGTATGCCTGTGGTAAGGTCGGTCTATAACGGGTTGAAACAAATAGCAGAAACTGTTTTTGCCCAAACCGATACCAGCTTTGAACATTCCTGTCTTATTGAGTATCCCCGCAAGGGTATCTGGTCGATTGGCTTTATTTCGACCCAAGCCAAAGGCGAAATTCGCACCCGCGTACCCAACCAAGATTCTGTAACGTCGGTTTTCCTTCCGACCACGCCAAACCCGACATCGGGCTATTTGTTGTTCGTGCCAACGGCCGATGTGATTGTTTTGGACATGACGGTTGAGGATGCGGCGAAACTTGTGATCTCGGCAGGGCTTGTCTACCCGAGCGACACCGCAAAGCAGCTCGCTCAGGCAAAGAAATCCGACGCCTCTGTTGAGGCTGAATTGAAAGACTAAAGCGCCGTCCAACCGCCGTCGATGCTCAACGTGGTGCCCGTCATCTGGCTTGCCGCGTCGGAACAGAGGAACACGGCGGTGACGCCGATTTGTTCTGTCGTTGCGAACTCGCCGCTGGGTTGACGCGCCAGCATGACATCCTGAATGACCGTTTCGCGATCCATATTATGGGTGGCCATTTGATCGGGAATTTGCGCTTCAATAATCGGCGTGAGCACATAGCCCGGACAAATCGCGTTACAGGTGATCTGTTCGCGCGCGGTCTCAAGCCCTGTGGTCTTGGTCAGGCCAACAACTCCGTGTTTCGCCGCGACATAGGCCGATTTATACGGCGAGGCCGTTAACCCATGCGCCGAAGCGATGTTAATGATGCGTCCCCACCCTACGGCCCGCATGATCGGTAAGGCCATTGCAGTGGTGTGAAAAGCCGAGCTGAGATTGATCGCGATGATCGCGTCCCATTTATCCATCGGGAAGGTATCAATCGAGGCGACATGCTGAATACCGGCGTTATTCACGAGGATATCGCATTTACCCGCTTTGGAAATCAAATCGCGGCAATCTTGCGCTTTTGACATATCCGCAGCGATGTAGCGGACGTTAACCTTGTAGCGCCGCGCCAATGCGTCAGCGAGTTCATGGTCTTCGGGGCGATCCGTGAAAGAGTTGAGCACAATATCCGCGCCCGCTGCCGCCAGAGAATCAGCGACTCCCAGACCGATTCCCGAATTTGATCCTGTGATAACAGCGGTTTTTCCAGAAAGTAACATGCGGTCTCCTTGCGATAATTTCTAAGAAACCTAATTGCTGCAACTGCGAAATGCACGTAAGAAATTAAGGTATATGGGGGGTTTTTCCGCCGATAAAAAAATTAACTTTTGCCGAAATTCAGACCAAAAAAAAACGCCAGCACGAAGCTGGCGTTAAGTTATTGAGGCAGGTTTCATACAGGCAAGAAACCTATCGAGCAGTAAGTACTTTATACGCAATTCTTCGCCGCCTTCCAAGCTAAAAGTTTGAAATACCTACAAAGCCTGCGTAATGTCGGCCACATATAACAAAGGGCAGAAGGGGATTGTTGCCAGAATGAAACCAGATATTTTCCAAATAACGAGGCAATCGATCTGTGCACTCGGTATCGTTCTTGCGGCAGGAGTCGCACAGGCCGAGCCCAAGCACGGCTTGTCCATGTATGGTGAGCCCGCGCTACCACATGATTTTGTGTCCCTCCCCTACGTGAACCCCGACGCGCCCAAGGGCGGACGGATCGTTTTGGGCGAGAGTGGCAGCTTCACCAGCCTCAACCCGCACATGCAAAAATCTCAAGTTCCGTGGATGTTAAGATTTTATGCGTATGAGAGCCTGATGGGCCGCTCCTACGACGAACCCTTTACTCTTTACGGACTTTTGGCCGAATCAGTGGAGACCAGCCCCGAGCGCGACTGGGTGGAATTCACCCTGCGCCCCGAAGCAAAATTCGCCGATGGCACTCCCGTTACGGTTGAAGATGTGATCTGGTCCTATGAGACATTGGGCACCATAGGACATCCTCGATACTTGGGCGCGTGGAGCAAAGTCGACAAAATCGAAGCGACGGGCGAGCGGACCGTGCGCCTGACCTTCAACATCGATGATCGCGAGTTGGCCCTAATTATGGGCATGCGGCCGATCCTCAAGAAAGCGCAATGGGACGGGCAGGAATTCAACCAAGGCGGCTTTGATATTATCCCGATCACAACCGCGCCCTATCAAATCGGCGATTTTGACGCTGGAAAATACGTCACCTTGGTCCGTAACCCAGATTACTGGGGCAAGGATCTGCCGTTTATGAAGGGCAAAGCCAACCTTGATGAAATCCGCATGGAATTTTACCTTGATGGTTCGGTAATGTTTGAGGCTTTCAAAGCCGGCTTGCTAACGAGTTTCCGCGAAGGCAATTCCGCCAAATGGGACACCCAATACGGCTTTGACGCGGTCACCCGTGGCGACATCACCAAATCCGAAATTCCACACCAGCGGCCCACAGGGATCGAAGGCTTTGTGATGAATACCCGCAATCCATTGTTTGAGGATTGGCGCGTGCGCGAGGCCTTGATTTCGCTTTATAATTTCGAAGCGATCAACGACACAATCACGGGCGGCGCTTTACCGCGCATCACTTCGTATTTTTCGAACTCGCCTTTGGGCATGCTTGCAGGCCCTGCAGAAGGGCGGGTTGCCGAATTGCTCGCGCCTTTTGCCGACACCCTCAAACCCGGAACGCTGGAGGGCTATACCCTGCCCGTTTCTGACGGCACGCTCACCAATCGCAAAGGCATTCGTCGTGCCGTGGCCCTGTTTAAAGAGGCGGGTTGGGAGATCAAAGACCATGTGATGCAAAACGCCGAAGGCACCCCCTTTGCGTTTGAAATCCTTGTGAATACAGGCGCGGACGAGAACCTTCGCATGGGCAATATGTTCGTAGAATCCCTTATTCCACTGGGGATTGACGCCACGCTTACCCGCATAGACTCGCCGCAACTTAAGGAACGCACACAGGTCTATGATTTTGAAATGGCCTATTACCAAGTTGGCCTGTCGCTCTCTCCTGGTAACGAGCAAATGTTGTATTGGGGCCACGAAGGCATTGAAAACCCCGGCACCCGCAACTGGATGGGAATGAATGAACCCGCCGCCGAAGCGATGATTGATGTGATGCTCACCGCCGAGTCTCAGGATGAGTTCAAAGCCGCCGTGCGCGCCTTGGATCGCGTGTTGATTTCTGGCCGCTATGTCATTCCATTTGCGTATTCTAACATCGCACGTATTGCCCATGACAGCAGCCTCAAGTATCCAGAGCATGTGCCAATCTATGGCGACTGGATTATGTATCACCCGGATGTGTGGTGGTCAGAGGAGACAAAATGACTAAGTTCCTATTTATCATCGCGGCCTGTGCAAGTTTGGCCGCCTGCGCAACGGTTGACGGCGTCGGCCAAGATATCTCTACGGGTGCGCGCAAAGTCAGCAACCTGTAAACGTTTAGAGATGAACGACAAGAGGCGGCCTTCGGGCTGCCTTTTTTGTTGTGTGGAGGGTTAAGTGAGCGAGGTGACCCAAAGGATGGCGGCGTCCTCCGGCGAGACCGAAATTACATTATGGCCCATTGTTCCGTCGTAATACGCACTGTCTCCGCGACGTAATTCAACAGGTTCGTAAAACTCGGTATAGAGCTTCACCACCCCCGTAATCACATAGAGAAACTCCTCGCCATCATGGCGCACCCAGCCGTCAAATTCCTCGATACTGCGGGCGCGGATTTGGGCACGATAGGGCAGCATTTTCTTCTGGGTCAGGGTTCCCGCGAGCAGTTCATGCTCATATGTAGCGGTCAAATGCGCCTCGCCACTGCCCGCTTTTGTTACCGACATCCGCCCGTTCACTTGCGCCTTTGAAGGGGCGGTAAACAGCTGCGGCACCGAAATCTCCAAACCTTCTGCCAGTTTTTTGAGCGCCTCATAGGTTGGCGACATTTGCCCGTTTTCGATTTTCGAAAGGGTCGAACGCGCAAGGCCTGCTTGTTTGGCCGCTTGCTCCAGCGTCCAATTGCGGGATTTGCGCAACTCGCGCACTCGATTGCCAAGGTTAAGCGGCTCACCGAGCGCTTCTTCGCCATTTTCGCGAGCAATGCGCACGATGCTTGTTTGGTTTGGGTCCATAGCCACCTATTATACAGGCCAATCCGCACGCGCAAGCCATCGCCACACCTGCCAACTTCTGTGGATATTTGCACAATCCCTGTGCAACCGTGTAATTTTCAAACTCAACGGTTTACTTTGGGGCACCCTCTGGTATTTTGCGCCGATATATTTCTGGCCGAACAGATGTTTTGCGCCTTCCGAAACCCCAAAAATCCGATCCTAGGGAGGCCACATGGTCCGTCTTGATATTATTTCCGACCCTATTTGCCCTTGGTGCTATGTCGGCAAAGCTAACCTCGACCGCGCATTAACTGAAAACCCAAATCATCCGTTTTCCATCGAATGGCACCCATATCAGCTCAATCCGGATATGCCGCTTGAGGGCATGGATCGGCGTGCGTATCTAGAGGGTAAATTCGGCGGTAAAGAAGGCGCGGTAACGGCCTATGCGCCGCTTGTAAAAGCCGCCGAAGCGGCTGGCTTGACGCTTAATCTTGAGAGCATCAAAACGACACCCAATACCATCAACGCGCACCGTCTTATTCACTGGGCTGGTCTTGAAGATCGTCAAATCGCCGTAATTTCTGCGCTTTTTAAGGCGTATTTCGTTGACGGCCGCAATATTGGCGACACGGATGTCCTCGCGGATATCGCGGATTCCGTTGGCATGGATGCCGCCGTTGTGCGCCGCTTGTTAGAGGGCGATCAAGACATCCAAGACATCCAAGACCGCGACAAACACAGCCGCGAAATGGGCGTCACGGGCGTGCCTTGCTTTATTGTAGCAGGGCAACACGCCGTTCCCGGAGCGCAACCGCCAGAGGTTTGGGCCAAGGTCATCGCCGACATCAACGCACAGTCCGCCCAAGAGGACAAAGACTAGTATTTTCAGCTTCTCGCGCACGCCAGCGCGAGAAGCATTCCTATTAAATTAGCTCCCTGCTGATTACCCCTTCAGAAAGCACACACCATGGCTTCCAAACGCCTTGCCCTCCCCGAATTTGTGTCCCTTGTGGCCATGCTCTTTGCCATGATCGCGTTTTCGATTGACGCCATGCTGCCCGGTTTGCCGATGATGGGGCTCGAATTGACCCCCGATGCGCCAAATCGGATCATGCTGGTTGTCCTTGTTTTTGTACTGGGCATGGGCAGCGGGACGTTTTTCGCAGGCGCGCTTTCTGATGCGTTTGGCCGTAAAACGGTGATCCTGCTTGGGGTCGGAATTTACCTCCTTGGTGCGTTGATTTCCTATTGGTCGCAGTCCTTGGAAGTGCTTCTCGCGGCGCGTTTTCTGCAGGGTGTTGGTGCCTCTGGACCACGGATCGCTGCCCTCGCCATGGTGCGGGACCTGTATCAAGGCTCCATGATGGCGCGCGTGATGTCGATTGCGATGACGATTTTCATGATCGTTCCCGCCATCGCCCCGATGATCGGTCAAGCGATCATTTTCACCTTTGGCTGGCGCGCTGTTTTCGCCGCTTTTGCCCTTGTTTCCTTCGTCGGAGGAATGTGGCTTTTGCTGCGTCAGGCAGAGACCCTCGCGCCAGAAAACAAACGGCCCTTGTCGCTGAAATCCTATTTTTCGGCGGTTGTGGAACTTTGCAAAAACCGCATCGTTATGATCTCAATGTTTGTCCAAACCCTTGTGATCACGTTCCTTTTCTCAACGATTTCCTCCATCCAGCCAACCTTTGAAATGGCCTATAGTCGGGGCGAGAGCTTTCCCTATTATTTCGCCGGTATCGCAGTGATTGCGGGTATATCGAACGTCGTTAATGCGAAATTGGTGGTCCGTCTGGGGATGCGTAAACTGATCACCTCGGCCCTTACGTGCCACGTCATCATGATGAGTATTTTCCTCGCCATGATCGTGTTTTTTGCCATGCCGTTTTGGATGTATCTTGGGCTTGTCACCGTCAATTTCCTCGTGCTCGGATTTTGCATGGGGAACCTTACCGCCCTCGCGCTTGAACCGATGGGCCATATCGCGGGGATGGCTTCGTCGATTACGGCGGGGATCTCGACGGTTCTCGGAGTGGTGCTTGCGATTCCGATCACTCAGAACTTCGACGGAACCGCCTTTGCCCTCACCATTGGGTCTTTCTTGTGCGGTTTGGCGGGGTTGGGATTGATGATCTACCTTGGGCCACGTCCATCCGTCGAAGCTTAGGGTCCGCGGCGTAGCTCCGAAGGTGCAATCCCTTGGCTGCGCCGAAAAGCCCGCGAAAACGCATCGCTAGAACTATAACCAAAGGTGCGGGCGACCACCGCTATGCGCCCGCCCTCCTCTAGCGCTTCTCGGGCGCGCGCAATGCGAAAACTGCGCAGATAGGTGATCGGTGCTTCGCCCATAACCTCCCGAAATTGCGCCATAAAAACCGATCTCGACATGCCGGCCTCTTGCGCCAAATCCTCCGTGCTCCATGCATGCCCTGGGCGGAGATGCACCTGTGTCAAAGCTCGTGACAACCGCGCGTCCGACAGGGCCGCCCAGACCCCTTTATCCACGGTTCCCGTCTCTAGTGCCGCACGCAGGAAATGCACGATTAGGACCTGTGCATAGCCCGCCAACAGGCTGTCTTGACCACATCTGGGCGCAGAGATTTCCCCGACAAACAACGCGACCAGCGGATGAAGCGCGTGGTCATTTGGAATGTGCATTTCAAAGCACCCAACCGAGGCCATCAAGGGGGCCACGGCCCCGCGCCCGCGCAAAACGATACTGGCCGCAACGGGTAAGGACGGATTTGCACCCGATTTCAAAACAAACCCATCCGCAGCCTTCATGACGTGAAAATCCGCATCCTCGTTGAAATGAGGCTGTACCCGCGAGATCTGTAAAGTTTGGATGAGGGCTGCAAGTTTGTCCAAAGTCAGGATTCCTGATCGGGTAAAAGAGATTTATCCGACATTAACTCCTGTATAAGAAAGAGGTCAAGCTTTTCAAAGGAACCAAAATGCTTATACCTCGCCAAAAAACCCCAAACCTTACGCTTCCCCTCGTTGGTGGCGGCACGTTCGACCTTGCCACTGACGGCGCAGACCTTGGGACCGTGATTTGCTTCTTTCGCGGCCTTCATTGCCCCGTTTGCGCGACCTACCTCAAAGAGTTGGAACGCCTGACGCCCGAGTTCGCAAAACGTGGTGTGAAAACCGTCGCAGTTTCGTCAGATGGGCTGGAGCGCAGCACGTCGATGGTAGAAAAAATCAGCGCAGATACGTTGCGCGTGGCTTCCGACTTGCCGCTGCAAGAAGCCCGCGATTGGGGCCTGTATATCTCGACGTCGCGCGGAAAAACCTCCATCGGCATCGAAGAACCAGCCCTATTTTCAGAACCAGGGTTGTTCCTCGTCAACAAGGACGGCTCCCTGTTCTATCTGGCCGTGCAGTCCATGCCCTTCACCCGTCCGCATTTTTCCGAACTTCTTGCGGCCGTCGATTTCGCGATTGATAAAAGCTATCCAGCGCGCGGTGAATACACCGGCGCAGTCTAAAAACGGCTCCCGCCGAGTGCGCGACGCATCAAGATGCTTGGCCCCCGTTGGGCCAAGCCTCGCTCCGCTCGGTAGGGGCAAGGCGCACGACTAGCTTTTTGGTTTGGTCCGCTTTTTCTCGGCGATGAGTTTCTCCGCGAGGTCTTTTGCAACCCCAAAGGCGCCACGAATTTTATCGTTTTCATTGGCCCATTCACGTTGCACAACGATCTTGTTGTCGCGCACTTTGGCATTCCCTTTTTGATCCGATATGAACTCCACCAGACCTTGGGGCGAGGCAAATTTATCGTTATGGAATTGGATAGTCACGCCTTTAGGCCCTGCATCCAGCTTGGCGATCCCTGCCCGTTTGCACATGGCTTTGATCCGCACCACCAGCAACAGCGTATTTACTTCGCGTGGTAATTTCCCAAATCTATCAATGAGTTCGGCGGCGAAGCCTTCAAGCTCAACCTTCAACGTGAGACCAGACAGGCGACGGTACAGACCCAAACGCACATCCAAATCGGGCACGTAGGTTTCGGGAATTAGAACCGGAACGCCAAGGTTGATCTGTGGCGCCCATTGATCGTTGTCATCCGAAAGCCCCTCGCCTGCACCCGATCGAATATTGGCAATCGCTTCCTCTAACATCGCTTGGTACAGTTCGAACCCGACTTCGCGCACATGTCCCGACTGGGCCTCGCCCAACAGGTTGCCCGCGCCGCGAATGTCCAGATCTTGGCTCGCCAGCGTGAAGCCCGCGCCCAAACTGTCGAGACTTCCCAAAACCCTCAACCTTTTCTCGGCTGTTGGCGTCAGGGGCATACGCGGTTTGGTGGTGAGATAGGCATAGGCACGGGTTTTGCTGCGACCCACACGGCCACGGATTTGATACAATTGCGCCAACCCGAACATATCGGCGCGATGCACGACCAACGTGTTGGCCGTTGGAATATCCAAGCCGCTTTCGACAATCGTGGTCGCGACGAGCACATCATATTTCCCGTCGTAAAACGCATTCATCCGGTCATCAAGCTCGCCGGCTGCCATTTGGCCGTGGGCCACAACATAGCTGACTTCGGGCAATTGCGTGCGCAAGAAATCCTCGACTTCGGGCAGGTCCGCAATACGCGGAACCACGTAAAAACTCTGGCCACCGCGATAGTGTTCGCGCAGAAAACCTTCGCGAATTGTGACACTGTCAAACTCGCTGACATAGGTATGAATCGCCAAGCGGTCGACGGGCGGGGTGCCGATGATCGACAAATCCCGCACGCCAGAAAGGCTCATTTGCAGGGTGCGCGGAATGGGCGTGGCTGTGAGGGTGAGCACGTGAATATCGGTGCGCATCTCTTTGAGGCGCTCTTTGTGGCTGACGCCGAAACGTTGTTCTTCATCAATCACCAACAAGCCAAGGTTCTGAAAACGAACGGTTTTAGCGAGTAACGCATGGGTGCCGATGACGATATCGGCGGTGCCACGCTTGATGGATTCGCGGGTGTTGTGGGCTTCTTTTGCGCCGACAAATCGGCTCAACTGGTGCACTTCAATCGGGAAGCCACGGAAGCGTTCGGCGAAGCTTTTGTAGTGTTGGCGCGCGAGCAAAGTGGTGGGCGCAATAACGGCAACTTGGGCGCCGGACATCGCCGCAACAAAGGCCGCACGCATTGCAACTTCGGTTTTGCCAAAGCCCACGTCGCCGCAAATCAGACGGTCCATCGGGCGGCCACTTTCCATGTCGTCTAACGTGTCGTGGATGGCCGACAATTGATCGTCGGTTTCGGTATAGGGGAAGCGTGCGGCGAAGGCGTCCCACATACCTTCGGGCGGCGACATGATGGGGGCGCGGCGTAGGGCGCGTTCGGCGGCAATGCGGATAAGTTTCTCGGCAACCGCGCGAATACGCTCTTTGAGTTTGGCTTTCTTGGCCTGCCACGCGCCGCCACCAAGCTTGTCGAGCATGCCTTCGTCATGGCCGTAGCGACTTAAAAGCTCAATATTTTCAACGGGTAAGTACAGACGATCGCCACCCGCGTACTCCAACAGCAAACACTCATGGGGTGCACCCATCGCGGTGATTGTCTCAAGCCCTGTGAAGCGCCCAACCCCGTGATCGACGTGGACAACAAGGTCGCCAGCGGAGAGGCTTTGGGTTTCGGTCAGGAAATTATCGGCGCGGCGACGGCGTTTGGTGGAGCGGATCAGGCGGTCGCCCAGCACGTCCTGCTCGGAAATAACCGTCAATCCTTCGGCGTAAAAACCCTGTTCCAGCGGCCAAACTGCCAGAAATACACCGCCTTTGCCGTCCGGAATATCGCGGAAATCCTTGATCAGTTGCGCGCCTTCAACACCCTCATCCGCAATCAACCCCTCTAGTCGTTCGCGCGCCCCTTCCGAGAAACTGGCGACAACAACTTGATCGGACTTGCGGCGTTCGTTGATATGTTGGCCGAGTGCTTCGAACAGGTTTGCGTTTTCGAGTTGACGTTCGGGGCTGAAATTGCGCCCGATACGACCCCCCGCATCCACGACGCCGTGGCCTGTGGATTGCGGCAGGATCGCGAGGGTGACAACGCGGTGGTTCTCTACAGCTTTGCCCCAAACCACATCATCGAGATAGAGCTTTTCGGGCGGACAAGGCTTGTACACACTATCGAGCCGCATTTTTGCGGACATCGCGAGGCGGCGCGTTTCATATTGATCTACGATCCCGTCCCAACGTGCCAAACGCGCCGGACCAACTTGATCGTCAAGCACCACAGAAGCTGTTGGAATATAATCAAAAAGGGTCTCAAGACGTTCGTAAAAGAACGGCAACCAATGCTCGACACCTTGATGTTTACGCCCTGCGGAAACCGCCTCATAAAGCGGGTCATCGGTGCCCGCCGCGCCAAATTCTGTTCGGTAATTCTGGCGAAAACTGGTGATCGCGGCGTCGTCCAGAATAACTTCGGAAACGGGAGCGAGTTCGATGTTTTTGATGGTGTCTGTGGTGCGCTGGGTTTCTGCATCAAAACGGCGCAAACCGTCTAGCGTATCACCAAAGAAATCCATCCGAATGGGGCCAGTATCGCCCGGAGGAAAGATGTCGATAATGCCACCGCGCACCGCATAATCGCCGGGTTCAGTAACGGTTGGCGCTTGGGTGAAGCCCATCCGCACCAGAAACGCTCGTAACTGGTCGATATTGATGCGCTCGCCAACCTGTGCCGAAAACGCCGCTTTGCGTAAAATATCACGCGCAGGGACAAATTGCGTGGCCGCAGAAAGCGTTGTCAAAAGGATAAAGCGTTTAGGCATGTTATGCACAAGGGCGGCCAAAACCGCCATCCGCGCCGCCGAGGTATCGGCGTTGGGCGACATACGATCAAACGGCAAACAATCCCACGCGGGAAAGCTCAAAACCGCTGTGTCAGGCGCAAAAAAAGCAAGCGCTGCCTTTAGCGCCGCAAGCCGCTTTGCATCGCGTGCCACATGGATAACCGCGCCGTTGGATTTGGCCAATTCCGCCAACAAAAGATGCGCGTCATAGCCTTCTGGCGCCCCGCTTTGGGTTATGTGCTTGGGCGTTGAAATGGCCACATCGTTCTCCGACCCCATGAGGGGTTATTTTATAATTAGTTGAACAAAACGCTGTAGTTCATGTTCTGGGCCATGCCCCACATTGCGGTCGTAAAGATAGAGAGAACGCCGAGGAGCTGTACATAAATACGGTGACGCATCAATTGCTTCACAAGGGCGAGGCCCTCTGGTTTTTTTTCGTCAATAAGGCGCGCTGTCGAAATCGAAATAAGTCCGACGATCGACATAGGGAACAGCAAAAGGAACACCGCTTGGGCGAATTCGACATTGTAGTAGAAACCCAACATGGCAAGGCCTGTGAGCACAAAACAGCTAAATCCAAGGAGCCAAAGTCCGGACACCGAGGAGATATACAGGATGCGATTGCAACTAATCCGCGTGAGGGCCTGAAGATCATCCATCGCCTCGCCGCCGCGTTTCTTCGCCCGTTGAATCATATCCAGCGGCACACCCAAAACCCAATGGCTGGCCGAGGACCAAATCACAGCGAGGCCAATCCAGTACCAAAGGTTTGAAAATGAGCGTAAATCAATCAGTTCACGAACTGTGGCGTACAAGTCCAAGGGGCATTCCTTCTTCAGAGTCGCATGCCATTTGGCAAGAACTGCGACATTATATCGGGCTTACGCTGATTCCTACCCTTGAGTGACGGGAAAATCCATGCCAACCAAGGACATGAATTGCATGAGGACGTAAAAATGCCGACAATTATTGCCCCTTTCCCGACCGCGCGCCTGCGCCGCTTGAAAAAATCGCCTGCGTTGCGGGCTTTGGTGCGGGAAAATACGTTGTCGCCCGCCGATTTTATTTGGCCAGTTTTTGTGGTCGCTGGCGAAAATACGCGCCAACCAATTGAAAGCATGCCCGGCGTTGAGCGCCTTTCGGTGGATTTAATCGTCGAGGCCGCCCGCGAGGCCGCCGATCTGGGTATTTCCGCGATCTGCCTGTTCCCCTATACTGATGCGTCTCTGAAAACCGAGGATTGCGCCGAAGCGTGGAATCCGGACAACTTGACCAATCGGGCGATCCGCGCTATAAAATCTGCCGTTCCAGAAATCGCTGTGATGACGGATATCGCCTTGGATCCCTATAATATCAACGGCCATGATGGCTATGTTGTGGACGGCGAAATCGTCAATGACGCAACCGTTGAGGCCTTGGTGAAAATGGCCCTCGCACAGGCCGACGCGGGCGCGGATATTCTGGGCCCGTCGGATATGATGGACGGTCGCATCGGCGCAATCCGCACCGCCCTTGAGGCCGCAGGACACCAAAACGTAACGATCCTGTCCTATGCTGCGAAATACGCCAGTGCGTTTTATGGCCCGTTTCGCGATGCAGTTGGCGCTTCTGGCGCCCTTAAAGGCGACAAAAACACTTATCAAATGGATCCCGCTAACAGCGACGAAGCCCTGCGCCTTGTGGCCCGCGATCTGGCCGAGGGCGCGGATATGGTCATGGTCAAACCGGGCATGGTGTATTTAGATATTTGCCACCGCGTAAAATCCGAATTCGGCGTGCCGACCTTTGCTTATCAAGTGTCCGGCGAATACGCGATGCAAATGGCGGCGTCGCAAAACGGCTGGATTGACGGCGACAAAGCCATGATCGAAAGCCTTATGGCCTTCAAACGCGCCGGTTGTGACGGCATTCTAACCTACTTTGCCCCCCGCGCCGCACGGCTTTTAGCTGGACGTTAAATCGGCACGTTTTCGCATTTTTTCGCAACACATACCTATATATAATGACAATATTATGGGACTCCCCTATAGTTTTTAACAAGATCGGGTGTGACCCGACACTAAAAATGGTTTCCAACACGTGTTTGGGACCAACAATTGAGGAACGAAGAAATGAAAACACCAACGCATTTTGAGCGGCTTTCGCGTCGCGGCTTTCTGCTGACAGCAGGTGCTGCTGCGGCAACGACAGCGGCCTGTGGCAATGGCGTGGGCAACGATGGCGCCGCCGTATTGGACCTACAAGTCGACGCTACCGTACGTCATATGTACGCAACGTATCCTGGAACGGTCGACCTTGGCGCGAAATCCACGGGGATGCTGGTAATGCCTGTGGTGACCAAAGCGGGCTTGGGCGTGGGCGGATCGTTTGGCAAAGGCGCGCTGCGCATTAACGACGCGACCGTTGACTACTATTCTGCGACATCCGCTTCGGTTGGCTTTCAAATTGGTGCACAACAACTCGCCTATGTGTTGTTCTTTATGACCGAACCTGCGTTGAACAAATTCCGCGGCGCAAGCGGTTGGGCCGCAGGTGCCGACATCGAATATGCCGTAAATGACAAAGGCAGCAATCTGTCGGTTGCGACAACAACCTCCAATGCGCCAGTGATCGCCGTGGTCTTTGGCCAAGCGGGCTTGATGGCGGGCGCGACGCTCGAAGGATCAAAATACTCGCGCATCATCCCATAAGGGTTTGAGATATAATAAAAAAGGCGGCTCATGTGAGCCGCCTTTTTTTATGACCGAAGGGAAAAAATTCACCCCATATGGCGCAAACGTTTCAACAAGCTTGAGGTGTCCCAACGATTGCCACCAAGTTTCTGCACGTCTTTGTAGAACTGATCGACAAGCGCGGTCATCGGCAAACTCGCGCCATTCTCATCCGCCGTATCAAGGCAAATACCAAGGTCTTTGCGCATCCAATCAACGGCAAACCCGTGGTCATATTCATCGGCTAACATGGTTTTATAACGGTTCTGCATCTGCCAACTGCCAGCTGCACCCGCCGAAATCGTCTCGATCACCGCCTCGCCATCCAGGCCCGCTTTTTCGGCAAAATGCAGCGCCTCGGAAAGCCCTTGAACGACCCCTGCGATACAGATTTGATTGACCATTTTCGTCAATTGCCCTGCCCCGTTTTCGCCTAAACGACGACAAACCTTGGCATAGACCTGCACGATGGGTTCCGCCGCATCATATTTATCCTGATCGCCCCCACACATCACCGAAAGTGCGCCGTTTTCGGCACCTGCTTGGCCGCCGGACACGGGCGCATCGACAAATCCAATGCTGGTTTCTGCGGCAATCGCGTAAAGTTCGCGGGTGACGGCCGCCGAAACCGTGGTGTGGTCAACGAAAATCGCGCCCTCCGCCATAGATTGAAACGCCCCGTCTGGCCCCGTGCAAACTGCGCGTAAATCATCGTCATTCCCCACGCAGGAAATCACAAAGTCCGCGCCTTTGGCTGCAAGCGCGGGTGTCGGCGCAAAATTGCCACCGTGTTCCTTCGCCCAAGCCTCGGCTTTAGCGGTTGTACGGTTGAAAACCGTTACCTCATGCCCCGCCGCCGCAAGATGTCCTGCCATGGGATAGCCCATAACGCCTAGTCCCAAGAAAGTGATTTTCGCCATAGCTTTTCTCCCAAAGTTTTTTCGCGTAGACACTGGAAACCCATCGGAATTCCATGCCGAGTCTCTTTGGGGCAGACCTTAATGTATACAATCCGCGCGTCAACCTGGAGCCGTCATGTCGACCTTTGTTAAATGGCTTACCCGTCTATTTCTGGCTCTTGCGACCTTGATCGCATTGGCTTTTTTCAGCGTTTACTACTTGGCCAGCCGTTCCATTCCCGAATATGACGCCGATTATGTTGTGACCGGCATCACGGGCGACGTCGAAATTATCCGTGACAACGCCAGTGTGCCCCATATTTTTGGCGCAACCGACGAGGACGTCTATTTCGGCCTTGGATTCGCCCATGCACAGGATCGCTTATGGCAAATGGTTCTGATGCGCCGCACCGCTGAAGGCCGCTTGTCGGAGCTTTTTGGTGAACGCGCTTTGCAAGTCGACGACCTGATGCGCCGCCTTGATATCTATGACTTGGCCAAACGCTCGGTGCGCGACCAAGATCCCGAAACTACGCTGGCGCTCAATGCCTATGCGCGGGGCGTCAACAGTTGGCTTGCGCAAATCAATACGGGGGCGTTGGGACGTGGCGCGCCGGAATTTTTCCTGTTTCCCACAGCCATTGCCCCGTGGACTCCCGCGGATTCCATCGCCGTTGGGAAAATAATGGCGCTGGAATTTTCAGGCCAGCTTGAAGATGAAATTTTGCGCACGCGGGCGATTTTGGCCCTCCCCAAAGAGCGGGTCAAAGACCTGTTGCCCGATCCCTTGGGCATGCCGATCAACGCGTTGCCAGAATACACCAGCCTGTTCCCCAAGTCTGAATACCCGATCTATGCGCAATTCGCGGAACCTCTCGACCCGATGATCGCGGCCCTTACGCCGTTCAAAAAACGCGCTTTTGCAGGCGCGTCGAACGCTTGGGCCGCCGCGCCATCGCGTTCAGCGGCGGGAGCGACACTGCTCGCCAACGATCCGCATTTGGGCTTTTCCGCGCCATCGATCTGGTATCTTGCACGGATCGAGTTGCAACAGGGCGGCATCATTGGCGCCTCAATTCCGGGCGTCCCTGTGATCCTCTCTGGGCGCTCGGACTACATCGGTTGGGGGCTGACGGCAGCGTTCATGGACGATCAAGACCTGTTTATTGAGCAGCTCAACCCCGAAGACTCCGAGGAATACCTGACGCCCACCGGATACAAACGTTTTGAAATTCGCCAAACCATCGTCCATGTGAAGGACGCCGCGCCGCGCACCCTGACTTTGCGTTGGACTGAAAATGGCCCTGTCCTACCGCCAAGCCACTATAATGTCGGGAAAATCACCCCCCAAGGCCACGTCGCCACCCTTGGTTGGACCGCGCTTTCAGCGCATGACACCTCCGTGAGCGCCTTGATGAAGCTGATGAAATCCAAAACCATCGACGAGGCCATTGCCGCAGGCGAAACCTATATCGGCAGTGCGCAAAACGTGACGTTGGTGGACGGCAAGGAAATTGCTCTCAAGACCTTCGGCGCGGCCCCGCGTCGCGCCTATAACCACCAAACCCAAGGCCGCACACCGGCCCCCGGATGGCTGGAAAACAACCGTTGGCAAGGGCGCATGCCCTATAGTTTCAACCCCGAATTCCGTGAACCTGCGGGGGGTATTTTGGGCAATACCAACAACCAGATTATCGACCGTCCCTTCCCCAATCATATAAGTTTTTACTGGGGGGATACCGAACGCATTGAGCGTTGGAAAAAGCTGATGCAAAACCGCGAAGTCCACACCCGCGAGAGTTTCATCGAAGGCCAGCTTGATACCGTGAGCTATACCGCGCGCCGCATTCTGCCGTTGATTGCCGCCGATCTATGGTTTTCCGGCGCACAGGCTCCGGACGGCACCATCGAACGCCGCCGCCAAATCGCGCTCGATCTTTTGGCAAATTGGAACGGGGAAATGAATGAACACCTCCCAGAACCGCTGATCTATGCGGCGTGGATGCGGGCCTTGCAAAAACGGTTAATCCAAGACGAACTAGGGCCGCTTGCCTATGAGTTCACCCACGTCAATCCCGTGTTTATCGACCGCGTGTACCGCGATACCGACGGCGCAAGCGCGTGGTGTGACATCGTGCAATCCACCCAGCCCGAGAATTGCAAGGACCTCGCGCAGATTGCCTTGGACGATGCGCTTTTATGGCTAGACCAGACCTATGGTTCCGCGTTGACGTCGTTGCGTTGGGGGGATGCGCATCAGGCAACCCACGACCATGCGGTTCTAGGAAAAACGCCTATTCTCAAATGGTTCGTCAATATTCGCCAAAGCACTTCAGGCGGTGATAACACCCTTATGATGGGCCTCACCTCTGGCACGGAAGACGAACCGTTTTCCAATGTTCAAGGGGCGGGCTATCGCGGTGTTTATGATTTCGCAGACCCTGACAGTTCTGTTTTCATCATCGCAACGGGGCAATCGGGCCATCCGTTAAGTCGCCATTATGATGATATGGGGCAGCTTTGGCGCCGCGGGGAATACCTCCCGATGAGCCTTGATCCCGCCCTCGCGCGTGCGGGTTCCGTTGGGATTGCAACCTTGAGTCCGGAACCAAAGTAACGTGAAAGGTCGCGCCAAATCCATGGCGCGCCTTTTACATATCGCGGAAGTTTTTCTCTTGGCGTGCAGTCCAGTGAACCTTGAGGTGGAACCCGTCTTCGCCTTGGGTCTCGGCCTCAACCAAGCCCTCTGAAAACAGCCAGGCGCGTTTTTTACCGTCGCTATACGGCAGCACAAGATCACGGTACGTTTTGGGGTCGGTCAAAGCTTCGGACACCGCATCAAGCAGCGCCTCAATGCCTTGGCCTGTAATCGACGAGGTGGCAAAAATTGCCTCTTCGCGCTCGGATTTGGCAAGAATACCCTCTTGTTCTTGGTCATCCAAAAGATCGACTTTGTTCCACACTTCAATCAACGGCGTCTCCTTAGACACGCCAAGATCGGTCATGATGGTTGTCACATCGCGCGATTGCTGATCGGTCAACGGATGCGAAATATCACGCACGTGCAAAATCAAATCGGCCTCAAGAACTTCTTCCAAAGTGGCGCGAAACGAGGCGACCAATTGTGTGGGAAGTTCGGAAATAAAACCAACCGTATCCGAGAGGATAATCGTTCGGCCGGACGGTAATTCAACCGAACGCATGGTTGGATCTAGTGTGGCAAACAACATGTCCTTCGCAAAGACATTAGCCCCCGTTAAGCGATTGAAAAGCGTAGATTTCCCAGCATTGGTATAGCCAACCAAGGCGACCACAGGGAACGGTACGCGTGCGCGCGATTGCCGATGCAAGGCGCGGGTGCGGACAACTTTTTCAAGCTGGCGCTTGAGGTTGTTGATGCGTTCATCAAGAGCACGACGGTCGGCCTCGACCTGCGTTTCGCCCGGTCCGCCCACAAATCCAAGCCCACCGCGTTGGCGCTCAAGGTGGGTCCATGCCCGCACAAGGCGGGTGCGTTGGTACGACAATGCCGCCACTTCAACCTGCAACACACCCTCACGGGTACGCGCCCGATCCGAGAAAATCTCAAGGATCAAACCCGTGCGGTCGAGGATTTTGACGTTCCACTCTTCTTCGAGGTTGCGCTGTTGAACGGGCGTTAACGTACCGTCAATGATGACGAGATCAACATGGGTTTCCAAAAACTGTTGTTTAAGCTCTTCGGTTTTGCCTTTGCCAAACAACCACCCAGCCCGAATCTTGGGAACGGGTACAATTGTCGCTCCGACAACATCGGTTTCGGGCATCGCCTCAGCGAGAGAAACCGCCTCTTGCAAAGCGAATTCTGGATCACGGCGAAAGCGGTCGTTACGCAAATCAGGATGCAGCACCCAAACCGGCGTTACGGACTTCTCGGGAATTTCTTCGCCCATTTTTGCCTATTCTTCGCCGTCGTAAAGGCTGATCGGCTGAGACGGCATGATTGTTGAAATCGCGTGTTTATACACCAGCTGAGATTGACCATCGCGACGCAAAAGCACGCAGAAATTGTCAAACCAAGTGATAACACCCTGAAGTTTCACACCGTTAATGAGGAAAATAGTAACTGGAACCTTTGTCTTGCGAACATGATTCAGAAAGGCGTCTTGTAAATTCTGTTTGTCGGCAGCCATTGTTTTATAGCCTTTTTTCTTGTTTTTATATGCCAGCACTAAAGGCTGTTTCGGTCTTATCTGTCAGTATGACTATCCATGCGTATAGTTTCTAGTGCAAAAAAAGCATCAAAATTTATGAAATGGTAATTTTGCCGCTATCGACGCCATGTGTCGGGGTTTAAAAGCGCGATAACGGCAAGGGTTTCGAGCCGTCCCACCACCATTGCCGCCCCTAAAACCAGCTTTACCGTGGGTGACAAGGTCGCATAAGAAATCGGTGTTTCCGTCACGACATTTGCCAAGGGTCCAGTTGTCGTTAGCGCCGCGATTGTCAAAATCAGCGCATTGTCGAAACCAACACCGTTATAGGCCAAGAGCAGCATCACGAAGGACACCGAGAGGGCAAACAGCATGAAGAAAATCCACGCAACATAAGCCCCACGCCGCCGTAAATGGCGCACCGCAGGCCCCGATCCCGCGACACTTGTGGGATGGATAATCCGTTCAATTTCGCGCTGCCCGTTTTTATAAAGCGCATAAATCCGCAACAACTTCACTCCGCCCGCCGTGGTGGCCACACCGCCACCAACCATCGCCAAGCCAAGTGGAATAAGCCCTGGTGTCGCGAGACCCGACCACCGGCTCGCTTGCGTCCAAGAGGCGCTCTCAAAACCTGTGGTCGAAAGGAAAGAAACTGTCGTAAAGATACTCCCCCAAAGGGCCGAAAGTGCTTGGCGCGCATCCTCAACCGATTGTTCTTCGAGGGCACCAAACCAATGGCGCATAAAAATCAGCGACGGTACCGCCATAATAAGAAAGGTCGCGATGCGGATTTCAGGATCAGTTTTAAGAACCTTGATGCTACGGGCCTTCATATCAGACGAAAAAGTCAGGCGTGACAGGGCAAAACACATGCCAATCAGGACGACAAATTCGCCAAACCCCGCGGATGAGTTGTTTTGCATACCGCCCGTGGCCGAAATCCCGCTGGTTGCAAAGGTCGACATTGAGTGAATAAGCGCCCCAAATGGTCGGTCACCCGCGATAATTAAAAAGACCCAAAATACCGCCGTTAACCCGCTATAAATCGGGAGGAGTCGAAGGGCCGCACGTTGCAAACGCACGGACCCACCGGCAACGCGGGAGATCTGGGACAGGCTCGATCCCGTTCCGTGCCGCCCCTCAGCCAAGACCTCAAATCCGCCGAGATTCAACGGCGCAAGGATGGCCACGGCACTTACCCAAACGAAAAACCCACCCAGCCACGCCACCAAAGCCCGCCATAAATGCACAGAACGGGGCAGTTGCGCTGGGTCGGCATATTGCGTCGCGCCCGTCGTCGTTATTGACGAAACCATCTCGAAATACGCTTCGCCAAACGTCGATGTTGTTACTGTTTGATGAAAGGGCACCGCGAGCATCATCGGCAGCAGCACAAAACACACAAAAAGCGACAGGAGATGGGAGCCCGTCTCATTACGCGGCTTATAATTTGCGGTTGCCAGCGCGATAATCAACGTGAAAATCAGGAACAACAACCCGCCGTAAAAGAAGACCCTCGCCGTTTGAAAATCACGCGTTGCTCCTGCGTGAAGCGCGGGCAAAAACATCGCCACCGATCCGATCCCCATCAGGATCACAAACAACGGCAGGCCAAGGATACGGGCTAACATGGCTAGAAAAAGTCGATCGAAACCTGCAAGAGGCGCTCGACCTCAGGCACGTCGGCGGCCATGGTGAAAATGGTTAACACATCGCCCTCTTCGATCCGCATGGAGCCTTCGGGCCGCGACACGACGCCCTTGCTCAAAACGGCGCCCACCAAAACACCCTCAGGGAATTCAATATCCCTCAGCGCCCGTCCCGAAATCGGACTTGTCGAGAGCACTTGCGCCTCGATCACTTCGGCTTCTGCGTCGCCAATGGAGTAAACTTCGCGCACACGGCCATGCCGGATATGGCGCAAAATAGAACTCACAGTTGTGGACCGCGGGTTGATATAGGCGTCGATCCCCATGGGGGCCAAAAGTGGCACCAAGGACGGGTCATTCACCAAGCAGATCGCCATTTTACAGCCCAAACCCTTGGCGCGCACCGCGGCCAATAGATTGGTTTTATCATCGTCGGTGACACATAAAATAGCGTCTGAACGATCAATTCCGGCCTCTTCAAGCAATTCAGGACTTAACCCGTCGCCGTTCAAAACGATGGTCCGCTCCAAAGTGTCAGCGGCTTTTTCAGCAATGGCACGGTCGCGCTCAATCACTTTTGTGCGCACGGTGCGGCCTTTTGCTTCCAACGCCAAGGCCACGGCAAGCCCCACATTCCCACCACCCAAAATAACCACACGGTCTTGTTTGTGCTGGACTTTTCCGAACACTTCCAAGGTACGTGCCACGTCTTCGCTGTTAGTAAATACGTAAATTTGGTCGCCAGCGAACAGCTGATCATTGGGCACAGGCGCAAACAATGTCCCTTTGCGACGCACACCAACCACGTTCGCCGAGAGGGTTGAAAACAAATCCGTCAACTGACGCAAGGGCGTATTTAGAACCGGACAATCCGCATCAAGTTGAAGCCCCAAAAGCTGGCTTTTGCCGTTGAGAAAACTTTCTGTATCAAAGGCAGCAGGCGCCGCGAGGCGTTGCAAGGCCGCAGCAGCAACCTCTTTCTCAGGGGAAATAACCACGTCGATCGGCATGTGATCGCGGCGATAAAGATCGGAATAAATGGCATCGAGATACGATTTACTGCGCAAACGGGCCACTTTGCGGGGCACGGAAAAAATCGAGTGGGCGATTTGGCAGGTCACCATATTCACTTCGTCCGAATGGGTCGCCGCGATGATCATATCCGCATCACTTGCCCCCGCCGCCTTGAGAACATCCGGATAGCTCGCAAACCCTGCAACCCCTTGAACTTCCAAGGTATCCATAGCGCGCCGCACCAGTTCGGCATTGTTATCCACAACCGTTACATCGTTGCGTTCACCCGAAAGATGGCGGGCGATTTGCCAGCCAACTTGTCCCGCGCCACAGATGATGACCTTCATAAAACTGCCCTTTTGTGCTTCTTCAATGGGTTCTCATTTGTAGCAATCTATGGCCTATGCCCTTGAGTGCGTCAATTGGTGATGCTTATTCCAAGTCCTCGCCCTCAAAATCGTCAATATGCGCAACCCGCGCACCCGTCTTATTGCTGGTCACAATCCCAAGCGACTTAAGTTTGCGATGAAGCGCGCTGCGTTCCATACCAACAAAGGTTGCGGTGCGGCTTATATTTCCGCCGAACCGATTGATTTGCGTCATTAAATACTCGCGTTCAAACAATTCACGCGCTTCACGAAGCGGCAAGGTCGCCAAACCCGCCGAAAGAACAACGCCCGAGCTCCCACCAGACGGCTCGCCCTGTTGCGGCAAATCGCTTGCCTCAATAATCTCGCTGTCATTGCCAAGAATTAGAATGCGTTCGATGACGTTTTTCAACTGGCGCACGTTTCCAGGCCAACTCATGGTCTGTAACAAGGCCTGCGCTTCCTCCGAAAGATGTCGCAAAGGTAGCCCCTGATCCTTGTTAAAGGCTGCGATAAAGGCGACGGCCAACTCGGGAATATCTTCCCGACGGTCTTCAAGCGAGGGCACGGTGATCGGCACGACATTCAAACGATGAAAAAGCTCCTGACGGAAATTTCCAGCTTCAATCTCGGCCTGCAAGTTCCTGTTTGTGCTCGATATAACGCGAATATCAACGCGAACCTTTTCGCCGCCGCCCACGCGTTGAAATTGCTGATCGACTAAAACGCGCAGGATCTTGCTCTGCGTCCCCATCGGCATATCGGCAACTTCATCAAAGTAGATAACGCCGCCATGCGCTTCCTCAAGCAACCCAGTTTCAATCCCGCGTTCTGGGCTTTCGCGCCCAAACAGGACTTCTTCCATCCGCTCGGGTTCAATTGACGCGGAATTAACCACGATAAACGGTGCAGACGCGCGATCACTTTCGCTGTGAATATACCGCGCAGCGCTTTCCTTGCCCGACCCAGCAGGTCCCCGCAGCATAATGCGGCCATTGGATTTGGTGACTTTTTCAAGGTTTGATTTCAAGGCCTTATAGGCGGAACTAGATCCAATCATTTCACTGAGCGTTACGTCCCGACGGCGCAACTCACTATTCTCACGGCGCAAGCGCGACGTTTCCATCGCCCGCGTAATAACGACCAAAAGCTGGTCAATATTGAAGGGTTTCTCAATGAAATCATAGGCACCCTGTTTTATCGCGGCGACGGCGATTTCGATATTCCCGTGACCAGAAATAATCACAATAGGCACATCGGGATGGCTGCGCTTCACCGATTTCAGGATGTCGATGCCGTCCATTTGGCTATCTTTCAGCCAAATATCAAGGATCATCAAACTCGGAGGCTCAGAAGCTATTTGATCCATACACTCGTCAGAGTTACTTGCAAGACGCGTTGTAAAGCCTTCATCTTTAAGGATATCCGATATTAGTTCACGAATATCACGTTCGTCGTCAACAATAAGAATGTCACTCATCAGCTCACCTCTTTCAGTTTTTTTGGCGTGCCCAAAGGAAGGGCAACAGCCACACAAGCGCCTGCATGTGTTGTGTTTCCAAATATTTCTGCATCCAAAAGCGCCAGCGTCCCGCCGTGCTCCTCGATGATTTTCTTAACGATGGGCAGGCCAAGGCCCGTGCCCTTATCGCGTGTTGTTACGTACGGCTCAAACAAGCGTGAGCGATCAATAGGAAAGCCAATGCCATTGTCGGAAATACGAATGCGCAGTGTCTCGTCATCTGCTTCCATATTAATTTTTACCATAGGAATAAACCCATCTGGAACGCCATTTTCGACATGTGTTTCAACCGCTTCGCCCGCGTTCTTAATTATGTTGGTCAAGGCTTGTGCGATCATCGTTGAATCCACATCCGCAAATATAGGCTCCTCTGGCAACTCAGCGACTAACTTCACGGGATCAAGCGCACCCGTTTGCAGATGAACGGCGTCCCGCATAATTTCGGTCAGATCATGACTGCGGAGTTCTGGTTCTGGCATGCGCGCAAACTTGGAAAACTCATCAACAATACGCCGCAAGTCATTGGTTTTACGCACAATAACATCGGTCATATAGGCCATGCCTTCTGCATCTTCTTCCGAAAGCTTTGAGGAATATTTTCGCTTTAAGCGTTCCGCCGATAGCTGGATTGGCGTCAACGGGTTTTTAATTTCATGCGCGATCCGACGCGCCACATCGCCCCAAGCGGCCATGCGTTGGGCAGAAACGAGGTCGGTCACATCGTCAAAGGCCACAACGTACCCTTCCAATGCGCCACCGGAACCGCGCCGTGGGGCGATCCGCACGAGGAGGTTTTCTTGCTTCCCGTCCCGCACGACAAGAACTTCTTCCTGCGCGGATTCTGCACGGTTGGCTTGTGTGCGGGCAAAAAAGTCACCGAATTCTGGCACCGCAAGCGACAGCTTTTGATTGCCAGAGTCATTTATATTCAACAACCCCTGTGCCGAACGGTTTACAAAATCAACGCCTCCATCCGCATCCAACCCGACAACGCCGGACGTGACCGAGCTTAAAACGGAATCAAAAAGGCGGCGGCGATCCTCAATTTGGCGTGTATTCTGGAGCAAAGTCTCCCGTTGCTCCCGCAATTGCCCCGTCATTTGGTTGAAATATTGCGACAGGAGCGCGATTTCGTCGTCGCCAGCCTCCTCATATACGCGCACGTTCAAATTGCCTGCGCCAACCTGTTGCGCCGCACTGGTCAACCGTCCCACGGGTCGCGCAAGACGCTCCGCAAACCAAAGTCCGAGCCAAATCGCGGCAAGGATCAAAATGACGGCAAACCCAAGGTACAGCAGGCCAAACTCAAACAGGATTTTACCGCGATCCTTTTCCAATTGTTCATAAAGGGAAACGTTTTGTTTTGTTTCGTCCAACAGGCTTAGGATATCCCCATCGACCTCTCGCGACAGGTACAGGTAGCGATCTGTTAGCCCTGAAAGCGCGACAAGGGCGCGAAATTCGTTGTTTTCCCAGTCCTTAATGACAACAGTTTCGCCCTTGCTGGCTTTGTCAAAATCAGAAGATTTGGGTTGTTCATAGTTGAACAAATAAGACCGATCCCCGCGGGCCCGAATGGTCCCTGCCCCGTCAACGACAAAAGCTTCGCGCAGGCCGCGTTGCACATTGGCTTGGGCATTGGTCAAAATCTCGCGCAAATCGCCGTCGGACATGCGAAAATTCCCCAAGGCCTCAATGTCGATGTCATTTCCAAGCTGCTCGGCGTCGGAAACAAGATCGCGACGATGCTCGGCTTCATAGGCTTGGGCGGCATCCAGTGAGCTTGAAACCACCTGTCGCACACGGTCCGAAAACCAGCCTTCAATCCCGACATTCACCGTCAACATGGCGAACACAGCGACCAAAATGGTCGGCAAAAGCGTCACGAGGGCAAAAACACCCGTCAGTCGAAGGTGGAGTTTTGAACCCGCGGATTTTGCCCGCCGTGCAGACACCATGCGCACGACTTGTTGGAGAACCAAGGCCGCAACGACGAGGGCATAGATCATATCCGCCAGCAGAATCAGCCGCAGACTATTGGGGCCTGTCGAAACTTCCAGTGGCCCAAGAATCACAAACGTCGCAGCAGCCAGAATAGGCCCCAAAACCACCATTCCGAGGGTCGCGAAGTTTTGAAAACGCTTTTGGCGCCTTAAACGTATAAGCCTATTGAATGTCGCACTACGGACCAAACTTGGCACCGCGTCCCCCAAAGATACTGTGCCCTTCGATAGGCACGCCACAATATATACCGTCTGTCACAAGGGTAGCAGCCTTCTTGCAACGGGTATGTTGCTCTTTTACATCAATTTGCGGCGGCGTGTCACGTTAATTTCGAGCTCTGTGATCTTCTTTCTGAGAGTATTTCGGTTAATCCCAAGTAAATCGGCGCATTTCGCCTGATTTCCACCCGTTGCATCAAGTGATATCTCGATCAATGGCGTCTCAACTTCACGCAGAATACGTTGATAAACGCCTGTCGGCGGCAACGCACCGCCATGAAGGTCAAAATAACGACGCAGATGTTTTGCCACCGAGGCCGAGAGCAATTCGCCCTCGCGGCCACCATTCGCGGGTTCGATTACTGGCTGATTCCCGAGGACAAGCTCAACTTCGGCCCGATTAATTTCTTCGCCGACGCTGGTCAAAACCAAACGGCGCACGGAATTCTCCAACTGGCGTACATTTCCAGGCCAGCTAAAGGCGCGAATGAGTTCCATTGCATCCGGTCCAATCCGACGCAAAGAGGCTCCTTCGCGCTCAGCCTTCGCAAGGAAATGTTCAGCAAGAAGCGGGATATCATCGACCCGTTCGCGCAGGGACGGCACCGTGATGGTCACACCACAGAGGCGGTAATAGAGGTCTTGGCGGAACGTCCCTGCCTCCATTTTCAGGCTCAAATTCGACTGACTCGTCGCCATAATACGCGGTGCATTATCGCCAAAACTATCCAACATACGCACTACACGGGCCTGTGCGTCGGCGTCGAGATCGCCCACTTCGTCAAACAGGATCGAGCCGCCTTTGGCGCGTGAAATAACGGTGGCTGGCCCGTCCATGCCCTGCAAATCATTGGCGGAGGCCACAATGAATGGCTGAGTGCGGCGGTCAGAAAAGTCGTGAATTGCTCGCGCGATCAACGACTTGCCCGTGCCACTTTCACCCGAGATCATCACCGTCAAGTCGGTGTTCATCACTCGCGCTACCAGTCGATAGAGGGTTTGCATTTGGGCCGTGCGCCCCACCAACGGCAGATCATCTTGGGTGGATTCTCGCGGCGCGCCGGTCTCGTGGGACAAGGGATTGACGCGGCGTTTAATCTCAAGAGCGCGCGCGGCGCGTTTCATCAAATCGGGCAGGTCAAACGGCTTAGGCAAATAGTCATAGGCCTCGGCTTCGGCAGCTTGGATCGCGGTCATAATCGTGTTTTGGGCGGAAATCACAATTACCGGCAATCCGGGGCGCAATTCTCCGATGCGTGGCAGGGCCTCTATGCCATTGCCGTCGGGCATCATCACATCGGAAATCACCAAATCGCCCTTCCCTTCTTCGACCCATCGCATCAACGTCATTAACGACGAGGTTGCGTGCACTTTACAGCCCGCCCGAGTCAGTGCTTGCGTTAGAACTGTGCGAATTGTGCGGTCGTCGTCAGCGACAAGAACTGTACCGTCCATTATAGGATCTCCGTTTTATTTTGAGTGTTGGGCGCATCAACTGCGGATTCTTTTGGGGCAACAGGCAGCGAAATCCGAAACACGGTGCGCCCGGGGGACGAGTCAACGGCAATCCAGCCTTGGTGCTCCGAGATGATTTTACTCACCAACGCAAGGCCAAGCCCCGTGCCATTCTCACGCCCCGAAACAAAGGGTTCAAAGATGTCCCCCGCAATTTCGCTCGGCAATCCAGGGCCATCGTCAATGATCTCAATTTGAAGCGGGACCGAGCCAGACCCGTCTGTCCGACGTAGGCGCATCGAGTTTTCATAGAAGGTATGAATACGGATTTTGCCGCCGTTTTTATTGGCCTCCGAGGCGTTTTTCAAAAGGTTGAGGAACGCCTGTAGGAGCTGGTCCATATCACCCCATGTGGGTGGCATGGAGGGATCGTAATCCTCAATGATTTCCATATGTGCGCCAAAACCCACCATCGCCGAACGCCGCGCGCGATCAAGCACATCATGGATATTCACGGCGGTACACTGGGGTTTGAGGACATTGCCAAATTGCTCGACTTGCTCCAGAAGTTTCACAATCCGACGGCATTCTTGGACAATGAGGTCGGTCATTTCTTGATCATCATTCGACAGGTTCATCGCCAAGAGTTGCGCGGCCCCCGTAATGCCCGCGAGCGGGTTTTTAATCTCATGGGCCAGCATTTCCGCCATCCCGATCGCGGATTTCGCCGAAGTTTTGACCGAATGGCTCCGCCCTAAACGATCGGCAATTTCGCGCGGCGATATCAGCAGGAGGATTTTACCCGTCCGCTCGCCTTTACTAGAGCTCAGGGACGCAATTTGAATGTTGCACAGCACGGGCGCGCGCTCGCCACTTCCCACGTCGACATCATTGATAAATAACGCGGAATGGTCTTTTCGGACACGCTGAAAGCTGGTTTCGAGCGGCGAGTCGATCATAACTTTGTCCCACACCGACGCCCCTATGAGCATTTTTGCGGAGGAGTTTAAAAAGGCTTCGGCAACGGCATTGCTCTCGAGAATGCAGTCTGCATCGTCAAGGATCAGCGCTGGAATTGGCAGCGACGCCCAGAGGTCAATGTCATATTCAATCATCGGTTAGTCCTTCGATCGGGCAATGGTCAGGAGAAAGAGCATCGGGCAGTAGCGCCAACACAGTTTTGGGGTTTTTCTCGATTAAAACGGCTTTGCGCAGGGCGGCTGGGGTGTGAACGCCATCCATGTACCAGCCCAGATGTTTGCGTGCGACGCGCCCGCCAAGAGGGACGGGATAGAATTCAAGCATGGCTTCATAGTGCCCCGAAACCATGTCGATCAGGGCATTTCCCTGCGGGATTTCGGGGGGTGCGGAGCCAAAAAGATCGGCGGCAACCTGTGCCAAAATCCACGGCACTCCCTGTGCGCCACGGCCAATCATCACACCATCCGCGCCAGATTGTGCAAGGGCCTGACGCGCGGTGTCGGCATTGATAATGTCCCCATTCGCCACGACGGGAATGGAAACGGCGGCTTTGACACCGGCAATCGCTTCCCAGTCGGCGCGACCTTTGTAAAACTGGCAGCGAGTCCGTCCGTGGATCGTAATCATGCGGATGCCCGCCGCCTCTGCGCGGGCCGCGAGTTCGGGCGCGTTAAGCAAAGCGTCGTCCCAACCCAAACGCGTTTTAAGCGTGACAGGCACCGAAACGGCCTCAACAACAGCCTCAATCAGCGTCAGCGCATGGTCCAAATCTTTCATCAGGGCGGACCCTGAATAGCCGTTCACGACTTTTTTCGCCGGACAGCCCATATTAATGTCGATCACACGCGCGCCGTTATCTTGGATCATTTTGGCGGCTTCGCCCATCCAATAGGCGTCTTTTCCGGCGATCTGAACCGAGGTATTGCTGCTATCAAACCCTAGTTCGGCCCGTTCGCGCACGCCGGGTTTGCCCTGAAACATTTCTTGACTGGCAACCATTTCGCTTACGACCAACCCTGCCCCAAAGGACGACACCAGATTGCGAAACGGCAAATCCGTAATTCCGGCCAATGGCGCCAATAGGACCGGTGGGTCCAAAATGATATCTGCAATATTAATGGTCAAACGCCTAATCCTTGTGCACATTTCAGTGCTACGCCCCACAAAAGCAAAAGGCAATTCCGCGACGGTGCATTCTGCGCGAAAAACACGCATTGCATAAAATTTAGGCAGCAACTCGCCCATTGTTCTCAAAGCGCGCATTGCTTAAACAAGGGGCGTGAAAACAACGAAAGTTAACAATCCCCTATGCGCATTGCTGCTTTAATTGTTGCCGCTGGAAATGGGTCTCGCATGGGCGCAGACAGGTCTGGGCGTGCGAAACAGTTCCAAATGCTCGCGGGGAGCGCGGTTGTGGCTCACACGGTCGATTGCTTTTCCAACCACCCGTTGATTTCCGAAATAATCATTGTTGCGCCAATGGGTGGAGTGGAGTGCGCGCGCGACGCCCTCAAAGGCCGAACCGATGTGATATATGTGGAGGGCGGCGATAGTCGCTCCGCCTCGGTCGCCCGCGGACTTGCGCAAATTCCTTCCCCGATCACCCATGTGTTAATCCACGACGGCGCACGCCCCTTGGTTGCAAAATCGACCATTGATGGCGTGATTGAAGCTCTTAAAACTGGTCCCGCCGCCGCTCCTGCTCTTGCCGTAACAGATGCGCTTTGGCGCGGGGCTGACGGGCAGGTAACCGCCCCGCAGGCAAGAGATGGATTATACCGCGCACAAACGCCGCAAGGCTTTGAAATAAATACTATTCGTACGGCGCATGCTTCTGGTATAGCTGCCGCAGATGATGTGGAACTCGCCCTTAGTTTAGGGATAGACGTAACCATAACTCAAGGCCACGAAGACAACCTAAAACTCACTTATCCCGCAGATTTTGACCGCGCGGAACGACTCTTAGCGATGAAAGAAGACCCGATGGATATTCGCCTTGGAAATGGCTTTGACGTGCATAGATTTGGCACGGGTGACCATGTTGTCTTATGCGGAGTGCGCGTCCCCTTCGAGCGCGGCCTCCAAGGACATTCGGATGCAGATGTCGGTATGCACGCAGTGACGGATGCAATTTATGGTGCCTTGGCGCAGGGAGATATTGGCCAGCATTTTCCCCCAAGTGATCCCCAGTGGAAGGGCGCTGAAAGCCATATTTTCTTACGTCACGCAGTGGAACTGGCGACGGAAATGGGGTTTTCAATCTCGAATGTGGATTGCACTTTGATCTGTGAATTCCCCAAAATCGGCCCCCACGCGGCCAATATGCGAATAGTAATGGCCGAAATTATGAACATGGAGGTGAATCGTGTGAGTGTGAAAGCAACAACATCCGAACGCCTTGGATTTACTGGGCGCGGCGAAGGCATTGCCTCGATCGCGACCGCAACATTGGTGAAAAAATGAGCAAACTCGCAAACTTCTCGGCCCAAGCCAGCAAACACATCGCGGTATTCTTCGGCGCAGGCCTGATTAAACCCGCTCCGGGCACATGGGGAAGCCTCGCGGCCCTGCCCGTCTTCCTGCTCGTACATCTGTATGGTGGGTTTTCGGGGGCGGTTTTGGCCACCATTGCGGTTATTTTTATCGGGGTTTGGGCTATTGAAAAGGAAACGCGCGGCAAGACAGATCACGACCCCAGTGAGATCGTAATTGATGAAGTTGCTGGCATGTGGATCGCGCTTTTACCTGTGTCTTATGGCGCACAGATCATGGGGGCGTCGATTTTGGCACTCTATCCGGGTTGGATCGTCGCCTTTGCCGCTTTCCGGCTTTTTGACATCACGAAACCAGGCCCTGTTGGCTGGGCGGACGAGCGCGACGATGCAATTGGCGTCATGCTCGACGACGTGATCGCAGGCGTGATGTCGGCGATTGTGGTTGTCGCCTTTGCTGCGCTTTATCACATTATCCTGACATGAGCTTGGCCGCGCAAATTCTTGAAAAGGCTAAGGTAAAGCAGACATTGATTGCGACAGCTGAAAGCTGCACGGGCGGCATGGTCAGCGCGGCTTTGACCGACGCCGCGGGAAGCTCTGCCATGTTTGATCGCGGTTTCATCACCTATACCAATCAAGCAAAACAGGACATGTTAAACGTCAGCGCCACTACTCTTAAGGCCCACGGCGCTGTCTCGAAGGAAGTGGCACGTGAGATGGCCGAGGGCGCGCTCGCGCATTCAAACGCCACCCTTGCGGTGTCGATCACGGGGATCGCCGGCCCCGGTGGTAGCGAGTTTAAACCCGAGGGGCGCGTGTGTTTTGGAGTCGCTGGTTTGGGGCAGGACACACATAGTGAAACCGTCGAATTTGGCGCTTTAGGGCGCGACAATGTGCGGATAAAAGCCCGAGACCACGCCCTCGCACTTTTGCTACGCGCACTTTCTTAATTTGACGTTTTTTTGTGCAGGACGCTAAAATACTGCGCATATTTTAGCGACTTTTAGAACTGCCCGTATTTTAGACCCCAAGGCAGGCCCTTGCCTCTTTCCTCAGCAAGCACAAGTCGCTTCAACCCCTTAACACCGGATTTTTGGAACGAACGGAGCGGAATATGAACGGGGCAGATACAGCTTGGATTTTGGTCGCAACGGCTTTGGTTTTGTTTATGACAATACCAGGGCTTGCGCTGTTTTATGGCGGACTCGTGCGGGCGCGCAATGTGCTCAGCGTCTTCATGCATTGTTATGCAATTGCGTGTTTAATGAGCGTTCTATGGTTCGCCTTTGGTTATACCATCGCGTTTGGCGACGGGAACGCCTATTGGGGCGGCTTGGGCAAAATGTTTCTCGATGGGGTGACTGTCGACAGCCTCACGGGAACTCTGCCGGAAGTATTGTTCTTTGCGTTCCAAATGACCTTCGCGATCATCACACCCGCGTTGATCGTTGGGGCTTATGTTGAGCGGATCGGTTTTGGGTTTGTAATGTTGTTTTCGGGCCTGTGGATGCTGTTGTGCTATGCGCCCGTGGTCCACTGGATTTGGGGCGGAGGATTCCTGTCGGACGGCGGGATATTTGGCGCGGTCGGCGTCAAAGACTTCGCGGGCGGCATCGTTGTGCATGAAACGGCAGGGATCGCAGCCCTCGTTTTGGCGGTGATGTTGGGCGCGCGCAGGGTGGCGACCAAGCCGCCCCACTCGCCGCCATTGGTGATGCTCGGCGCGTCCATGCTTTGGGTTGGATGGTTTGGCTTTAACGGCGGATCACAGCTCGCAGCAGACGGCGGCGCAGCTATGGCGATCACCGTCACACATATTTCAGCGGCAACCGCTTCACTTACGTGGGCCTTCTGGGAACGTGTTAAATATGGCAAAGCCAGCCTCGTGGGGATTGTCACAGGGACCATCGCGGGCCTTGCGTCGATCACGCCCGCTTCGGGATTCGTTGGCCCCGTCGAAGCCCTGATCATCGGCGCCGTCGCAGGCATTCTGTGTCAGGAAGCCGTGAATTTCATCCGCAACGGCATCAAATTAGACGACACATTGGACGTGTTTGCGGTGCACGGTGTTGGCGGTATTTTCGGCACGATTATGATTGCGGTGTTTGGCTATGGCACATGGACAGCGCAACTCGGCTCGCTGGCAATCGTGGGCGGATTTACACTGGTTGTCACTGTGGTTTTGGTCAAATTGGCCAGCATGGTCGTGATGTTCCGCGTGACAGAGGAAATGGAGGCAAATGGCCTCGACCTCGAAGAACACGGTGAGCGCGCTTACGAATTCAACTCGTAGTCAGCGAATACAATAATGGGGCCGTGCTTTGCTGCGCGGTCCTATTTTTTTGGAAAAACGCAAGGCACCGACTAACTTTTCCGCCGCTTTTCTAAGCTATAACCGGAAACAAGCATGCTAAATCTACCCTATCTCCGATGCCAAAACTTCCACACATGCTTTCCGCTCCTAAAGAGCCATCCTTGCTCTCCGGTTTTCAATGCAAGATTACGGAGGTGCGTGACACTAGATTCAAGTTTGGAAACGTTAGAGCGTTCTTGTAAACATTCTTGATATAATTTCGTAAGAATCTCATCAATCGTATTGCAGCGCGGCAATCGGACTTGTTGTTTTTTCAAGGCATCAAATAATAGTTTTGGCGTTATGTCCGACAAATCGGAAAGATATTTTTCGCAAGAGTCCAAATTTGACGCATGCGAAACTTGAGTGAAATCCACGTGAAAGCTATCTAGGAGAAACTTTGCATCATCATCTACTGTAGGACTCAAAAGCCCGCACAGGACGCCAGCATCAAGCTTATCATCACCTGAAGTAGGAAAAGCCATTGATAGAATGTTTATTAGTTTTTGTCTCGCCATAACGCGGTCATGATTACCGAAAATAGTAATAGGTAGCTTATTAAGCCGGTACACAAGCTTCGTTGCGGTCGCCGACAAAGATTCATTCACCCGCTTTCGGTCAATGCGTTCACTGTCCAACCCACAAATAGCTGCAAAGCCCGTAACGACATCACCATATTCGCTCACAACATCTGCAAAATCTTTTACGATCAAGCTTTCCTTTGGTAGATTTTTACTAAAGTACAGTAAGCGCTGCCTATAGACAGGGTCCATATATGGCAGAGTTTTAAGGGCACCGCCTTTAATACGTTCCTGAATTGCAGATGTAGCGAAGTCATTGGGCGCACGCACAAAACAGACAACCTTGACCCGAATACCTCTAGACTTAAAGAAGCGAAGCAATGAACGTTTTTCCTCCCAGAGCAACATGCTAATGCCTTCTCCAGAAATAATTAACCTTTCAAATTTGGGATCAACTAAATCTTTTTCAAGAACCTCTAGATAGTGTCTTTTTTTGTCGTCAATCTCATCTTTGGAAAGGCCCACAATCTTCCAGAGATGATAGTCATATCGCGTATCGGAAAAAATAGTGGAGAGCGCCATTGAGTGGTTAGTCTCCTCAAAGCGTGCATAAGTCGTGGTTTCATCGGAGTAGTTTTCGAGGCTCGCCTGAATGGATGACGATCCTGTTTTGTGCATTCCGATGTGTAGTATGACTTCCTTCATTTTTTCTTCCTATTTTCAGACATTGTTATCCTTCCTAGTCAAAAAAACAAAAAGGAACTCCAATAGGGACCTTTAAGGCATCGGGTATAAATACTTGGCACGGATTTCAAAGGCTCTCACAATGCGATGCATGGCTTCGTTAAAAACGACACCGATGAGTTTCTGCAGAATGATGTTTTTGAACTCAAAATCCACATAGAACTCTACTTCGCAACCACCAGCATCAATGTCACGGAATTTCCAATGGCTTTTGAGGTATTTAAATGGTCCATCAAGATATTCTGTCTCAATCAAGCTTTGCGCGGGAAACAAACGCACGCGACTGCCAAAACGCTCGCGAAACACTTTGAAGCTGATCACAAGGTCCGCAAGAACCTCGTCGCCGCCGTCAATCGGCGTCACGGAACGAATGCGTGCACCACTACACCACGGTAGGAACTCAGGGTATTTTGCCACATCAGCGACCAAATCGTACATCTGCTCGGCGGAATAGGGCAATATGCGCGTTTCTTGGTGGCTAGACATTGTGTTTCCAATTTTTACATGGCGTTGCCCCCCCATTTCGTGTACTCCGCGCCCAAATGCAAGGGGGGTTTCATGCCAACGCGTCCATATGTCATCGACCAAATGATCTCGGCCAAATCGATTGCGGCTCGGATTGAAATACTCGCCCACGAGATTGAAGCCGAGTTTCGAGACACGGATAAATTGATTGTTGTCGGCCTTCTGCGCGGCTCCTTTGTGTTTATCGCCGACATTGTGCGCGAATTGGATTTGCCCGTAGAGGTCGATTTTCTCGAGGCGTCCTCCTATGGGAATAGCACAGAGAGCAGTCGCGAAGTGCGCATTTTGAAAGATTTGCGCGGTGCGATTGAAGGCCGCGATGTCCTAGTTGTAGAGGACATTGTCGATACGGGGCACACGCTCTCGCATGTGACGCATATGCTGTTAAGCCGGAACCCAGCGCGCCTAAAAACCTGCGCTTTGCTTGATAAACCCGAACGACGCGAGGTTAATTTCCGCGCCGATTGGACAGGGTTTGAGATTCCCGACGAGTTTGTTGTTGGATATGGCATTGATTTTGCTCAACGAAATCGTAACCTCCCGTATATTGGCAAAGTGCGTTTCACCGAGGAGTAGATCTTGAGCCTCAACCCGCGCCATTTGTTACGCCTGCGCTTGTGGACGGACAAACCACCGTCAAAGCGGCGTATCATATTGGTGTTTGGAGTGATTTTAGTCTGTGGACTGATCTATTCTGTGGAGCGTTGGGTTGGTTGGCCACAAGAGTTGAGCCGCGAACGCCCGTCCAAAATTAAGGTTCAGAATTAGGCGATTATCCTAGGTATTCCCGGATTACCGCCAGAAAAGCGCCCGTTCCTACGGGTAAAATCTCATCTGGGAAATCATAGGTTGGCGTATGGAGTTGGGGTTGATCTGTACCCGACCCAAGCCAGAACATCGCCGTGTGTGCTGACTGTGAATATTGCCCGAAATCCTCGGACCAAAGTTGCGGCTGTTGGGCTATTTCAAAAGGAATTTGCGCCTTTCGCAGGGATTTTTTTAACAGGTTTACCGCCTGAGGGTGATTTTCGCAGGCGTCAAAAACGTCATGGTAGGAAAATTCCAGCTCAAGTCCAACTTCGGCCGCAGCCTGAGTCGCAAGTGTTTCGGCCTGTTGGCACAGGTTTACCATTGCCGCGTCCGAGCGACTGCGCAGGGTGGCCCAAATCTCGGCATAACCGGGCGCGATTCCAAAGGTTGGTTTTCCGAGCGTTGCATGCGTCAGGGTTACGAGCGAAAAATCGGGCGATTGGACGCCGCCGGAAGGGTCCGCAAGTGCGGCCAAAGCAGGCATCAGACGGGCAACGGTTGGCATGGGGGAAAGCCCGTCATGGGGAGCCGCCGCGTGGCTGGTTTTTCCCGTCAGCATAATTTTCAAACCCCGAGAAGCGCAATTGGCAGCCGTTGCCGGAATTTGAATTTTCCCCACGTCCTGTCCGGGTGCATTGTGGAGCGAAAACAGGTAATCCAGCTTTAACCCCGCGAATTTCGGATCTTGAACAAGGGCTTTTGCACCCTGCCCTGTTTCCTCGGCGGGTTGGAAAATGAGTGCGACGGTGCCTGACTTGGGCCGCTGTTTTGAAAGCTCTTCGGCAAGGGCAAGTACCATGCACATATGCCCGTCATGCCCACATAGATGCGCAACACCGTCGTTTTCGGATCGGTAGGAAATGTCTGACAACTCATAAATCGGCAACGCGTCAAGCTCGGCGCGAAATCCAATAGTCGGGCCAGCTTGCGAACCATGAAAGAGGGCAATAACACCCTGCCCGCCGACGGATTTTAGAATCTTATCGGGAGCAAACCGCTTCAACTCCTGCGCAATTAGCGCCGAAGTTTTATGTTCTTGGCCTGAAACTTCCGCAATCACGTGCAATGCGTGCCGCAAATCCCGAACCCAATTGAGGCTCGCGCTCAACGCCCCAATTTCTGTAAACGCGCCGTCCGCAAGCGCGCGAAATCGTCCCCAGCGTGGTAGGAACTGCGGGTGAGCGGCGTGGCTGAAACCATATGGAACCCTTTGCCATAGGCGGCTTTTTCATAGGTTTTGAATTCTTCGGGCGTCACAAACCGATCAATCGCGTGGTGCTTGGGCGTTGGCTGAAGATATTGACCTATGGTCAGGAAATCGATGTCGGCGGCGCGCATGTCTTCCATGACTTGCATCACGGCTTGCTTGTCTTCGCCAAGGCCGACCATGATACCCGATTTAGTAAACATCGACGGGTCCATTTCTTTAACCCTCTGCAAAAGGCGCAGAGAATGGAAATAGCGCGCACCGGGCCGGACTTCGGGATAAAGGCCGGGCACCGTTTCGAGATTGTGATTGAACACATCAGGACGCGCCTCAACGACCACTTCGAGGACCTTTGGGTCACAGCGAATAAAGTCGGGCGTCAGAATTTCGATCGTTGTATTGGGCGATTGCTTGCGAATGGCGCGGATGGTCTGGGCGAAGTGTTCGGCACCACCATCCTCAATATCGTCGCGATCCACAGAGGTAATCACCACGTGATTGAGCCCCAGTTTCTTGACCGCATGGGCAACACGGCCCGGTTCAAATGCATCCAAATCCTCGGGGGGTTTGCCCGTCGCGATGTTACAGAAAGTGCATGCGCGGGTACAAACCTCGCCCATAATCATCATCGTGGCATGCCCTTGGGACCAACATTCGCCAACGTTCGGACAGCCAGCTTCTTCGCAAACCGTGGTCAGCTTATTCTCGCGCATAATCTTATGCGTTTCGGCATAGCCTTTGCCGCCGGGCGCCTTTACGCGGATCCAGCTTGGCTTCTTGGGCTGTGGATTGTCCGGACGTTTTGCCTTTTCAGGATGACGTTCGGCCGGTATTTTTAGATCACGCATAGAATATTTCCCTTGATTAACCACAATATATCGCTTTTTCATGTGGCTACCAGAGCCAAGTTACATATGCATAACTGGCTTGCAATAGGGGGGCGTAAGCTTCCAATGGAGGGATATATTATGAAAAAAGAAATTGCAGAAGTATTTGGCACCTTTGTATTGGTGTTTTTTGGGTGCGGCGCAGCAGTGCTAGGCTTTGAGATTGGGCACGTTGGTATTTCCATGGCGTTTGGCCTTTCAATTGTGGCTGCCGCCTATGGCATCGGCGCGATTTCTGGCGCGCATCTTAACCCAGCAGTGTCGTTGGGGATGGTCACGTCGGGCCGCATGAATGTGGGGGAATTCATCCGTTATTCTGTGGCGCAAATTGTCGGCGCCATCCTTGCCATCACGGCTGTATATTTAATTGCATCGGGAAAAGCGGACTATTCCGTTGCCGCAAATGGCCTTGGTCAAAACGGATATGGAGTTGGTTATAATGGGGAATATACCCTCGTTGCCGCGCTAATATTCGAGATCGTCGCGACATTTATCTTTGTGACCGTCATTCTTGGATCAACGGAAAAAGGCGCACCGGCAGCTTTTGCAGGTCTGGCAATTGGCTTGACGTTATTGGGCATCCACCTTGTTGGCATCAACGTTACGGGTGTTTCGGTGAACCCTGCGCGCTCCATTGCACCTGCGTTGTTCGCAGGAGGAACCGCCCTCGCCCAACTTTGGGTTTTCATCGTGGCACCACTCGCAGGTGGTGCGCTGGCAGGCGTGCTTTACGGCGCAGGCATTACCCGCGCAGACGCAGCTTAACCCACATAGCACAAAGTCGCGCAATACAAGGCCGTCCTTCGGGGCGGCCTTTTTGTCGCACTGCTTTAAGTAAGAAAACTAAAATTCCAAACGGATTCAGCCTTGAAGCCACGCCATTGCACGCTACTTAGAATCGTTATAAACCGCATTCGAATTCAAAAACACGACAGGAGCAGACATGCAAATTGGCGCAAAACTTCCAGACGTTTCATTTCACACCCGCGTTCGCGACGAGTCTATTGGCGGCGACAATCCGTTCCGCTGGGAAAACAAAACAACCCGCGATTATTTCGCTGGCAAACGCGTTATTTTGTTCGCCCTCCCCGGTGCGTTTACGCCAACTTGCTCGACGTTTCAGCTCCCAGGGTTTGAAAAAGGCTTTGCTGACTTCCAACATGAAGGCATCGAGGGTATCTATTGTTTGTCCGTCAACGACAGCTTTGTGATGAACAAATGGGCCCAGAGCCAAGACCTTAAAAACGTCAACGTCATTCCCGACGGTTCCGGCGAATTTACCCGCAAAATGGGCATGCTGGTTGAGAAATCCAACGTAGGCTTTGGCATGCGGTCGTGGCGCTATGCAGCCATCGTGAATGACGGTGTGATCGAGGGCTGGTTCGCAGAACCCGGCATTGCCGACAATGGCACTGAGGATACCTATGGCGAGTCCTCACCAGAAAACCTGTTGAACTGGCTCCGCGCAGAGAAATCAGTCGCGGCTTAAGGCTTCACGTTTTATAGACACGAAAAGGGCCTTCCATTGGAAAGGCCCTTTTTTGTTTTCGTATATTTTGCGCATCAACCAATCATCGGTCCGTGTTTTCCATAGGACTTCGTCGTGTGAAAAGCTAACCGTTGCAAGGCGATTTTTAGCACGATTTTGCCACTCCGCGCGGCCCAATCCATCTCTTTTTCGGTGGTTTCAATCCCCTCAAGGAAACAGCAACACCGCAAAACGACATGCCCAAGTCCCGGGCCCAAATCCCGCAGCGCCTCACGGGTGCGATCATGGGCGGCCTTTTGTTTTTCATTGCGAAACGTGGGCGTCGAAACCGTTGAGCCATCTTCGATTTGCATCAAATATTGCTCCCAAATCTTTTGGTCCTGAAGCCCCATTTGAGCCAATTCGAAATCTTCCCGAAGCCGCTCGCCGGCGGCGACTAAATCGTCGTTTAAAAAGGGCTTACCGGTTTTGTCACGGCGACGGGCCAAGGCGATAAGCGGGCTTTCTGCCAAGGTATAGCGCTTAACCGGCCGGTCTTCGTCACGATCATTGGACCATGTGGTGGGAGCGGCATCAAAACGCGTGGGGGCCTCGGCAAACCCATGTGCCATCCCGCCCATACGGTTTGGGGCGTCCATTGTGGATTTCAGGAAACTACGGCCAGAAACCGTCGCTTCATACTGGGCGATTTTACCGGATTTTTTGCATTTTATCCATTCTTTGAGCGCCATCGCCTCGGCAATATGACGATCAACAATTGCCGTGCGCGCGGATTTCCCACCGGGAAGATCCCGCAGCACAACTGCCTTATCCATATTCCCAGCAACGACCAAAACCGCCCCTGTTTCACACAGGCGTCGCAACACCCGTTGCGCCTCGGAATGCAGCTCAATATCAGAGGCCGTTTGGTTTGGGTTTCGTTTGGGCGCAGCCATCTGGGTATCCTTGTTTATAGGGCTGTTGGGAAAATGTGCTTTGCCCAAGTCGCGCAGAGCCTTGTCGATTAGAATATCATCGCGACGGTTTTCAAACCGGCGGATTTGACGCAAAACAGTGGACGCGTGGCATCCAGCGTTTCGTGCCACGGCACGAATGGACAGACCCGTTTCCGTGTGAAGTAAATAGCGTTCAGCGGCATCCGGTACCCAGTGGGGCAGCAACGTACGAACCGGTCTGCTATCCAAATTTTCCCCCATTACAGTCTCCTTGAGTTGGCAATGGTCTTATGGCGATTTTGTAGGAAGGAATGATGTTTCAATTGGTTACGCCCTCGTTAAAATCTTGTGACTTCGCTATGATTGTTTCCAAATGCTAAACAATCGGTAAACTAACGTTCGGCGATTATTTTCATCCGCAACACACGCGTAAGTTGAGTCATTCTGTGTAGACATCAAAAACTCACGGAGAAGACCATGAATGATATCCTAACAATGCTGAAAATGTTGAACCGCCCTCGCCTCCTCGTTCGAGCTGCTCGCCACGGTTTAAGCGAGTATAATAGGGACCGTCACCTTCCACGCCTAATCAAAGACGCACGTCTTCCGGGCCCTGGACAGGCCGTAATTACCCTCATGAGTGAGGAACAGATTCTCGAAGAAAAGCGGAAATTGGGCGACGCAAGTTACAGTGTAATGCTGCATATTGAGATGCTTGTCGCGCTTATGGGGGAAGCAAAATTATTAGCGGTGCGGACAGCATAAAGGGCGGAAAACCAGTTTCCGCCCCAATTTGAGGTAAATTGTGTCTATAAGAACGAATCTGGAACAGAGGCTTTCTTTTCAGCTACATAGCTCCTAAGGGCTCGCTCGATTAGGGGATCAAGTGCTGGAGCACGGTAGTCTGAGAGCAGTTGTTTCACCTTCGTCGCGGCCAAAGATTGGCTATCCCGCGCGCCTTCGTCTTCCCACGTCTCGAAGGGTTTATAGTCGAGGACATTGCTGCGCCAAAAGGCCGACTGATAATTCGCTTGGGTATGGGCGCACCCTAAAAAGTGCCCCCCCGGCCCAACTTCAACGATCGCGTCCATGGCTTGGGCGTTTTCATCTATCGCAACGCCCTCAGCGAGCTTGTGCAAAGCCCCCAGTTGGTCCGCATCAAGAACAAACTTCTCAAGCGAAGCTACAAGCCCGCCTTCAAGCCAACCACAGGCATGGAGCATGAAGTTCACGCCGCCCAAAAGAGCCGCGTTGAGGGTATTTGCGGTTTCATATCCCGCCTGCGCATCAGGCAGCTTTGAGCCACAGAGCCCGCCACCAGACCTAAACGGAAGGTTAAGGCGGCGCGCGAGCTGGCCCGCACCGTAAAGGATTTGTGAAGCTTCTGGTGTGCCAAAGGTCGGTGCACCCGAATTCATGTCGATCGACGTCACAAATGTTCCGAAAATCACCGGAGCGCCTTTGCGGATCAGTTGGCTATAGGCAACGCCCGCCATAACCTCGGCCAAAACCTGCGCTAATGTCCCCGCGACGGAAACAGGTGCCATAGCCCCGCCAACAACGAAAGGCGAAATAATGCAGGCCTGATTGGCCCGCGCATAGACCTCAAGCGACCCCATCATAATCGAGTCAAACGAGAGCGGTGAGTTGATATTGATGAGCGACGTCATCACCGTATTGTCCCGCACGAAGTCCTTGCCGAACAGAATTTCACACATCTCCACACTGTCTTGAGCGCGGCTAGGTTCAGTAACCGAGCCCATAAACGGCTTATCGCTCAAGGTCATATGCGCCAAGAGCATGTCGAGATGCCGCTTGTTCACTGGTACATCGGTCGGCTCACACACGGTTCCGCCGGAGTGGTGCAAGAATTTGGACATATAGCCCAAACGCACGAAATTCTCGAAATCCGCCATGGTGGCATAGCGGCGCCCACCCTCAAGATCGCGCACGAAGGGCGGACCATAAACAGGCGCGAGCACCAGTTTTTTGCCGCCGATTTCCACATTCCGTTCGGGATTGCGCGCATGCTGGATAAAACTCGACGGCGCTGTTTTGCACAATTCCCGCGCCAATCCACGAGGAATCCGCACGCGATCATCCTCAATTTGCGCACCAGCCGCGCGCCAAAGCTCCAACGCTTCCGGATTTTCGAGGAAATTCACACCTGTTTCAGCCAAAATCGTTTCGGCGTTGCGCTCGATTATTTGAAGCGCTTCCTCGTTGAGGATTTCGTAATTTGGGATCGCGCGATCAATGACGGGCGCGGTATCAAAACTTACGGCACTGCGTGCGGCGCGACGCGCAGAACCGCCGCCTCCCCGTTTGCGACCTGATTCTAACGTCATAAACGTCTCCTATACCGATGTTTACTTTTGTTCTCATGACCGCTGCCTTTGGCGGTGTTAAAAACAGACATTTTTGGACGGAAAGCGACATTTGTGTTTAATTCCATGTGCAGTTTAAAAATTACACGCAAATTGCCGCCCGAGGGTCGCAACCACTTGCACAGAACGCCCATGCACATTATTGCCAAATAATGAATGATATTCCTTCGCATGAGCGCCTGCTAATCATCGACTTTGGGTCCCAAGTGACGCAGCTCATTGCGCGTCGTCTGCGCGAGCTTTCTGTCTATTGTGAAATCCATCCGTTTCAAAAAGTGACTCCTGCTTTCTTGGCCGAATTTGCGCCAAAAGCGGTGATCCTGTCAGGCGGCCCCGCCAGCGTGATTGACGAGGGATCGCCCCGTCCACCAAAAGAGGTATTTGACCTCGACGTGCCTATTTTGGGCATTTGTTACGGTCAACAAGTTATGATGCATATGCTGGGCGGCAAGGTTGAATCCGGCCACGGAACGGCCGAATTTGGGCGCGCCTATGTTGTGCCAACCGGCGAGAAAATCGACCTTTTGGACGGCTGGTTTGCACAAGACAAAGAGCAGGTATGGATGAGCCACGGCGACCACGTGAGCGCCATCGCTGCCGGGTTTGAAGTATATGGCACCTCGCCAAACGCTCCTTTCGCGATCACCGCGGACACGGCACGCGGTTTCTATGCGGTGCAGTTCCACCCTGAAGTTCACCATACCCCGAATGGCGCGAAATTCTACGAAAATTTTGTCAAAATGGCAGGCTTTACAGGCGATTGGACCATGGGCGCGTACCGCGAACAAGCGATTGACGCAATCCGCGAACAAGTCGGTGACAAGCAGGTTATCTGTGGATTGTCGGGCGGCGTAGACAGCTCGGTCGCAGCGGTTTTGATCCACGAAGCGATTGGTGATCAGCTGACCTGTGTGTTTGTTGACCACGGTTTGCTGCGCAAGAATGAAGCCGAAGAAGTCGTAAAAATGTTCCGCGACAATTATAAAATCAAGCTGATCTATGCGGATGAAAAAGAGCTGTTTCTGGGCGCGCTCGACGGGCAATCTGATCCCGAAACCAAGCGCAAAATCATCGGTGGCTTGTTTATTGATGTGTTCCAGAAATACGCCAATGAAATCGAAGGTGCAGAATTCCTCGCACAGGGCACTTTGTACCCCGATGTGATTGAATCCGTCAGCTTTTCCGGTGGCCCTTCCGTCACGATCAAAAGTCACCACAATGTGGGCGGCCTGCCTGAGAAGATGGGTCTTAAACTCGTGGAACCACTTCGCGAATTGTTCAAGGATGAGGTCCGTGCGTTGGGCCGCGAACTTGGCCTTCCCGCGAGCTTTATTGGCCGTCATCCCTTCCCAGGGCCTGGCCTTGCGATCCGTTGCCCCGGTGAGATTACCCGCGCCAAACTTGAGATCCTGCGCGAAGCGGATGCCGTTTATATCGATCAAATCCGCAAACACGGTCTTTATGACGAGATTTGGCAAGCTTTCGTCGCCATTCTCCCTGTGCGCACCGTCGGTGTGATGGGCGATGGGCGCACCTATGATTTCGCCTGTGCTTTGCGCGCAGTCACGTCGGTGGACGGAATGACGGCGGATTATTATCCATTTACCCATGAATTCCTTGGCGAAACCGCGACGCGGATCATCAACGAAGTTCAAGGTATCAACCGCGTGACCTATGATATCACCTCAAAACCTCCCGGTACGATCGAGTGGGAATAAAGCAACGTTTACGCGCGAGATTAGCTCCACAGGCTCCTGCGCCCATCGAACCCGTCTTGTTTTCCCAAAGCAGTGAGTTGCTTGCGAAGATTGAGTCCGACCTGACCGCGCAATCCACGCGAGGCGAAGCGCTTGCGCGTCTTCGGGCGTTGGGGCTGTCGGATTTCGGACTGTTTCTTATTTCGCTGCCCGATGCGACTTACCCCAAGTTGTCGGCCTTGCTTCCGCGCATGGCCGAGGCCGAGGTTCAACGCAATTGGACTGGCAACAGCGGCGCGTTCCTTTTGACCCAGACGCTCGATTTCGTGCGATCTGCGGCCTATAACTACTCTGAAATTTCAGGGAAATCCCTGTCAGACGCCAAAATTCTGGACTTTGGTTGTGGCTATGGCCGCATCAGCCGCATGATGTATTTTTTTACCGAGGAAGAAAACTACTTCGGCGTCGACCCTTGGGATCGCTCCATCGAAATCTGTAAAAACGATGGCCTAACCACAAATTTCGCGGTCTCTGATTATTTGCCCACAGACTTGCCCGTCGGTGACGCGCGATTTGATTTTATCTTTGCCTTCTCGGTGTTTACGCACCTTTCTGAACGTGCCACGCGCGCGGGAATCTCAACGGTAGCAAAATATCTCACTGCGGATGGCGTCCTCCTTATCACAACGCGCGAGATCGAGTATTGGGCACAGCATTTCAAAGAAACCGCCCCCCAACAGCGTGCGCACTGTGAAGCGTCACACGTTGCAGACGGGTTTGCTTTTGTTCCCCATAGCCGAGAAACAGTTGACGGGGATGTAACTTACGGCGACACATCCATGACCGTTGCGTGGTTCCACGCGCAATTCCCCGACCTCAAAATCGTGAAGCAAGACCGCTCCCTCAACGATCCCTATCAATCTTATTGGTTCGTTCAAAAACGTTAAAACTAGTTTGGACTGACCTATGATCCCTCCGTCAAAAAACACCGACCATGCGGATTTTATCCATGCTGCGTTTTGGATGTGTGGGGCCGTGTTTGCCTTTAGCGCAATGGCCATCGCGGGGCGCGCGGTCATGCAGGAATTGGATACGTTTGAGTTGATGATGTACCGCTCTTTTACGGGTGTGGTCATTGTTTGCGGCTATATCCTGTGGTCCAAACGCCACTCCGAAATCACGTTGCGCTATTTTCGTCAACATCTGGTGCGCAATCTGTTTCATTTTACGGGGCAAAACCTTTGGTTCGCAGCTCTTTTCCTCATTCCAATCGCCAAAGTGTTTGCCATTGAGTTCACATCGCCCGTTTGGGTGTTGCTTCTCGCTCCGTTCATCTTGGGGGAAAAACTTACCGGAAGCCGCGCTTTGACAGCATTGGTCGGCTTCGCTGGGATTTTGATTGTAACGCGCCCCACATTTGGCAACTTGTCCTTGGGCGAAGGCCTCGCGGCCTTGGCTGCCATTTGTTTTGCCCTCACGAGCCTATTGACACGTCGCCTGACCCGCACTCAGTCAATCACGGCGATCATGTTCTACCTCACCGTCACACAAGCAGTTTTTGGCGTTGTGATGTCGGGCTATGACGGCGAGATTGCTCTGCCCAGCCTCTCCCTCGTACCTGCGGTGATTATCGTTGGCCTCATGGGGTTGATGGCGCACTTATGCTTAACGCGGGCGTTATCCTTAGCCCCTGCGGCGTCCATTATGCCGATCGATTTTGCCCGTCTGCCGGTTATCGCAATATTAGGGTTTATCTTGTTTAACGAAACCGTCGACATCTATGTATGGATCGGAGCGATTATTATCTTTAGTGCAAATTATCTTAATCTTGTGCATGAGTCGCGGATTTCACGGGAGGCTCAAAGCTAAACCCAACAGTTCAGTTATAAGAAACCGGTGACTGAAATAACACAATTACGTTGCGGTACTTTCTGCAAAACTTAACGTCCCAAAATGGTTACGCGGCGTCAAATTTGACTTGGATGCCCCCTGAGCGGCATCTTCACACCGACTTCACTCATAGATGTCTGAACATTCCCAGGGAGGGGAAAATGAAACTTATAACAACCACCGCGGTCCTCATGGCCACGACCACCAGCGCCGCACTCGCGGGTGGTGTAGATCGCTCCTATCAAAGCACTGCCATTCTTTTTGAAGAGGGAAACTATGTTGAAGTTTCTGTCGGCACAGTAAACCCAAGTATCTCGGGCGTCGGCACAGCATATTCGCCAACTCCAGGGGGTGCGTCGGGCGATATGGCTCCTGCTTATACCCAGTTTTCGGGCGCATATAAGCACAGCTTTAGCGACAAACTGGATGCAGCAATCATCATCGACCAACCCTTCGGTGCCAATGTTGCCTATCCCTCGGCTCCCTATTTTGCGACGGGATCCGTTGCCGAACTTAACACGGCGGCCATCACTGGTATCCTGAAATATAATATCAACGAAGGTTACAGCGTTTTCGGCGGTCTGCGCTACGAAACCCTCGAAGCTACCGCGAATATCCCGTTTGTGTCATCATATGACGCCGTTGGCAGCAAAAATGGCGCGTTCGGCTACTTGGTTGGGGCTGCATATGAGCGTCCGGACATCGCTTTGCGGGTCGCATTGACCTACAACTCGAAAATCTCCCACGACCTTGAAACCACCGAGTCCTCGGCAGCCTTGGGCGCGGATAACACCTCCGTAACCGAGGTGAATTCACCACAATCTGTGAACCTCGAATTCCAATCCGGTGTCGCAGAAGACACGTTGGTTTTCGGCTCCATTCGGTGGGTTAACTGGTCGGATTATGACATTTCCCCAACCGACTATTCGACCCTCACAGGTGGCGGTTCGCTGGTATCCTACGAGGACGACGTTTTCACCTACACCCTTGGCGTTGGACGTAAATTTAGCGACTCTTGGTCGGGCGCCATCTCTGCGGGTTATGAAAAATCCAATGGCGGCTACCAGTCCAACCTCAACCCAACCGACGGACAATTCTCGGTGGGTCTCGGCGGAACCTATACGCGCGAAAACATGAAAATCACGGCAGGCGTGAAATATGTCATGATTGGCGATGCGGAAACCACCCTTGGTTTGGGTGGCCCAGCGTCGAGCTTCCAAGACAACAATGCGCTGGCCTTTGGTTTGCGGATTGGTTTCGCACTCTAATCACGATAAATACCTGATTATGAACTGGGCCTACCGGCAACGGCGGGCCCTTTTCTGTTTCTAGCAATTGACCGCCCACCTCGCGCTGGGTAGGACGGAGAGGAAGCAATCGAAAGCCACCTCTATGATCCCCTCTGCCCAAGTATGGTCCGAAAACCCTAATAAACACGCCCTGCTTTTTGGGATGTCTGGTCTTGGAAAAACTTATATCTCTAATATGTTGCGCGCGTCCGGCGACTGGTTCCACTATTCCATCGATTATCGGATCGGCACGCGCTACATGGGCGAATTTATCGTCGACAATTTCAAAGCGCATGCGTTGCTGGACCCGTTTCTCGCGGAACTCCTTCTTAGCGACAGCATTTACATTGCCTCAAACCTCACATTTGAAAACCTCGCGCCCCTTTCGACATACCTCGGAAAACCGGGCAGCTCCGCCTTGGGCGGCCTGCCGATAGACGAATATATGCGGCGGCAAAAACAGCACCACATCGCCGAGGTGAGTGCGCTGATGGACACGCCTTATTTCATCAAGCGTGCGACCGAGCTTTATGGTTATGACAATTTCATCTGCGACTCTGGTGGTTCTATTTGCGAAGTCGTTGACCCGTGGAATCCCCTCGACCCAACGCTCAAAACGCTGTCTGACAGCACCCTGATGATTTGGATTGAGGGCGGGAATGAACACACTGAGGCCCTTATCGCGCGCTTCAATGCATCGCCCAAACCCATGTGCTATCAGGCCAGCTTTCTGCTCCCGTTTTGGGATGAATACCTCAAAGAAAACAACGTGAAGCAAGAGGATGTTAATCCGAATGATTTCATTCGAGCCGCGTATCGTGCCGCGTTGACTGCGCGCCAACCACGGTATCAAGCGATGGCCGATAATTGGGGCATTTCCGTTCCCGCAAGCGAAGTCGCCCGCCTCAAATCGCCTGACGATTTCAACGCTTTGGTTTCTGATACCCTTGAGAACCGCTCCTAAGCGACCTATCTAATTAGACCAATCTCAGAAAAGAGTTTCCCATGCCGATTAAGATTCCATCCTCCCTTCCCGCTTATGAGGTTCTCTCGAGCGAGGGCGTGATGGTGATGGATGAACAACTTGCCGCACGCCAAGATATTCGCCCGTTGCAAATTGGTCTTCTTAATCTGATGCCCAAGAAAATTCAGACCGAAACCCAGTTTGCGCGTCTGATCGGGGCGACGCCGTTGCAAATCGACCTGACCTTGATCCGTATGAGCGAGCACCAAACAAAAAACACCACTGCGGAACATATGGAAACGTTTTATCGCACGTTCGACGAAATCAAGGACCGCAAATTTGACGGCCTCTTGATTACTGGCGCGCCGATTGAGCATTTGGATTTTGAGGACGTCACCTATTGGGACGAACTGTGCCGCATTATGGACTGGACACAAACCAACGTGCATTCCACATTTGGGATTTGTTGGGGGGGCATGGCCATGATCCACCATCTCCACGGAATCAACAAACACCTGTTGGATCACAAGCTATTTGGTTGTTTTCGCCACCAAAACCTTAACCCCAGCTCCCAGTATTTGCGTGGTTTTTCAGACGATTGCGTCATTCCGGTAAGTCGCTGGACCGAAATCCACCAAGACGAAATCGACACAGCAAAAAACCTCACAACGCTTTTGGGAAGCGAGGACGCAGGCCCCTGTTTGGTTGAAGATCCCGACCATCGCGCGCTCTATATCTTTAACCATTTTGAGTATGATTCAGACACGCTTAAACAGGAATATGACCGCGATATCGAGACGGGAACGGCGATCAATATTCCACAAAACTATTACCCGAACGATGACCCAAGCCAAGTGCCGCAAAACCGCTGGCGCAGCCACGCACATTTGCTTTATGGCAACTGGCTAAACGAAATTTACCAAACGACAAAATACAATATGGACGAAATCGGGACCTAAGCTGATTGAATTGCGGCTAACTGCACGTCATACTTGAAAAAAGCGAGGAGCCCCGCGATGGATTTACCGTTTGTTGGCGACATAACCCATTTCTACAAAAATGAAGCACCCGACGAGATCCGAAAATCGATTGAGAACGCGGGTGCAAAAGACATTCTTGCGCCGAGTTATCCCTATAAAAAACTGATGGGGCGTAAAGCTTATGACGCGCAAATGGAGCAACTTCAGTTAGAATTGGTCAAATTGCAGTCCGATTTCATCACCAGTGGCAAACGTCTTGTTGTGCTGTTTGAAGGGCGGGACGCGGCTGGCAAAGGCGGGGCGATTTCGCGCCTCAGAGAGAACCTCAATCCGCGTATTGCTAAGAACGTCGCCCTACCTAAACCAACTGAACGCGAAGCTGGCGAGTGGTATTTTCAACGCTATGTCGATCATTTACCCACCAAGGGTGAGGTCAGGATGTTTGATCGCAGCTGGTACAATCGCGGCGTTGTGGAGCATGTTTTTGGCTTCTGTACACCCGATCAACGCGCCCATTTCTTTGCCCAGCTTCCCGATTTCGAGCGATTGTTGGCGGATGAAGGCTATCACTTGGTTAAAATCTGGCTCAACGTGGGTCGTGCAGAGCAGTTGCGACGATTTCTTGAACGTGAGCAAGACCCGCTAAAACAATGGAAACTTAGCTGGATTGACGTTGAGGGCCTGAAAAAATGGGACGCTTATAGCGAAGCCATAACCGAAACCCTAACGCGGACCCATACGGAATTCGCACCTTGGACCGTTATTCGCGCCGATGACAAACGTCGTGCGCGCCTCGAGACCATTAAGTCCATCCTGAAATGCATTGATTATAAAGAGAAATCAGAAATACCGGAAATTGATTACTCGATTTGTGGCGGACCGGAAATGTGGAATGGTTAAAAAACGTGGATATCATCACGGCAATCTCAAACAAGCTTTGGTCGAAGCGGCTCTGAGCCTTATCGAGACCAAAGGCCCCACTGGGTTTACCTTGTCTGAAGCTGCTAAAACGGCGGGTGTGACCCCCGCTGCTGTGTATCGGCATTTTGAGGGACGCGAGGATTTGATCGCGGAAGTGGCGCGCCAAGGGTATGAAATCTTTGGAGAATTGATGGAATACGCCTATGCGACGGGCCAACCCTCAGCGTTGGCAAGCTTTGAAGCTACGGGTCGCGCCTATCTCGCGTTTGCGCGTCGCCATCCGGGGCATTATGTGGCGATGTTTGAGAGCGGAATTTCTGTCAACCGCACACCCGAACTCGCGGCAGCGGCAAGAAAGGCCAAAGGCACGTTGGAACACGCGGCCCACGAATTGTCCAAACACATTCCCGCAGACAAACGCCCGCCCGCGAGCATGTTCTCGGCCCATATATTGGCCTTAAGCCATGGTGTCGTTGAGCTTTTTGCCCGCGGCGCACCGGGCACCATCGCCCCTTTCCCACCCGAAGACCTTTTGGAAAGTGGTATAGGGATTTATCTGCGCGGCCTCGGGTTGGTTGATCCGGACGATTGAAATTTAGCTTCTAAAGGCAAAAAATCAGGCCTCAAAGGAGAACCTCAACACATGACCATGGGGGGCGCATAGACGAGCAGCCCTTTTTCTTCCAAGGCGTCCCGTATACCGGGATCAAGGTTTTTCATACTATAGTCAACGTAAAACTCTTTCAGTCGCGGAAGCTGCAACAGCCCGCGCTGCCATTGAAGAATATCTGCATTCGACGACAACTTCTCCAATGAAGGATGCCCACTAAGGGGTTTGAGATTGCCGACTTCACCATACCCAAACCTGAGCCGCTTGAGGGACTTCATATTGGTGACAAAAGCGATGCTGTTTTCCTTTTGGGGAGACAACGCCAGTTCAACCAAGCCAGTGAGCGCCGGAGTCGATAGCGGCTCAAGGCTTGGTTTTTCGCGTAAACTTTCCATGTGAAGAATATCCAAATTCGAAAAAGCGCTGAGCCCGTTCAAGTCCGGAACGTCGGTATACGACATATGAAGCTCTTGAAGCTCTGTCAGGTTTGCGATGTCGCTTAGATTAGCGAAGTTCGTTCTGCTGATCATCAGCGCTTTGACATGGCTCATATCATTTAGCACCGTGAAGTCGTTCAGCCGTGTTCCATCTAGGTCCAAACGTTCGCAATAGGAAGCCTTGCAGGCTTCGACCGCAGCCTCGCCATCTGCAAATCTTTTAGCTTCACGTGCCACCTCACGTGTTGCGCGCTCTTCGTCAGTCAAACGTTTCGGCGGCGCATCGCACGCGACAAGTACCGAAGCGGTGACAATCACGAACGCGAGAAGTCTTCCAGTCAGTTTCATAGAGCCGCCCGTTGTATTTTCTTTAGAATAATCAGGGAGCTGTAGTTGTAAAGCCTTAACATATAATCCGCGGGGCAAAGAAAAAGGGCTCGCAAAATGCGAACCCTTTTTCTTTTTTGTAGAGTAAAGTACTCGAAGCCAATTAACGCTTGGAGAACTGGAAGCTCTTACGGGCTTTTGCTTTACCGAACTTCTTACGCTCAACAACGCGGCTATCGCGTGTGAGGAAGCCAGCAGCTTTCAGGGCTGCGCGCAAGGAGGGTTCATAAAGTTGAAGCGCTTTAGAGATACCGTGCTTAACCGCGCCAGCTTGGCCAGAAAGACCGCCGCCTTTAACAGTTGCAACAACATCGAATTCGCCATCAACACCAGCAACCGTGAAAGGCTGACGTAGGATCATTTGGAACACGGGGCGTGCAAAATAAACAGGCATGTCTTTGCCGTTTACCGTTACTTTACCGGAACCTGGTTTGATCCAAACGCGGGCAACCGCGTCTTTACGTTTGCCAGTCGCATAGGAGCGGCCAAGGCTATCGCGAACTTGTTCACGAAGGGGAGCGGCTTCTACTGCGGCAACACCTTCAACAATTGTGTTCAGATCGTCGAGTGATTTGATATCTTCAGACATGCTTATGCACCCCGTGAGTTTTTGGAGTTCATGGCTTTAACGTCAAGAACTTCTGGTGCTTGGGCTTCGTGGCCGTGATCTGTGCCCGCATAAACGCGCAGGTTTGTCATAAGCGTGCGGCTCAAACGGTTGCCAGGCAACATGCGCTGAACAGCTTTGGTCAAAACACGCTCAGGGAATTTACCCTCGATGATTTGACGTGCAGTGCGCTGCTTGATCCCACCAGGGTGGCCAGTGTGCCAGTAGTAGATTTTGTCGTCACGTTTTTTGCCAGTCAACTGAACTTTGTCAGCGTTGATAACAATCACGTTGTCACCCATATCCATCGAAGGCGTAAAGGTTGGTTTATGCTTGCCGCGAAGGCGTGTTGCGATGATCGAAGCAAGACGGCCCAAAACAACGCCTTCAGCGTCGATGATGATCCATTTCTTATCGATATCCGCAGGAGTCGCAGAGAAGGTTTTCATGTAGGATACCCTATCGTGGTCGAATGATGGCATGGGGAATCCCATACCGCTAATTGATGTCGGGGTTATAAAGGGGTTTGGCGCGCAAACAAGTGCTAAAAGACGCAATAAATCGTTTAAAAACAACGATTTATTATTTAGGTACAATAATACCCCACTCATTTTGACGCAATTCCCTAAATTTCGGCGTCTTGCTCGGGATGTTGGAGAATTTGGTTAATCTCGCCAAGGGCCGCCAAGCGCGCCTCGTCGTTCCCCGTTGCATTCACCGCCAAGCGCACCGCATTTGGGGAATCGCCGTCGGGAAGGGCAAACTCATCGGCGGGTTTAACCCGAATGCCACGACTTTTGCAGGCCACAGCAAAGCTAGACCCACGCCAACCCCGCGGCATTTTAAGCCAGATAAACGGCGCATCAGGGCGCCAACGGATATCCCATTGCCCCAAAACATTCACGGTTTGATGCACACGCTCTTGGCAACTTTGTACCACTTTTTTGCGCACCTCACTGGCCGCGCCAGAAAGAATGAGCTCTTCACAGACATCAAGGATGGGTTGCGGCAGGCCATAAAACGATGATTGTGCCACTTGTAACGTCAGGGGTGCGGCCCCTGTGGGCGGCACAATGAAGCCAAACCGCAAACTCGCCGCAACGCTTTTGGTCAAAGATCCAATGTACCACGCCAAATCAGGCGCGATCGCCCGATAGCTCAGGGCCTTGGGGGTATCAATCCGATGGCAGTCATCCTCGATAATTTGAATGTCGTGACGACGGGCAATATCGGCCAATTCGAGTTTACGCTCCAAGGGCGTATTAATCGTTGTCGGGCTATGAACTTCAGCCGAAGTAAGTAGGACTTTACCACCATGCATTCGCGCGGCTTCCTCAAAGGAATCGGGGCAAATACCGTGACTGTCCATTTTAAGCCCAACAATTTCAGCCCGCAAAAGCTGCGCGGCGCGGCGCACACCGGGGTAGGTTAATTGTTCGGTCATAATGACGGGATGCGCCCCGCGCAGGATGGATTGAAGCGCCAAAATGCTACAGTTTTGCGCCCCCAATCCCAGAACCACATCATCCGGCTCAATGCGCCCCACGTGGTCAGGTCCAATCCAATGGCACACCGCCGCGCGTGCCGCACGATCGGTCGCAGCGGTTGGGTAATCGACATAACGATTGCCCGCGCGCGAGGCGACTCGGATCAGGGCCTCCTTTACGATCTCGCCCTGCCCCACATCCGAAACCCGACAGCCGCGAAAATCAACGGTGCTTTCTTGCAGCGCATTAATAAGAGGGTCGCCCTCAAACACATGCGCAGATGTGCGATCGGCCACAAATGTGCCGCGCCCAACAGCAGCCTGCAAAACACCGTCCTCAACCAGTTTGCGATAGGCCCGCGCGACAGTTCCGGGCGTGATTTTCAATTCCCACGCTAAATCCCGCACCGGAGGGAGGCGCTCCCCCTTTTTAAGATGGCGCATCGCAACTGCATCACGGATCGAACTTGTGAGCGTTTTATACTTGGGACCGTCGGAGGCGGACAGATCGGGAAACCAAATTGTATTCATTACAATCTTTCGTTGGACTTGGATTTTTACCGATTGTATCACTTAATTACGAAATATCAAATGGATTGTATCAACACAAAGGATTGAGACCATGACGATCGCCCCCGCAAGTCACGCACAGCCCCTGCACTATTTGCAGAGCCGCAAAAACATACCCGCCTTGGGTTTGATTGCGTTGCGCGTCGCGGTCACGATCACGCTCTGGGATCAACGGGTGCGAACGCGTCGTAGCCTTAATAGAATGACGAATTCCGATCTTAAAGACATCGGTATTTCACGCGGCGAAGCCCTTACGGAGGCCCGCCGTCCGTTCTGGAAGGAATAATATCCCCTCCTGACAGAACCTCTTCCTGGCCGGGGCAATGCTCCGGCCTTTTTTTGTCTTACCGGTTTGGTGGGATGGAATAGGTCATTGAGGCACGGGCCACGGGGGCCTCTTGCCCCTCGGATTGTATCAATACATCGCCAACTGCCAAAACCCGCCCCAATTTCAAGATACGCGCCGTCGCAATCAACGTTTTCCCTGCCACTGGTTTACGCATGAAATCGATACTGGCATTGGTCGTAACGGCCAACCCAACGGGGCCGATGCGCGCTAAGATGGCCAGAAATACTGAGACATCCGCAAGCGCGAACATCGTTGGCCCCGAAACCGTACCGCCGGGGCGCAAATGGGCGTCAGTCATCAACATTTCAACGACGACATCCAGTGGCGTTACGGAACGAACTCTAAATTCGCCCGTAACTTGCGGAAATTCCGCGATCAAAAAGGCGTTTAGGGCCTCAACATCCATTAATATTGTCATACTCACCCTATCTTCCCTTAAACAAACCGCCCAAGAGGCCACGCACAATCCGGCGTCCTGTTGTACCATTCAACTCTTTGAGGACGGCATTGGTCATGGCTTCCCCAAACGAACGCGAAGTGGCTTTTTTCGCCCGACGTGTCGAGGTGGCGCTAGAGCGTCCAACGCGGCTTCCGTTATAGCGGCGCGCTGTTTTGAATTCGCGTTCCATCGGAGTTGCCTCCTCAAGGGCTGCCTCATCCGCTTCTGCGGCCTTCGCCGCGTCATCCGCCCGTTTCGCAAGCATCTCGTAGGCCGACGCGCGATCCGTCACGGTTTCATATTTTCCCGCGAGGGGCGACGCTGCAATCGTGGCTTTGCGCACCGAGTCCGCAATTGGCCCCATTTGGCTACTGGGGGGGCGAACCAATGTCCGTTCAACCACACTCGGGATGCCTTTTTTGAGCAACATACTGGTCAAGGCTTCGCCCACCCCGACTTCGCGCAGCGCCTCCTCGGTAGAAAAGCGCGGATTGTCGCGATATGTGTCGGCCGCAAGCCGCAGCGCTTTCTGATCTTTGGCCGTAAAGGCACGCAACGCGTGTTGAACACGATTACCCAACTGGCTCAAAATATCATCGGGTACATCGTCGGGATTCTGGGTCACAAAATAGATACCCACACCCTTGGAACGAATAAGCCGCGCGACCTGTTCGACCTTATCCACAAGGGCTTTGCTCGCCCCATTAAAGAGCAGATGCGCCTCGTCGAAGAAGAAAACAAGTTTAGGTTTGTCCGGGTCGCCAACCTCGGGCAATTCCTCAAACAACTCACTCAGAAGCCATAGCAGAAAGGTCGCATAGAGTGTCGGCGAGGACATCAACTTGTCAGACGCGAGAATATTGATCCGCCCTTCTCCCTCGGGCGTGGTTTGCATCATGTCCTCAAGCGCCAGAGCAGGCTCGCCGAAAATCGCCGCCCCGCCTTGATTTTCCAACACCAACAAACGACGCTGAATAACGCCAATGGATTGCGCGGAAACTGTACCGTATCTCAGAGTGATGTTGCCCGCGTTTTCACCAAGCCAAACTAGAAGAGCCTGCAAATCCTTAAGATCAAGAAGCGCGAGCCCCTCCTCATCCGCCAAGCGGAAGGCAATGTTTAAAATACCCTCCTGCGCTTCAGAAAGCTCGAGCATCCGTGCCAAAAGGAGCGGCCCCATTTCAGCGACTGTTGTGCGGATCGGATGGCCTTGCTCGCCAAAAAGGTCCCAAAACGTGACGGGAAAAGAACGATAGGCATAGTCGGAAAAACCGATTTGTTTTGCTCGTGCGGTAAAGGAATCGTGGGGTTTCGCGGTAGCGCTCCCAGCGACCGCCAAACCTGCGAGATCGCCTTTCACGTCAGACAGGAATACCGGAACGCCGGCCTTGGAGAAACTCTCGGCGAGGATTTGCAGGGTCACCGTTTTACCCGTCCCCGTCGCCCCCGCGATCAACCCGTGGCGGTTTGCATACTTGAGTTTTAGAAACTGTGGAGCGGCATAATCCTCCCCGCCACCGCCGACAAAAATTTCGCTTTTCAGGTCATCGGGCATACAGTTTATTCTCCATTTCATACAAACTATCGGCTAGGCAACTTAGTCTTAACCTTTATACGCTAATGTAAGGTTAGTTCAGTCAATAGTCTTCTTTTGATTGAATTGACTTCCTCCCTGTCAGACTTGCCGCGCCCTTGGGCGCGGTTTTTTTTGGCGCGCATGAAATTCTCATTCCTCGGCAAAAATTCGCCGTTTTTTTTGTTGACCAATTCACAAGAAGGCCGTAGCGTTCCAATCAATAATATAGTCGGCAAGTCCGACAGGGAGAAAAATCGAAAAGGGCCTTGTTTTCAAGGCCCTTTTTTACGTTTAGAACCAAGCCTTGCTCTCAATCCATGGCTAATTTGCGCGCTCCTCAGGATGGGTTACTGGCGTCTAAACGCGTGATTCACCTGTGATCCGCCCCCAATGCAGCTAGGAATACCATTTTCGACAGGATCAATTCGTTTCTGTTCGATTCGAACCTGACAGCACGTAAAAGACGTGCTAAATCCGTTGAAACGACAACAAGAACGGACGGACCATGAATTTAGCGATGAAATCAATACTTGCAGCTTGCTTTGTGACACTTCCTAGCCTCGCGTTAGCCCAAGACACAACAAGCCCAGACCAAGCCCCCGCCACAGAAGAGACACCAGATTCAGAAACGGCCCCTTCGGTTGCGGATCAACTCTCGACTGGAACGCCCGTTGAGACCCGCTTGCCAACAAAAGACGAAGTTGTTGTGGGCGAAGAGTACTTGCTTGATGTTTCCGGCGACTGGCAAATTCGATGTGCCAAGACGGAAGAGGAATTTGATCCCTGCCAGCTGTATCAGCTACTGCAAAATGGCGAAGGCCCTTTTGCTGAAATCTCGATTTTTCCGATCAATGAGCCGAATTCCAAAGCAGTTGCGGGCGCCACCATCATTACGCCCCTCGATACAATGCTGCCCCCAGGTATCTTGATCTCGGTGGATTCCACAGACGCGCGCCGCTATCCCTATTCTTTCTGTGGTTCGGTCGGCTGCGTTGGCCGCATCGGTTTGCTTGCTGAAGACATAGCCGCGTATAAAAAGGGCAGCGCCGCCAGTCTTCAAATCGTACCCGCAGTTGCACCAGATCAAACGGCAACGGCCACGATTTCCCTTAAAGGATTTACACTGGGCTATGACAAACTGGTCGCCTTGCAACCCAAAAAATAAGATCAAACCAGAATAGAAAAAGGCCCGCATCACATCGATAGCGGGCCTTTTTCATGAAATAACAAAACGTTATATACGCTTAAGCGCCAAAACCGCGTTCAAACCGCCAAAAGCGAAGGCGTTTGAGAGGACATGATCCACGTCCGCCTCGCGCGCCACATTCGGCACCACATCCAACGCGCATTCTGGATCTTCTTGCTCATAGCCGATGGTGGGTGCAATAATGCCGTCCCGCAGCGCCATTACGCAGGCCAAAAGCTCCACAGCCCCCGTCCCGCCAATCAAATGCCCATGCATCGATTTGGTTGAACTGATCATCAAATCATCCGCCGCAGTGCCAAAGACGGCGGAAACAGCGGCGCATTCGGTTTTGTCATTCGCCGCGGTGCCCGTGCCGTGGGCGTTGATATATCCCACTTGCGACGGGGCGAGCTTAGCGTCCTTCAACGCGCCCGAAATTGCCCGTGCCGCTCCGTGTTTGGATGGCATAACAATGTCGGAGGCATCCGATGTCATTGCAAAACCAACGACTTCCGCCAATATTTCGGCGCCACGTGCGCGGGCGTGCTCATATTCCTCAAACACGAAAACAGCAGCCCCTTCGCCCTGAACCATGCCGTTTCGGTTTGCTGAAAATGGGCGGCAGGCATCGCGGGACATAACTCGGAGGCCTTCCCAAGCCTTGACGCCGCCAAAACACAGCATGCTTTCGGACCCCCCCGTCAGCATCGCATCGGCCATCCCACAGCGGATCATGTTAAACGCCTGTCCCATCGCGTGGTTGGAACTGGCGCAGGCGGTTGCGACGGTAAAGCTTGGCCCCATGATATTGTATTCAATCGAGACATGCGAGGTGGCCGCATTGTTCATCAGCTTTGGCACCACAAAGGGGTGAACGCGGTTTTTACCTTCTTCGTAAACGGAACGGTAATTTTCGTCTTGCGTATTCATGCCGCCGCCAGCGGTGCCCAAAATCACGCCAGAACGATGTGCCAATTCGCCGTCGAAAACGATGCCAGATTGCTCCATCGCTTCCTTGGTCGCGATCAACGTAAACTGTGTGTAGCGATCATAAAGGGCAATCTGCTGGCGGTTAAAAAGGCTCTCCGGATCAAAATTTGTGACTTGCCCGCCAATCTTGATGGACAAGCGCTCAACGTCGCGAAAATGCAACGCGCCAATGCCGCAACGACCTTCGCGCATGGCTTCCATAGTGGCAACCGCCGTGTGGCCAAGGGAGTTAATTGCACCCTGACCCGTAATAACGACTCGTTTCACGTAGCAGGCTCGTTTACCAGCCCACGGACCGCTTTCACGATTGACGCCACCGTCGAGATATCAAAGTCACTTTCGCTTGGGTCGTTGGCATTAAAGGGCACTTGGATATCAAAGGCTTCTTCAATCGCAAAGATCGACTCGACCAGTCCGAGACTGTCGATGCCTAGGTCCTCCAATGTACTTTCAAGAGTTACATCAGAGACATCGAGGACGGCTTGCTCCGCGACGATTTCGAATATTTTTTCTTGTACGTTTGGCATTGATTGCCCTTTCCGCTATGGGCTGATCTAGTCTTTTTGCACGATGTTTGAAACAGTTTTTTGAAGCTCCCGAAATTGCTGCATCATTCGAGGCAGACGGCGGAGCGCTTTTTGCATATCCACTTGGTTTTCCATCTTAACGGCAGGGCTGCCTAATACCACCCGACCCGCAGGCACATTGGTAAATAATTTGGACGACCCGCCCGCAACCACGTCATCGCCGATAAAAATGTTATCGCTCGCGCCACATTGGCCACCCATAACCACACGGTTGCCGATCACGGTTGATCCTGCGATGCCAACCTGTCCACACAATAGGCAATCATCGCCAACCTGAACGTTATGGCCAAGATGAACCTGGTTGTCCAACTTCGTGCCGTTGCCGATGCGTGTGTCGCGGATGGTGCCGCGATCAATCGTGACATTCGCGCCAAGCTCCACGTTGTCGCCGATGGTCACGCCGCCCAGACTGTGAATACGGGTCCAGCTTTGCGCCTGCGCGTCACCCTGATTGCCAAGGCTTTCGCGCGCATTCTCAACGCCGGATTTTTCGGGGGTCACAAAGGAAAATCCGTCGGCGCCAACAATGGCTCCGTGATTAGCAATAAAATTGTGCCCAATCGAGACGCGCGCCGCAATCCGCACACCTGCCCGCAACAGCGCGTGATCGCCAATGGTGCTGCCTTCTTCAATGCTGCAATGGCTGGCAATCCGCGCGTTCACACCGATTTCGACGTTTTGCCCGATCACCACAAATGGGCCAATGGCCGCCCCTGTGCCAATTTTCGCGCTGCGATCAATCACGGCTGTCGGGTGAATTCCGACAATCTGCGGACCCGGATCAAGGAGACGTGTGACGCCTGACATGGCATAGCGTGGACGCGGCACAAACAGCGCCGCCTTCAACCCAAGTGCCTGCCAATCGGCCCCTTGCCAAAGGATCGCGGCCTGTGCTTTCCCTTGCGCGAGGCCGTCGGCGTATTTGGGATCCATCGCCAACGCGAGATCCCGTGGGCCCGCAGTAGCAGGTTCAGAAACGCCGGAAATCTCAAGATCGACAGCGCCAAAAGCTTCCGCTCCAAGCGCTGCTGCAATCTCTGAAATACGATGTGTCATTCAGTCCCCCAAAAGCTACTGGGAGATTTAGCCTTGAACGGCCTGCAATGTAACCCCAGCCCTTTGCATTGCATCAAATATTTTGGCATCGCGTCCGTAAACATCCCGACGATAATTAGTCCGTCCTTTTGGGTCCGTGATGGCGGTGCGGTACACAATATGAACGGGAATCGGTTGATCAAGCGGAACCGTCGTTTCGCGCCCCGTGGCCAAAATCTTTTTGAAATAAGGTTCCGGAGCAGATTGCTGTCTGGCCAAAAGAGCAAACGCGAAATCCTGTGGATCGCGCAATCGAACGCATCCATGGCTAAAGGCGCGCGATTCACGGCCGAACAAATCCTTGGCCGGTGTGTCGTGCAAGTAGATATTATAGCGATTAGGGAACATAAATTTCACCAAACCCAGAGCATTGCCGCGACTTGGGGGCTGCTTGATATCGAAGGGGAAATTACGGGCGGAATATTGTGTAAAGTCCTGACCTTCGCGACTTACGATCTGTCCTGAACCGTTGATCAACCGTAAATGCGAAACCGCATTTGGGTTCTTTTTCAACATTGGAAGGTATTCTTTCACCGCAATAGAACGGGGCACATTCCACGTCGGGTTGATGACCATATGGCTCATCACGTCGGAAAATTCGGGCGTTTGACGATCGGACGTATTTTTGCCGACGACCGACCGTGTTTCGAAGGTGGTTTTACCGTCATCTATAATGCGGACGTGGAAATCGGTGATATTCACCCATACGTGGCGTTTGCCGCGCTCAACGCCGTTCAACCAACGCTCACGCTCCATGGCCACCATAACAGATTTCAATCGTCCCTCGACGGGAACGTTGATTTCCGAAATTGTAGCGGCCCCTGCGACGCCATCTGGGTTTAACCCGTGGGTAAGCTGAAACTGCTGCACCGCCTTTTGCAGAGTAACATCGTAGGTTTGGCTGGCGGAACGCCCCATATATCCCATAACAATCAAACGGTTACGAAGCGTTACCACATCATTGCCACTCGCGCCGGGTTCAAGCTTCTTGGCGTTAACCGTGGGGCCCCATCCGCCGCGTCCAAGCTGTTTCTCGAGCGTCAGCTTCTCTTTGGTCAATGCCAAATACTCGGGATTTTTGGGGGCCAGATTTTTCAAAAAACCAGCAGGGGACGATTTGGTGAAGGCCGTCAACAGATCCTCTGAATTATAGCGGGAAACCTTGCGGACCATCCCGGGATCAACTTTTGACGGGGTCACAATTCCGCGGGAAATATCTTGGGCATATTGTACAAACAGGCGGCTCATCTGGACTTCGATGCGCCCCAAGTCACGTTGGTTTTTAACGCGTCCAAGGTCGGCCATAAAGACATTTGGGTCATAACGGCCAGCCGGAAGTCCATGCACACTCGCCATCGAAATCGCTTGCAAAAACGCCTTGCGACGGGTTGCATCTTTTCCACGGTTCTGGGTCCAGATCGGCTCAAAATTCCGTCCACGATAGAACGCGGCGATTCCTGCGTCTTTTGCAGATTCTTCAGCGACAGCCTGTTTAAAGGCTGTGATTTCGGCCTGCGCTGAACTTGAGGCTGAAAGCGTCACCACCACAGACATCAAAACCAACAAAAAAGAAGCAAAGCCTGCGCGCAAAAATACCATTTTATCCTCGTTCCGTTCACGATTTAATGTCGCGGAATACGTAAATCTTTCTTGAAAAGCAAGTGCATGCACGATCACGTTCTCGCGGGGTACCGCTTTCCAACCTCAGCTTACCCGAATTACTCCTTACTTTAAATATCAGGTGGAAATTAAGCTTTGACTAAGACCTATGCGCAACATTTCGCCCAAAAACGGCGGATTTCCCTCCTTGTTGGAATCAAGCCTTGGCGGTTTTTTTCGATTATGTCATAAGAAAGGTGCATCTGGGGAACAATGCAGCCGCACGCAAATGTGGCCAAAAAACGAGAACGGGCAGTACCAATGACACTAGCGACACCTGCGGGCTTATCCCGCCGAGGCCTTTTAGCGGCTTTTGCGGCAACCGCGATCACAGCAGCGCCCACATATTCAAGCGCTGCGGGTTTTTTGCGCGGAAGTGGCGACATACGCCGTATCAACATGTTCAACCAACGTACGGGTGAAAATATCGACATGATCTATTGGATCGATGGCGAATATATCAAACCTGCCCTTACACAGATCAATTATTTTATGCGCGACTGGCGTCAGGACGAAGCCAAAAATATCGATACACGCACAATTGATATCATCACGGCCTCCCACAGTCTTTTGGATGTCACAGAGCCCTACATGCTCTTGTCCGGATATCGCAGTCCCAAAACCAACCAACTTTTACGCTCACGGTCACGCGGCGTTGCCAAGAATTCGCTGCACATGGTCGGCCAAGCTGCCGATTTACGCCTCAAATCGCGCACTGTTTCGCAAATGGCGAAGGCTGCGGCTTCTTGCAGTGCCGGTGGCGTTGGCAAATATAGCCGATCCAACTTCGTCCATATGGATTGCGGCCCTGTACGTTCTTGGGGCGGCTAAAAGCGACTTCACTCACAACATTCCTGCCCTACATTCAAGCCGCTCTCTTAATTGAGGCGGCTTATTTGTTTGAATGGGCTGGAACGATCTGAAGATAGGCCGCAATGGCTTCGCGGTCGGCGCTAGGAAGTTTAGCTATGTTTTCAATAACATCGGCCATTTCCCCTCCTGCGGAATCATATTCTGGTGTAAAGCCCGACGTTAAATATTCGACCACATCAGACTCTGACCAGTTAAATTCCCCCGGCGTAATATTTGGAATGCGCCCTTTGCCCACCGGATTTGGGGCGCCCGCAAGCCACAACGTCTTCTCGCTGCCTCCAAGCACATTCCGTGGCGTATGACATTCGCCGCAATGCCCCATAGCTTCGACCAAATAGCGGCCGTGTTCCTGCTGCGGGGTCAAATCGCCGGTCACGACCCAATCGGTATTGACGAACAGCAGCTTCCAGCCGCCAAGGGACACCCGCATATTGAACGGAAACCCAAGATCATGTGCTTCTCGCGGCGTATCAATTGCGGGAAGGCTGCGCAAATGCGCGATGAGGTCTACAATGTCTTGCAACTTCGCTTTGTTGAAGGTCGCATAGGGAAACGCCGGATAGTAATGTTCCCCCGTGGGCGATGTCCCTTTTAGAACGGCGTCGGCGATTTCTAGGTCTGTCCAAGTGCCAATACCTGCCGTGGGATGCGATGAAATATTGGGCGCGACAAAGGTTCCAAAGGGGCTTGGAAAGCGCTTTCCGCCTCCGAGTGCGTCGTTTTCATATTCTACTCCCAAGGGCGCTGAGTGGCAGGAAGCACAGCCCATCGCAGAAAAGACTCGCGCGCCATTTTCTGTGTTGGGGATCATTCCCTCCAACGCATCAGGCGCGAGCCTTTCCGGCTTGGTGATATAGAGGCCAGCAACGACACAAACGGCGAGGATTCCCCCACCGCTCGCAATTTTCTTTCCCCAGGATGCCATAGGTTCCCCTTTAGAAACAGTGCCTTAAAGAAAGCTATTTCTTTGGAGCGCGGTAGGCTTTGTGGCAAGAACTACAGGCGGCACCGACGCCCCCCATGCTGGCCTTGATGCCATCAACACCCTGCCCTGCGGTTGCGACCATCGCCTCGGCCGCGACAACAAGGGCAGCACCTTCTTCGCCAGCTTTTGACCCTTCAGCCCAAATTGCTGGCATTGCGCGTGACCCGGGAAATGTGTCGCTGTCGGTTCCGGGCAACCAAAAACCGGATTGATCGGCGGTAACCGTTGCGAGCAAAGCATCGGCCGCGGCCTGTGCTGCGGCCGCGTCATAGGCCACTTCGCCTTTGAGCATCGCGCCAAGAGCGCCGAGTTCTTTGCCGCGTTGCTTCATATTCTCTTGGCGCGCTTCAACCGCGGCTTTGAGTTCGGCATCGGTGCTGGCGAATGAAATAGTTGCGCCAGAAATAGCAACGGCAGCACCAACGAGAAGAATTGAAAGACGTTTCATATGAATTTTCCTTGCAAAGAGTCGTTTATCTAAGGTTAGCTGTTAGAAAATACATAGACAGTCCCCAATTTTGCAGAAGGTCCTCTTTATTTATGCACAAGGAAAACTGGGATGACCTGCGATTTGTTTTGGCCGTCGCAGATTTAGGGTCAGTTTCCAAGGCGGCCAAGCATTTGGGTGTAAATCACGCGACCGTCTTGCGACGGGTCGCAAGCTACGAGAAACAACTCGGTACGGTTCTATTTGAGCGCACAGCTCATGGTTACCAAGTTTTGACCGATAAACGCGACGTGTTTGCCGCCGCGCGTGAGGCAGAGGATGCGCTTCGAGCGGTGCAAAACCTCGGCGGACACGCGCGCCCTGTCTTGAGCGGAACGGTCCGTGTGACCTCAACCGACACGTTTTGCCATTCGATATTGCCCGAAATTGCGGCCCAATTGCAGTCCCAAACCAACCAGTTATTCATTGAGCTTCTGTCCACAAATGCCCATGTCGATTTGGGCCGCTTACAGGCCGATATCACGGTGCGTCCTGCGCTAAAGCTTGAGGACGATTTGATCGGGGAACAAGCGGCCATCATGGGATTTTCCGCCTATATGTCCCGCACACTCTCGCTCGAAAAATCGAACGATTGGATCACCTTAGTTGGTCCGCTGTCTCGCTCCCAGCCTGCCAATTGGATGTCCAAGTCCATTCCGCAATCCGCATGTGTTGCGGCCGCAGACAGCTTTCAAACGCTGTGCCGTCTCGCCGTTGCAGGGCTTGGATGTACGTTTTTACCGAGTTTTATCGGCGACGCAGCGCCCGAACTGAAACGCCTCGAAACACAAGCGCCCGAGATGACAGTGCCGATTTGGGTTGCGAGCCATTCGGACCTCGCTCAAACCCCTAGGATTCGTGCGCTTCGGGCTCAGCTTTCGGCTTGCCTCACCGACCGCGCCGATATTTTGCGCGGCAAACCTTAATCAAGGACCACGCAAAAGCCGTTTATCAGATGTTGGATTTATCCGCAGCAGTGCCACCGCGAAACCCTGTGGCGACAATGAATTTTTCTGAGCTGTCTGCACGACTGGCTGGTGGCTTAACGTAGGTCACCTTCTTGAATTTCATCCGCAAAATCTTTTGCAAGAAATCTTCGGCCCCACCTGCCAAAACTTTGGCAACAAACGTTCCCTCAGGCTCAAGTACATCAAAAGCGAAATAAGCAGCGGCTTCACATAGCGCCATAATCCGGTTGTGGTCGGTCTGTTTATGTCCTGATGCCGAGGCTGCCATATCGCTCAGTACAACGTTGGCACGACCGTTAAGCCAAGTTTTCACCTGCTCGTCGGCATCGTTTTCCAGGAAATCAAGAACATGGATGTCGGCCCCGGGAATGGGTTCAACCTCTTGAAGGTCGACTCCCAAAACGGTGCCAATGGCCTTGCCCTTTTTCTCGCCGAGCGCATTCACACGCCGCACAGCGACTTGGCACCAGCCCCCCGGTGCACAGCCCAAATCGACAACGCGCGCTCCGGGCGTGAAGAAATTAAACTTATCGTCCAATTCCAAAATCTTATAGGCCGCACGACCGCGATATCCATCGGAACCCGCCCGTTTGACATAGGGGTCGTTGAGTTGGCGTTCGAGCCAAAGTGTCGAGGAAAGCTTGCGTCCGCGCGCGGTTTTTACCGTGACCCGAAGGTCGCGCAATCCACGTCCAGAGCCGCCCCGCGATCCCGGGCCGCCAGCCCCTTTGCCGCCAACCCGACGCCCTGCGCCGCCTTTTTCAGAACCGTCTGCCATTTTAATCGGCCTCATCTATTAACACGCCATCGGCGCTCATTAGGGCGTATAGCAGCCCTTCGCGCAAACCGCGATCCGCAACTGAAAGTTTATCTGTTGGCCAGATCCGCAGCAAGGCCTGAAGAATCGCAGCCCCAGACATGATCAACGCCTGCCGATCTTTGCCAATCCGTGGATCGTTGCGCCGCCCGTCTGGACCAAGCGACAAGTATTCCTGAATGACCGCATCGATTTGGTCGCTGGTCATTTGCAAGCCGTCGACCTTGTTGCGATCATAGCGACGCAAATTTAAGTGACTTGCAGCGACGGTCGTAACGGTTCCCGAGGTGCCAATGATCTGAAATCCAGCCCGAATGTGGTCGCCGATATAGGGGGTGAAATTCGCCAATTTCTCCTCAAAAAACCAACTCATCAAGGCAAAACGCGCCGCGTCATTATCCACATCCATAAACTGATCGCGCAGCGTCGCCACCCCAAGGGGCACCGAAATCCAATCCACAACCCGCGCCATTGTATCGGGCAACTTCTTGCCGTCAAATCCATGTTTTACCTGCATAATCGCGGCTTTTCGGTCGCGTTTGGGAAGGTGGGAAACATCGAGCCAAACAAGCTCCGTGCTACCGCCGCCAATATCCACAACCAGCAATTGCTCGGTTTTACGGCTCATCAAAGGCGCGCAACTAATCACCGCGAGGCGCGCCTCTTCTTGGGCGGGAATAATCTCAAGCTTAAGGCCGGTTTCGCGCTTCACCCGCGAAATCAACTCATGCGCATTGGTGGCCCGTCGACAGGCCTCGGTCGCAATCAATCGCATCCGCGTCACTTTGTGGCGACGTAGTTTCTTTTGGCAAATTCGCATCGCTTGAACCGTGCGCGCGATCGATCCGCGAGACAAACGGCCAGAAGCCTCAAGCCCTGATCCAAGCTGAACCGACTTGGAAAAACTGTCGACAACTTCAAATTGCGCACCTTTGGGACGCGCAATTAACATGCGGCAACTATTTGTACCCAAATCCAGTGCCGCATACAGCGGCACGGAATCGGTGTGTATTGGCGCGGGGGTATCAACCGCAACTGGGATCGCGCCCGCACCATCGGGACGCTTGGGCGTCATTTTTACGCCCTTTCATTTTCGAGTTATCCCCAAGCTATGTCCTTCTGTGCACAGGTGCAAGGACACTCGTCGGGCAATACGCGCTTTGCGCCCCTCATAATGAACATGAAGATTTTTCCAATGCTGCCCCGTAGCACTGCCGCGCGCAAACCTTTAGAGCTACGTCCGAGCACGCCTTTTGGGCTATGGGTCGCGAAAACGAGATGTCAGGTCGAAATTCGACCTTAATTGCGCGCGGGCCACCCTAAAACTAAAGAGAGAAGGGAATCAGCAGTGGCACAAGTTACCATCGTATATTGGCGAGATATGCCAGCACAGGTCATCGTTGGACGTGGCCGTCGCAGTGTGAAAATTCAGCTCTCTGAGCGGTTTGAGCAAGCGATTGATCGTGCGGCAATGGCTTCGGGGGCCGCAGGCACCGACGCGTATCTCGCGGAGTGGCGCAAAGCCCCTTCGGTCGAAGTTGAAGGCAGTGACGAGGAGGCCGCACAGGCCAAAGCTGCTGAAATCGAAGCCGAATATGATCGTGACCGCCTCAAAGCGCTGATTACCAATAACGGATGGGCTTAACCCCATCCTCCTTTTGGAGGGCATGTATGTCACTGTTATCGTTCAAACGCCGCGAGTCTGGCACCCAGAATATCGTGCCCCGCAATGTGACCGCATTGATGGAAGACTATTCCATTGAGGTCATGCCGCGCACGGCCGAAAAGGTTGACGATTTCCGCGCCCTCCTGCCCCAAAATACCCGCGTATACGTTGCGCATATCGAAGGCACACCGATTGAAGAGATGGTCGCCACCGCTGCGCGTTTGGCCCGTGACGGTATGCAAGTCATGCCGCATTTTCCCGCGCGCATTATTCAAGATCGCGCCACATTGGCCGACTGGATCGCGCGTTACCAAGGCGAAGCGGGCGTTGAGCAAGGCCTGATCCTCGCCGGCGGTGTCGCGAAACCCCACGGTGACTTCCACAGTTCAATGCAGCTGTTGGAAACCGGTCTTTTTGACGGCTTCAAACGTCTGCACATCGCGGGCCACCCTGAAGGCAACCGCGATATTGATACCGACGGCACTGACCGCCTCGTGATGGACGCCCTGCGTTGGAAGCAAGATTTCAACGAACGCTCTGATGCGCAAATGGCCATCGTGACGCAATTCGCCTTTGAGGCCGCCCCCGTGATCAAATGGATCGAAGCCCTTGAGGCCGCGGGCATTACGATCCCCGTGCATTTGGGCGTCGCTGGTCCGGCCAAGTTGCAAACCCTCATCCGTTTTGCCATTGCCTGTGGCGTTGGCCCCTCGCTCCGCGTTTTGCAAAAACGCGCCCGTGACGTCACGAAACTGGTTGTGCCTTATGAGCCAACAGACCTTGTAAAAAGCCTCGCCGACTATAAAGCTGCCAATCCAAAAAGCTTGTTGAAATCGTTGCATTTCTTCCCATTGGGTGGCATTACAACGAACGCAAACTGGGCTCTTTCACATTCTAATGCCACGCCCGCTCATTCCGATATCGCCGCTTTGGCGCCACAAGACCCTTAAAGGATAGCCCATGACCCGTACCGTCGTTGAAAGTAAGACCAAAACCTCCATTATAGGCTTCGACGAACCGTTTTGCGTCATCGGCGAAAGGATCAACCCAACGGGCCGCAAAAAACTCGCTGCCGAATTGGAGCTTGGTGATTTCTCGACCGTTGAACGCGATGCAATTGAGCAGATGCTGTGTGGCGCGAATATTTTGGACATCAACTCGGGTGCGGTGTTTTCCAACAAAATGGCCGAAGACCCCCGCTATGCCGATAATAACTTCGTTGAGCCACCTTTGATGCGCGAACTTATCCTTCGTATTCAAAAGGTTGTGGACACACCTTTATGTATCGACAGTTCGGTTCCCGCAGCCCTTCTCGCGGGGCTTGAAGCCGCCGAGGGCCGGCCCTTGCTCAATTCCGTCACGGGCGAAGAAGAGCGTCTTGAGTTGGTTTTACCGCTGGTTAAGAAATTCAACGTGCCTGTTGTGGCGATTTCTAACGACGACACCGGCATTTCCGAAGACCCCGATGTGCGCTTTGCCGTCGCCAAAAAGATCGTGGAACGGGCCGCCGATTTTGGCATTCCCGCCCATGATATCGTGGTTGATCCGCTGGTAATGCCGATCGGCGCGATGGCGACTGCGGGGCAACAAGTCTTTACCCTCGTGCGGCGTTTGCGCGATGAATTGGGCGTTAACACCACCTGTGGCGCATCAAACATGTCCTTTGGCCTGCCGCGCCGTCACGGCATCAACGCTGCCTTCCTCCCGATGGCCATTGGTGCAGGCATGACCAGCGCGATCATGAATCCTGTGCGCCCCGTTGAAATGGAAGCCATTCGCGCCGCGAATTTCCTCAACAACAACGACCCGCACGGCACAGAATGGATTAAATTCAGCCGAGTTCTAGAGGCCGTCGCCGCCGGAATGTCGTTTGCGGACGCCTCAAAAGAATCCGCTGAAGCCAGTTCGGGCCGCGGTGGACGCCGCCGTCGCCGTTAACTAAAAGAAACACCAAAAAGGGGGTGAAATTTGCCCCCTTTGCTTCCTAAAAAATGAGTTTCCCCGTGAGTGACATCAAAATCGACCCCCTCGTGATTTTTACACCCTCCGGAAAACGGGGGCATTTTCCTGTGGGCACCCCTGTGCTCACGGCGGCGCGTCAATTGGGCGTTGATCTAGATTCCGTCTGTGGCGGGCGCGGGATTTGTAGCAAATGTCAGGTCGAACCCTCCTTTGGCGAGTTCCCGAAACACGGGCTCACGGTAGCGAAAACCGCGCTTTCCCCAATCAACGAAGTTGAAGAGCGCTATGATCGCATTCGCGGCCTAAAACCAGGCCGACGATTGGGGTGTCAGGCAGTGATTTCGTCGGATATCGTGATCGACGTGCCCCCCGAAAGCCAAGTGCACAAACAGGTCGTGCGCAAACGCGCCGAGGCCCGTGACATTACCCTCGCCCCCTCTATCCGCCGTGTTTTGGTCAGTGTAGAACAACCAGACATGCACGAACCCACGGGGGATTTTGAACGCCTTTCAAAAGGCTTGTCTGACCAATGGGACATTGTGGGCATCACGGCCTCCCTGCCCGTTTTAACCCGTTTGCAAAAGGTTTTGCGCAAAGGCGACTGGTCAGTCACTTGTATCATCCACGACGCGGGCACGGGAACCGCACCCGTCCTACTCGACATTTTCGCAGGATTTGACGAACGCGCACTCTTCGGGCTGGCGGTGGATCTCGGCTCGACCACAATTGCCGGCCATTTGTGTAACTTGGAAACGGGAGAAGTCGTCGCAAGCGCAGGCCTGATGAACCCCCAAATCCGCTATGGCGAAGACCTGATGAGCCGCGTGAGTTACGGCATGATGAACGAAGGCGGATCAGTTGAAATGACCGCCGCCGTGCGCGAAGGCATGGCGCAATTGTGTCGTGACGTCGCCAAAGAGGCCGACATCGAGTTGTCACAGATCGTCGACGCGACCGTCGTGTGCAACCCTGTCATGCACCACCTGTTTTTGGGCATCGACGCCTATGAATTGGGCCAAGCCCCCTTCGCATTGGCCACCTCAAACGCCCTCAATTTGGCAGCACGCGATGTTGGTTTGCCCCTGCATGAAAACGCCGCGCTTTATATTTTGCCGTGCATCGCGGGTCACGTTGGCGCGGATGCCGCGGCAGTTGCCTTGTCAGAAGCGCCCGAAAAATCCGAAGACCTTGTGCTTGTTGTCGACGTCGGCACCAACGCGGAAATCCTTTTAGGCAATACAATTCGTGTGTTAGCCTGCTCTTCTCCCACAGGACCTGCCTTTGAAGGCGCGCAGATTTCAGCGGGTCAACGCGCCGCGCCTGGCGCAATTGAACGTGTCGAAATCGACCCCGAGACCAAGGAACCACGCTTTAAAATCATCGGCAGCGACCTTTGGTCGACCGAAGAAGGGTTTCACGAGGTCGCCTTGGCGACGGGCGTCACGGGCATTTGCGGCTCTGGAATTATCGAATTGGTCGCCGAAATGCGCGTTGCAGGGATCGTCGATGGGCCCGGCCTCATCGGATCAGCCGAGCAAGTCGGCACGCCGCGCTGTTTTCCCGATGGGCGGACCAATTCCTACCTCGTTTACGACGCGACACCGCTTGGGGGCACAAAAATCACCGTCACCAACCGCGACATCCGTGAAATCCAAATGGCCAAAGCAGCGCTCTATTCCGGTGCGCGTTTGTTGATGGATAAATTCGAGGTCGACACAGTGGATCGCATCGTGCTTTGCGGCGCGTTTGGCGCGCACATCAGCCCAAAACACGCGATGATTTTGGGTATGATCCCCGACTGCGCCCTTGAAAAAGTGACTTCTGCGGGTAATGCGGCGGGCACAGGCGCACGGATCGCGTTGTTGAACACTGACGCAAGGCGCGAGATCGAAGCCACTGTGCGTGCCATCCACAAGATCGAAACCGCGATTGAACCCCGCTTTCAGGAGCATTTTGTCAATGCATCAAACATCCCCAATGCCGTGGATGGCTTCCCGCATCTCGACGCGATTCTCACCTTGCCGTCGTTGAATTTCAACACGTCTGGTGATGGAACAGAGGGCGGCGGACGGCGACGCAGACGTCGCGGCTAACGTCATGATTTTAAGGGGAGTGTTTTGGAGCGGGTGAAGGGAATCGAACCCTCGTATTCAGCTTGGGAAGCTGCTGCTCTACCATTGAGCTACACCCGCATGCCGACATTTTATCTCGCGAGTTTGAGCGGTTCAAGAGGGGAAATCCCATTCTCCGATTTCCGTTTCAACACGACGCCGCAACCGTTCTGGTGGTGGAGAAACTTCTTGGCGGTCTTCAGGCGCCAGAGCCTGCCACCCGTCCAAAATCTGCGCCCCAAACAACGCGATATGGCGGCGCATCGCTTCGCGCGCTTTGGGACCATTTCCTAGCTCCAGAGCGGCAACGATCTCCACATGCTCTTGAATTAATTGAGGTTTCATTGCATCGACGTTCACACGACTGTGGATTTTAACCCACATTGGCATCTGCAATCGTTGACGCCAAAATTCGGCAACAGCATTCACTAACGCCAGATTTCCCGTCGCCCGCGCAATCGTTAGATGGAACTCTTCGTCCGCATTTTCGCCCCAAAACGCACTGCCGCTTTCGTTTTGCATGGCATCAATCAACATTTTCAGACGCGCAATTTCTTCAGGGCCAATGTTTTCTGCCGCGAGGGCTGCGACTTCGCCCTCGATCATAATTCGCGCTTCCAAAAGCTCAAATGGCCCCGGCCCAGCAAGTTCCAATAACTGATTGTCCCGCGGAGGACGGGCCGCAACTTGTACCCCTGCCCCGAACCTATTTTCGACGTAGCCCGTTATTTCTAACGCAATAAGTGCTTCTCGGATCGTGGCGCGAGAAACGCCTAAACTCTCCACCAACACCCGCTCCGCAGGCATTTTCTGCCCCGCTTTAAGAGCACCTTCTAGGATACGATCAGCGATTTGCTGAGCCACAAGGCGGTACCTGGGAACCTGTGCAACGGGCTTGAACATGTGGCTACTCCTTGATTGATTGACAGATTGCCTGACAATCTGACATAAAGCAAGCACACCCATTCACGCCAACGTCTGCCGAGGCCGAAATGATACCTAGTGACTTCCTAAAATCCCTTTTTGACGCGGCTCTTGAAGCAGCGGACCCCTTCAAAGCGGTTCCCCCCTATTTGCCAGAAAAACCCAAGGGGCGCGTGGTTGTCGTCGGCGCTGGAAAGGCCTCCGCGCGCATGGCACAGGCAGTCGAAGCGCATTGGGGGCCGTGCGAAGGCCTCGTCATCGTTCCACACGGTGCGTCATTACCTTGTGAGGGCATCGAAATTGTGGAAGCGCGGCATCCCGTTCCCGACGAGGCGGGTGTTAATGCAGCCCGCAAAATTCTTGCGCTCCTAGAGGAGTTGGGGCCAGAGGATCTTGCGCTTTGCCTGATTTCTGGCGGTGGTTCCGCCCTGATGTCTGCTCCCGCGAAAGGTTTAACATTGCAAGACAAGCAATTGTTAAATAAACTTATTTTGGAAAGTGGTGCGGCAATAGACGAAATGAATGTGCTGCGCAAACACCTCTCGGCCATCAAAGGAGGTCGCCTCGCCGTAGCAGCCGCTCCTGCGCAAATTCTAACCTTAGCCATAAGCGACGTTCCCGGCGACTCGCCATCGATTATTGCCTCTGGCCCAACTGTACCCGACGCCTCCACCGTCGCGGACGCGCTTTCGATCATCGAGCGGTTCTCCATCGACCTTCCCGACCACATCCTTGACGTTTTAAAAGGCCCCGATGGCGAAACACCGAACGCCGACCATCCTGCCTTTACCAAAGCCCAAACCCACATCATCGCCGCCCCCCAAGCAAGCCTTGAGGCCGCCGCCGCTGTCGCGAAACGCGCTGGAGTGACCCCGATAATTTTGGGCGACGCAATTGAAGGTGAGGCCCGCGAGGCCGGAAAAGTTATGGCGGGAATCGCGACACAAATTAGCCGCCACGGCCAACCCGCACGTGGGCCGGCCGTCCTGATTTCCGGCGGAGAAACAACCGTGACCGTGCGTGCAAAACCGGGCAAAGGCGGGCGCTGTAGCGAGTTTTTGTTGGGCTTTGCCCTCGCCGCTTGGGACAATCGGGCAATCTCGGCATTGGCCTGCGACACAGATGGACGCGACGGATCAGAACATAACGCGGGGGCGATTTGGACGACCCAGACCCACGCAAAAGCCACCCGCGATGCGGCCTATACCGCACTGGCAAACCACGACGCCTATAGTTTTTTCGAAGGGATCGACGGTCTCGTTCAAACCGGACCGACCCATACCAACGTGAACGATTTCAGAGCGATTTTTGTGGAGACAACAGATGAAAATTGACCTTCTATATGGGCGCGAGGGCCTAGAACTAACCTTGCCCGAGGGCGCAAAGGTGACCGTCATTACAAAACCCGCGTTTCCCACGCCGGACTCGCCAGAAAATCTCATCGCCAATGCCCTAAGCAACCCCGTTGGCAGCGCGAATTTCGAGGCCCTGTGTCAGGGTCGCAGATCCGCATGTATCCTGATTTGCGACATCACCCGCCCCGTTCCAAACCATCTTTTCCTGCGCCCTATGATCGAGGGAATGATTGCTGCCGGCATTCCTAAAAATAAGATCACCGTCCTCATTGCGACGGGGCTTCATCGGCCCAATTTGGGTGAGGAACTCGAAGAATTAGTCAATGATCCTTGGGTATTAGAGAACGTTCAGGTTGAAAACCACTATGCGCTCAACGATGAGGATCACGTTGATTTAGGCGTCACTAAAGGACGCGGCGTTCCGGTCAAACTTGACAAACGACTGGTCGACGCTGATCTACGGATTGCTACGGGCCTTGTGGAGCCGCACTTTATGGCGGGCTATTCTGGTGGGCGCAAAGTTGTCGCCCCCGGTGTTGCGCATCACGAAACCATTCGCACGTTTCACTCGGCGCGGTTCATGGAAGACCCCGCCGCTAAGGAATGCAATCTGGTGGCCAATCCACTGCATGAAGAACAGCTCGAAATCGTGCAAATGCTGGGGGAAACCTACGCCTTAAACACCGTTATTGACGAAAAACGCAGGCTGGTTTTTGCAAGCTTCGGCGAGATCATCCAAAGCCACCTTTCCGCCGTTGAATTTGTGCGAGAGTTCACCGAAATCCCCGTGGGCCGGACGTTCAAAACGGTCGTGACCTCCGCTGCGGGTTATCCGTTGGACCAAACCTATTACCAAACGGTGAAAGGCATGGTCACTCCCCTCGATATCCTTGCGCCCGGAGGCACGTTGATCATCGCATCCCATTGCGGCGAAGGGCTTGGCTCGCCACATTTTCGGGCCGCGCAAGAAAAATTGGTTGCAATGGGCCCGACAGCATTTCTGGACTCCCTACTGGCTAAATCTCTTGCTGATGTTGACGAATGGCAGACCGAAATGCAGCTCAAACCCATGCGCGCGGGGCATGTGCATCTCTATTCATCGCACTTACCCGAAGCGGATTTCGCGGTCACGGGTATTTCCCGCGTCACAGACCTCACTGCAGCCATCGCCGCGAGTATCAAAACGCATGGCGACGCCGATATCGCTGTGATCCCAGAGGGGCCCTATGTGGTTCCACAGGCACGGAAAAAGGCATGAGCCGCCACCTTCACCTAGATGTTTTGGGCGGTATCTCGGGCGATATGTTCCTTGCGGCCATGTTGGATACATTTCCGAATTTTGCGCCGATTTTGCGCCAAGATATTTCCGATGCGGGGCTAGATTTCGCGGTTGGATTAACTGTTGCTACGGTCAAGAAAGCTGGGTTTAGAGCGTCGCAGGTCACCTTCAAAATTGAAACCGACGCCCCACCAACACACAACTGGTATGACATTAAAAAATTTATTAATGGCAGCGACTTACGGGATGAAGTAAAGGTAATTACCCTCGACATTTTCACCTACTTAGCTTCAGCTGAAGCGCAATGCCATAGCGTTAAAATTGACGCGGTCCATTTTCATGAGGTCGCCGATTGGGACTCCCTCGCCGATATTGTTGGCGCCGCAAGCATCATTGATCAAGCCGCCGCAACTTGGTCTGTGAGTGCACTGCCGCTCGGCTCTGGTCGCGTGAAAACACAGCATGGCTGGATTCCCGTTCCTGCCCCTGCGACGACCCTCCTCTTGCACGGCTTTGAGGGTTATGATGATGGTGTTAGCGGCGAAAGAATTACTCCGACCGGCGCCGCGATTCTTAAGTATTTGGAACCTGCAAAAGCGGCTCCTCCGGGGTCCGTTTGCAACACAGGCATGGGGGCAGGACAGAAGGACTTCCCCAACGTCGCCAATATCTTGAGGGTCTTAGAAACAACGTCGACCGTCGATGATATACAACAGGATATGGTCAGTGAAATCGCGTTTGAAATCGACGACATGACAGGCGAAGAACTGGCTATCTCAGTCGAATACCTACGCGAGACGGAAGGGGTAATTGACGTCGGATGTCGGCAAGAACTGGGGAAAAAAGGACGCAATCGCACGGCACTTCGCATTTTGGCGCTTCCCGCACAGCAAGACTCCGTCATACGCGCCTGTTTTATCCAAACATCAACGCTTGGAGTTCGATTTTCGACAGTTCGCCGAAAAATTCTGCGACGCACATCCGAAACGCATGCAGGCTGGCCAATTAAAACGGCCAACAGGCCCACTGGAAACACAGTTAAGGTCGAGAGCGACGCTTTGGCCCCCCTTTTGAGCCTTGCTGAGCGGCGCAAGCAAGCGCGTGAATCTGAAGGACTACGTGATGCATGATGTTCCGAAAGCCCTTGAGAAACTCGCCACATTTCAGCGTTTGCGCAAGGTTGTTATGCAATCCCCAAACTTGACAGTAGCCGTGAGTGGTGGCGTTGATAGCCTAACGCTTGCCACGATTGCGGGACGCATCAATGGGCAGGTCACTGTGGCCCACGCGCTGTCACCTGCCGTTCCGAGCGAAGCCACGCAGCGCGTGATAGACATGGCGCGAACTGAAAACTGGACGCTTAAAACACTCAACGCCCGAGAGTTTGACGACCCAAATTACATTAAAAACCCCCATAATCGCTGCTATTTCTGTAAAAGTAATCTCTATGCACGCATCCGTCAGGAATGCCACGGAGACCTAGCTGCTGGCACAAATTTGGACGACCTTGGCGAATACAGACCCGGATTGATTGCTGCGAAAGAGAATAACGTTTTACATCCTTTTGTAGAGGCCAAAATCGACAAATCGGAGTTGCGAAACTTCGCGCGGTTGCTGGGGTTGCCGGATATCGCCACATTGCCCGCACAACCCTGTTTGGCCAGTCGCGTTGAGACCGGCATTGCCATTTCCGCCGGCGACTTGGCGCTCATCCATAAAATCGAGACTGCCGCGGCCACGATGATGGATGCGGACGACATTCGGTGTCGCCTCACGCCAAACGGGTTGCGACTGGATACAAGTTCCAAGCCGAGCGAAGCGGCCCTTCAAGCGGTCAAAACGCTTTGCGAAATGGCCGGAAAACCTTTCGTAGGCCATGCAGCCTATAGTCGAGGGAGCGCGTTCATCATGCCGATATCATCATGAAATCACACACAAATATTGATTGGGATCGTAAAGCGAGAACGTCCCTCCCCGAAGTAATTTATGCCGAAAATAAGTCTGTGGAACATCTATTGGACATTTTTGACGCACATGTACAATCCCAGACGCCACTATTGATGACCCGCCTGACGGACGCACAATTGCACGCGTTGGCTCCTCACAATGTTCTCTGCGATTTGGTTGCACGAACGGCAGTCTTTCGGGCGCCAAAAATCGCGCCGAATGCACCAAAACTGGCCGTGGTGACGGGTGGAACGTCCGACCATAAGGTTGCGCAGGAAGTTATTTCAACAGCGCAGTTTTTTGGTTTAAACGCAGTGCTCTTCGCCGATCTAGGCGTCGCTGGATTGTGGCGATTGCAAGAACGTCTACCGGAATTACGCGAATTTCCATTGATAGTTGCAATTGCAGGTATGGAAGGTGCGCTTTTTTCGGTCCTTGCCGGATTAGTCTGTGCTCCGGTAATTGCTGTGCCAACGTCCGTCGGCTATGGCGTTTCCCAAGGCGGACAGGCGGCCCTCACCTCAGCTTTGGCAAGTTGCGCACCTGGTGTCTTGACCGTAAATATCGACAACGGCTTTGGAGCTGCCGCAGCAGCCGCCAAAATATTGCGCCCTACTGCGGTTTCCGAAAAAGACACTGGTGCTATCGTTTTCTAACGAAATGTGACAACCCCTTGTGATGTTGGGTCGTCGTTTTCAGCGGCCATTGGTTTGACTTCGGGCAATGGCCCCGTCCCATAAAGTCGGAAAACGCCGGCACTGGGCGTATCTTTGGAAACGTTTTCTTCCTGCGCCGCAAGCCGTTCTTTTAAATGCTCCTCTTGAAGCAGGTTAAAAAGCCGTTCCCGCTTTACAACAACATTTCGAAAACGTTTTTGCACTTTATTCTTTGCGTCTGCTGTCCCATTTGACACATCTGTGCCACCTTGAGAAATATCTTGGTGTATGCTCATAAACCCATCCTAAAAACCCAAATCACCCGCTTTGGATCATGCAGACTGAATCTTAATAATCCGCGAAACTTTTCGGTTTGCCTTGAATTTTATACATTTATCGTGCGTTTTGGAGGTCAGGGCGCTTCTGATGCGATTGCCGTCAAAGTCATTAAATTACCGCGAAATACATGAACTTATTGGCACAAGGTATTGATATGGAGATATTTTGTGCCATTTACTTCTGGAGGCGTTTTCCTCAAACCTTGCGACACGGGATATTATCCCCCCTGAAGCCCATTTTTCAAGTCATTGAGCATAGGGGATTTCCTTAATTGGCTTTTGCATACCGCTTTGAATTTATAAGATAAATACCTGTCGCCACGCCCTCATCTAGTCTTTGAGGCGACCTCAAATAAACGCCATATCCACAAGAGATTGGCACCGGAGTATTGAGTAATACAAGGATAGTATTTTTGAGAATTGAACCAATCCGAGCAGCTTCCGCACGAAAAACCACCTGCCAGAGAGTGTAGAGGAAATCGCTATTCGTGATATAGCCCTAGGACCCTAATTCCGGTCCCTCTTAGCGTAATTGATCGGTTCGTGCCACGTGGTCACTGCCAACTGAATCTGCCTTAAATAAGGTGAGTCAGGCCTATGTCTGTGAAATTTTCGACGCAGTTCATGCCGCTATGGGCGCTGTTTTACAAACAGACGTAAATTTAGATTAACGATCTCAGTTTAATACGAAAATATTTCCTTGCCATAAGGATGGAGACGAGCAAGTTTTTCTGGGTACCAGCGAAAACGCGCCGCTCAATACCGAGGTTATTTGAATGTTGCAGAGCAATCTTGACGCTTGAATGAGACCAAATCACGTTACTGAACCGCGCCAGTTTAATTGGGCGATCCACAGCATAAAACCCGAATTAGGCTGGAGCTTTGGTTGTGCCCAAATTTCTAATGTGCGCGGATATTCCCATGTGTTCTGGCATTGCTTCTCACAGTATTCCTCGCCGAAATCATAAAATCCTCAGACCAAGCACCCCGTTTATTTTTCATTGGGTCCGTACCGGACTATATATGAGCGTGTCTGGCTGGGATTAGCGTCGCTCGCACGTATCACCTTGAAACCGACAATCTACTTCTTTAGCTATAAAAACAGATTCTTTAACGGTGCCGTCGCGAACTTGAATCAGAATAAGTGAAGTAAACACGTACCTAACAAAGTGACATGCGTAAGTTGAGGAGCCGCCACGAATGACAAGAATTACTGAGGTCGGACGTTTTGGGTTCGGTACAAAAGCCGAAACGCTGCAGGGACTTGGACCAAGTCTTGAGCAGTCGATCATCCCAGACTTTAGCTTTATTTCGGTTGAGGAGTGGGTCAATAATAACGAGAGTGTGATTGACACTCTGACACGTCGTTTCAAGCACAAAAAAGTTGCGGTTCGCTCCTCTGCGCAGGGTGAAGATAGCAATGAATCGACAATGGCTGGCGAGTTTGAGTCCCTTCTAGATATTAACGGCGGCGACACAGACAGCCTCTCTCAGGCGATTGATACTATTATCGAGAGCTATCCGGGGGGCTTGGAACTCTGTGAGCGCAATCACCAAGTTCTCATTCAAGTCTACGTCAACAATGTTTCGATGAGCGGCGTGGTCTTTACCCAAGACCTCAATACTGGTGCCCCCTATTACGTCATTAACTATGATGACGTTTCAGGACGAACAGACAGTGTTACGTCGGGCGAACAGAACGGTCGCACGCTCTTCGTACATCGCAATTCGCAACACACACTGAATTCTCCACGTTTTAGGGCCGTGCTTGATGCGGTGGCTGAAATCGAAGCGGTCACAGAAATTGATGCGCTCGATATCGAATTCGCCGTCGACAAAGACAACCGCGTCTTTCTGTTCCAAGTGCGCAAGATCACAACCCAAGCAAACTGGAACCGCGGCATGGCGCTGCGCATCCGCGATGCCATCAAAAGCATGTCAGCGTTTGCGGCGACGAGGTTTCAGCCGCTGAGCGGTGTCTACGGCAGTCGGTCTCTCTTCGGGCAGATGCCCGACTGGAACCCCGTCGAAATGATCGGCTCACGACCACGGCCCCTCGCGGTGTCACTTTACCAGCGCCTGATTACGGATAGAACATGGCGTTTGGCGCGCAAACAAATGGGCTATGCCGAACCGCAAGGCTCCCCATTGATGTATATGTTCGGTGGACAGCCGTATATTGATGCGCGTCTGAGCTTCCATTCCTACCTGCCCGCAGACCTCCCTCCCGCGATCGGTCACAAGCTCGTTGATGGTTGGGTACAACGCCTGTCCGACAATCCGCAGTTGCACGATAAGGTCGAGTTCGACGTTGCGATCACCACGCTTTCTTTTGATTTTGATAAGCGATTTGAGGAGCAGTGCGCTGGTCTTCTCGATGATGGGGAACGCGATATTTTCAAGGATTGCCTGCAACGCCTGACCCATTCCTTGATAACGTCGCAAACCGCATCGATTGAAAGTGAACTTGAAAAAATTGAAACGCTGTCGCGCAAATGCGATGAACGCGCGGGTTACCACAGTCAAATCGATCTTTCGTCGGTTGCCGCGCTCCTAGAAGACTGCGTCGATCTGGGCACGGTGCCGTTCTCTATTCTGGCACGGCACGGATTTATTGCCCAGTCGTTCCTGAAATCGCTGGTCAGTTTGGATGTGCTTACGCAAGCGGATATGGATGCCTTCATGGGGACGGTCAATACCGTTGCCGGGGACCTTGTTAGCGATATGCGCAAGCTCTCGGACGGCAAACTTGATCTTGGTATTTTCCTCAATCGCTATGGCCATTTGCGGCCCGGCGCCTACGACATTCAGTCGATGCGCTATGATAGCCGTCCTGAATTGATCGAGCGGATGCGCAACGCGCCTGTGGTCGAAACCAGTGATCCAGAGGGGCTGGAAGTCGGGTTTGTGCTTTCTGATGACAAGAAAGCGAAAATCCAGTCGTTGCTGGATGATTTTGGGTACGACACGAATGTCGATACGTTGTTTGACTATATTGGCAAGGCAACAGAAGCCCGTGAATATTCCAAATTTGTGTTCACGCGAAACCTTTCTGACGCGCTCGAAGGTATCGCGGCATGGGGGCAGCGGAATGGCCTGAGCAGGGACGAGCTTTCCTTCATCCCGATCCAAACAATCCTCGACGTCAATTCGATGAACAAGGGCCGCTCTACCGAAGAGTATCTGCGCAGCACTGCCGAAACCAACATGAAGGATTATCAAGTCACCATGGGGCTCCACCTGCCCTACCTCATCAAAGAGGTCAGTGATTTTCACATCGTTCCCCTGTTGATCAGCCGTCCAAACTTCATAACGTCGAAGTCAGTGGAGGGTGAGATCGTTCATTTGACTGGGAACGAAGTGGACGACAAAATCGATGGTAAAATCGTCGTCATCGAGAGCGCCGACCCCGGTTTTGACTGGATATTCACCCGCAATATCCTTGGCCTTATCACCAAGTTCGGCGGCGCAAATTCCCATATGGCAATCCGGTGCGCAGAGTTCCGAATTCCGGCGACAATCGGCGCCGGCGAGCAGTTATTTGAGCAGGTTTTGGCCAGCAGCATGGTGGAACTGAATTGTGCCCAAGGTACCCTTAAAACCACCACCAATCGTATCAGATGATAATTGCAATAACACAGCGGGTTGTGGAAAATCCGTCCTATCCTGATCGGCGCGATGCGCTTGGTCACGACTGGATTCGGGCCTTCGGCGAGCACTTTCCCGAGGCCGTGCTGGTGCCCGTCCCTAACAATCTGCCGGATGTCAGCGCATGGCTCGCCGCGGTTCGGCCACACGGCATAATCTTGTCGAACGGAAATGACTGGGGCGACGCCCCTGAGCGCGACGCGACCGAAACACACTTATACGAGCATGCGCTCAAAACGAATTTGCCTCTGCTTGGGGTTTGTCGCGGACTACAGGTCATCCATAAATTGACGGGTGGCGAAATCGAAACCTCGGTTTCTGATGCGACAGGTCATTCGCACACCGCCGTGCGTCATGACATTGGAATTAGCACCGCCCCCTTTCGCGAGATTGCCGGTAGCGGCGTTTTGACCGTGAACAGTTACCATAATCAGGGGGCGTTGCTGTCCGGCGGCGTGGCACCCGAGTTTGAGGTTTTTGCGACGGCTGGCGATTGCGTCGAAGGGTTTGCGCACCGCTCAAAACCAGTGCTCGCGATCCAATGGCACCCCGAGCGGGACGGCGGATCGCCTGCATTTGATTTTACCGTCATCAGGAAGCTATTTACGGACGGTGCTTTCTGGACCTGATCAAAAGAGCGTTGACTGGAACGATCCAGCCAAACGAAATCTAAACTATGAGCGTGGTGACATCATGACAAAGAAAGCAATTATTCTAGCAGCAGGACGTGGCAGTCGGATGCGCGAAATGACCAATGACCGACCCAAAGGGTTGGTGAAACTTGCGTCTAAGCCCTTGGTTGCATGGCAAATCGACGCGTTGCGCAGCGCCGGTATCGACGACATCGTCATCGTCACGGGATATCGCGGCGAGCAGTTTGCGCCCTACGCCGATCGAACCATCCCGAACGATGATTGGGCAAACACCAACATGGTGAGCAGCCTGATCTGCGCGGCCGCAGAAATTGACGGGCCCGTGATCATTAGCTATTCGGACATCGTTTATGCGCCCTCCATCGTGAAAAAACTTATGGCGGCACCGGGTGATACCGCCTTGGCCTATGACAAAGACTGGCTCACGCAGTGGAACCGCCGCTTTGAGGACCCGCTTTCGGATGCCGAAACATTCCGTATCTCAAACGACAACATCCTCACCGAGATCGGCGGCAAGACAGACTCTCTCGCTGAGATCGAAGGGCAGTATATGGGACTGCTGCGGTTTTCACGTCAGACAATCGATGCAATTTTGTCGGTGACAACGGAGGAAGAGCGTCCCAAAATGGATATGACGTCGCTTCTGATGCGTCTGATTAATGCGGGTCATACAATCCATGGCGCGGCGATTTCTGGTGGTTGGTGCGAGGTCGACAGCACGTCTGATTTGCGCGTGGCCCACGAGATCGTTGACGAAGGTCAACTCACTCTTGAGGCATAAACCTAACGTAAATATGCGGCTTTTGGCCCGTAGACTTTCAAGGAGTAGTCAATGGTAATCTGGGTGATTGGCCTGTCCGGTGCGGGTAAAACAACGGTGGCGCGGCGTGTGCACGAACTGTGGGCACATGCGGCCCCCAATACTGTGCTTGTCGACGGCGACGAAATCCGCGACATCATGCGCGAGAATATTCAGCCGGATTCACACGAGCTTTCTGGACGGCGGCGCAACGCAGAGCGGATTTTTCGGCTTTGCCGTTGGCTGGACCGGCAGAACATCAATGTGGTGTGTTCGATCCTGTCGATTTTCCCCGATTTGCGCGAAGACAATCGTCGGGAGTTTTCGAAGTATTTCGAGGTCTTTTTAGACGTTCCGATGGACGAGTTGGTGCGGCGGGACATCAAGGATATTTATGCAAAGGCGTTGCGCGGGGAACGCACCCATGTGGTTGGCGTTGATATTCCGTTTCCACGGCCCGAGACCGCCGATCTGATCATCGACAATTCCAAACCGGGCCTTGATGTCGACGCTGTGGCACGGCAAATCCTCGCGGCAAATGGTGTTAAACTATGAGTCAATTGGGCTACCCTTACGCCGAAGGCAACCGCCTTAACGACCGCAATACTTACTTTTATACACCTGCGGTCGGCGCACCGATGGTGCAAGCGTGGCGCGCGTCCCGTGACGCGGTTTTGGCGGAATTGCCGCAGCCAGCAGCCCAGCCATCCGAATTCCCTGTAACAAGCACGTCGCAGCTTCCAGAGAATGGCGCGGTTGTGACCGCAGACCTCCTTGAGCAACTCATGGCAGAGCTGCAAAAGTCCGATCAATCCGGCAAAGCTGGTTTTTGGCTCGACCGGCTTGTTCACAAGTTCGAAACGACAAAGTATTTGCACCGCGCCTATGACAAAAATTTTCGCGCCATCGATCGCACCAAGCGCGAAGACCTTGACCTTTACGTGCGCTTTGCCGAAGTTTTAGTGATCTCGTTCCAAGCTGACGGAAAATTGCCAAAGCTAAACGCGTTATTGAAGGTCATCGACACCCTTTGCTCGGTTCGAAGCCAACTTTCGACTGATCTACAGCGTCGCTTGGCTGGCCTTATTCAAAACGAAGAAGGTATTACGGCTAAGTTGGCGGGGTAATTGAATTCTCCATGCTTGGGGTTTCGGCATGGCTTTCCCTTAGGAACCCGATCTTGCTCTAACATTCCGGACCTTCTCTGCGTCGCAATTTATGGGACACTTAGGCTGGTAGAGCACGTACAGTGTTTACCGCGGACGTTTCCCCATAGGTGGAATTGCGCCAGTGGACTTAAAAATGTGTACCTCAGGTTGAGCCCGTCGCACATGATAGGTTTTTAACCGCCAAGATACCATAATTGGATACATTGCCAATCCAAACAGCTACACCTATAATATTTTGATACTGCGCGAGAAAATTGGCGCGAGTGATGACGTTTTTTGGTACTATCGGTGAGGGTCTCATGACATTGCAAGGAGTTGTGTTTCTGGCAGCAGACACTGCCAGATCAAGTGCGTATGCACAGGCGATGGTCAACTCGGGTTTAAGTCCTCAAGCCACCCTTCTTTTTGGAATGGGTTCCAAAGCTAGACTTGGACAGGCCGAACAACTCGCGCGCTCTCCTGAAATCAAGGGTGTTTTCACCCCCACGCTCGGCGTGCCACTAAGAGAAGTATGCGAAAAGTTCGGCACATCGGTGCAAGACCTTAGCGCGCAAAGTATTTCGGACCAAAGCATCAGAGACCGCCTCACAGAGCTTCAACCAAAACTTGTTATTTATTCAGGATTTGGAGGCGAATTGGTGCCCGGCGACTTGTGTAAGAACTGGAAGTTCCTGCACCTGCATTCGGGGTATTTGCCAGAGTATCGCGGGAGCACAACGTGTTACTATAGCCTTCTCGCCGAAAATCGGTGCGGCGTGTCGGCAATCTACTTAAGCCCCGACATTGACACCGGCGACATTGTCGCGAAGGAACATTACGCTCCGCCCACCCGCGAAATCGATATTGACTATATTTACGACAGCGCGATCAGGGCAGATTTACTGGTGAAGGTTCTCAAAAACTACGCGGCATCCGATGGGAACCTGAAAACTGTTGAGCAAGATGACACTGAGGGGCAGACCTTCTATGTTATTCACCCGGTGCTTAAAAACATAGCGATTGAACATGTCAAATCCGGCGAGGTTAAAAGTGCCACCTAAGTCATTAATTTATAGAATAGGAGGTCGGGCCAAACGTGATCTAGCCCACCTCAGAAGCACTCTGTTTCGGCAAAAAAATGATCAAACTGTAGTGGCCCCTGTAAAAGGGCAGCGCGCAATTACGCACTTCGTGCCACGGGTCGCTCTCGCCGTCCGCGATCTTGAAATGCTCAATCATTACAAAGGCATCTTGCTGAATATGCCCCGAGAGTCGACTTGCGTTCTTGGGTCGTGGGACGTGGCAGAAGAAAAAGACCCCATCATTGCTTTCGCGCGCAAGCATGGCTACCAAGCCATCTCGCCAAAGCGTGCCTATGAGACCGGAATGAAGTTTGCCGTCATGGTCAGCCATCATCCGTTTATTTTTAAGGACCAGAATAGACCAAAGCTGGTCGATCTTGCACACACCCATGTACGCCTGATGTATGCGCTCGGCAAGGCTGGCTGGAATTTCCGAGAGTGGAACAAGATGTATCATACCGTCTTGTGTTGGGGGCCGTATCACGCTGAAATGTTAGCGAAATATCCGAAAATTCAAACAAAACAGATCGGCTATCCGCGATTTGATTCCTACTTCGACAATTCGCTGAACCGTGACAAGATTTTGCAAGATCTAGGATGCGACCCGAAAAAACTGGTCGTGACGTGGCTTCCAACATGGTCGACGCTGTCTTCCGTGGCTACCTATTCCGACGCCGTCGCAAAACTAAAGGATGACTATAATCTTTTAGTGAAACTGCATCCAGGAATGTACGCCGATGCCAAGAGCATGGAAATTCTGCGGAAAAACGGCATACCATTGTTATCTGATCGCTATATCAACAACGTGCAAATGTTCTATGTGACCGATTATGTTTTGGCGGATTATGGCGGATCCCCCTTTGGCGCAATCTACACTGGGAAAAAGCTTCTCCTACTGAATATCGAAGACGCTGCGCAGAGCAAGCTTATGGGCGAAGACTCTCTGGATCTGAAAATTCGCGATTGGGTGCTCAACATCGATGCTGATAAGCGGTTTGATATCCCGAAAATTCTCGCGGACGATACGATATGGGAACGTCAGATGTCTCAGTATGCCGATGAAAGGGCGTATTTTTTTGCACCCTACCATGGGAATTCCGGTCGTGTAGCGGCTCACACGTTGCTCGACATGCTTCTGAATGAGATCACGTCCCCGTCGCGGATGATCTCGTAGACATTTGCCGGGTTACCTTTCGTCGGACGATTACAGATTTGCGCGTTTCGTTTTAATCGGACGAGTGATCGCCAAATGAGAGGTGGCACGAGCCATTTATCAAAGCAGCTCAGTGTGCCAACTTACTTGAACCCATGGAAAGCAAGACCAAAAACTGATTGGCTCATTGTTGTGTTTGAAACAATATTCCATACACGCCCCGTATAAGGAGAAGAGTGCTTCAAAGGCATTTTCTACAAATGGTCCAAGGACTTCATGGAAGCTGGCAAGAAGCGGCTCGCAGGCGATGCGGCGCGGGCCGCGAACACGGACACCGTGACTGATGTATGCAGCGGACTTCCATGCGATTGCACATTCTAAGGCTAGCGAGATGAAAAATGTCGCACACGTCCTGCCAAGCCCCCAACACGAGGGATGCGTTCTAATTTTTCGTTCCAATGCCTTTTGCTAAAAGATCGAAAACCAAGCGGATACGCAGATTTGTTTTAAGCTCTCGGTGGGCCACCAACCAAGTCTCAATGCTGATTGGCTCAAACGCCAAGTATGGGTTTTCGAGCTCCGGATAAACCTCGCCGATCTCGATTGGAAGAATGCCAATCCCAAAGCCTTGCCGGACAAGTTCGAGGGCAAGTGTTGCACTCGAGGTGGAAAAATTGAAATTTGCGGTCGTTAGGTTCAGCCCACGTGACGCCATCAAGCCAAGCCGCAGTTCAGGCTGGTCGAAACCGACAAACTTCAGCCCTTCAAGATCCGTGAGCGTCTTTGGGCGCCCTACTTCGTCAAGGTATTGTTTTGAAGCGAAAAGATGTGCCGTCGTATCCCGAAGCCGCTTTGCAAACAGGGTCTCGTCTTTGGGTCGACTATGACGGATTGCTATGTCAGCTTCACGCCGCCGCAAATCACTTAACTCATTTGATGCGATAATCTCGATCTGAAGATCTGGCGCGGTTTTGCGCAAATTTTTAAGGACGGGCGGCAGAAAATGCGTCGCCATCAGGTTTGTGGCTGAAATCAACACATGTCCGGTCACCGCTTGGGATTGGCCCGTTGCGACAACGGATATGCTGTTTGCTGCATCGCCCATCGTCCGAAAATGTGCAAGCAACTCTACGCCTGATTGTGTCAGTAAAAGCGCGCGCGATGTTCGTTCAAAGAGTGTCACTCCAAGCGCTTCTTCGAGGCCCGCGACCTGGCGGCTCAACGTTGGTTGTGTCAGCCCAAGCGCACGCGCGGCCGCGGATAGTGACCCTTCCTCAGCGGTCACAAGAAATGCCCTTGCCTGATTCCAGTCGAAAGCTGATCGTTTCCACTCCATCATTTACGTATACCAAACCAAGAACGATACGCAATTCCGTATCTGTAATCCGCATTCTATATTTTGCCATCGACCAACTTTAGGCAGGCAAAAGATATGACGCAGCCAGAAAACAAAAACCTCAGGCCTTCGCTCCCCCCTGCGGTGGAAAAGGCAATCCCCATGACCTCTCGTCGCATTGGCTCTTGGGAAGTCCTCATTAATAGGCGGCCGCTCTCCCCTGCGGACCTTGCCAGCCGGTACGACGCGGTCTCGGGTCATTGGCAGCGAACGGCCCGTCACTTTCAACTGGAAGCCGCGTATCAAGCACCTCTTTTAACCTCTCGGGTCGCAACAGTTCTTAAGCAGGTTGGGCCACAGGCGCGGATCCTTGATTGCGGGATCGGGAGTGGAAGCCTGTCGATTGCGCTCGATAGTATCCTGACGGGTCCGGTCGAATACCATGGAATTGATACCTCTGCCGATATGCTGGCGCAGGCCAGCTCCACGATGCAGCACGCCGGGTTGCGCGCGCACTTTAAGCAAGCTGATGTTCTGTCATTGCCATATGATGATCAGTCTTTTGACGTGGTTATGGCCGCGCATGTCCTTGAACATCTGCCGGATCCACAACGCGCGCTCAAAGAGATGATCCGCGTTCTAAAACCAGCCGGGATGGTGTTCGTTTGCATGACGCGCCCCTCACTTTTCGGCGCACTTGTCCAACTCAGGTGGCGCACATGGGCGATCACAGAACAACAGGGCGTTGCGTGGCTGCAAGATTGTCAGCTTGTCGATGTCGGACACCAGCCGGTTCACCTCGGCTCCTGTGCTGGCGTCGCAAGCACGGCCTTTTGGGCGCGGCGGCCACAATGATTACTTCAAATCTAAAAGCCTCCAAACTTCGCTTAGGAAAATCCGAATGGGTCGCCCTTGGCGTAATCTTTGTCTATTCGTTCATTCCGGTCATTGGCGGGTTGATACGGGTTCTTGAGCTTGCAGGCGGGCCACAAATCGCACCAGCTAACACACGGGCATTGCTTGCTCCACTCCCTATCACACTCCACATCCTCAGCAGCATTATCTTCTGCGTTCTTGGGGCCTTACAGTTCATACCAAGCCTGCGACGCCAACGTCCGGCGGCGCATCGCGCAATCGGCCGAGTGATTGCGGTGGCGGGATGTGTTTCCGCCCTCACAGCTGTTTGGATGACGCATTTTTATGACTTTCCCAAAGCGCTTCAGGGGGCCACACTTTATTGGGTGCGGATGGTCTTGGGCACGTCAATGATCGGACTCATCATCTGGGCCGTGATTGCAATCAGATCCCGCAATATTTTTCAACATAGCGCGTCGATGGTGCGGGCTTATGCTATCGCTCAAGGTGCGTCGACCCAAACTGTCGTGGGCATCACCTGGATCATTGCTGTCGGCTCCGAAGCGATGGGCCCCCTGCGCGACGGGCTGATGATCTTCGCATGGGTGTTTAATCTGCTGGTCGCAGAGATTTTGATTCGGTCAACGCTAAAGCCGGAAAAGCGACCGGGTCTTAAAAGATAGGATGGCGGTTTCGATGCTGTCCGCGGCCCTAGCGAGAGGTGACGTCAAGCCGAGCGATACGGTTGTCGAATTCTCAGGAGGAAGCACCGGAACGGCTCTGGCATTCGTATGCGGAATGCTGGGCTTGAAGTTCATTGCTTTATTTTCGGATGCGTTTTCTCATTCAAAACAGTAGGCGATGGAAGCTTTCGGCGCGCGGGTTCTGGTTGAAAAAAGCGTTGATGGCAATATCACGCACGAGCTCGCGGAGCGTATGAAACAACGTGCACTCGCACTGGCGGTGCAACCATCCCACTACTATGCAGATCAATTTGGCTCTCCTGATGTTCGACGGGGCTATATGCCGATGGGGCAGGAAATCACCCGTTCGCTTGAAGGGGACTTCGACGTTTTATGTGCCGCAGTCGGAACAGGTGCTGCTATGATGGGAACGCTTGACGGAATGCATGAGCTTGGAGCCAAACCAAAAGTCATTTCCCTAGAACCGTCGCAGTCACCACTTTTAACTACGGGAATGTCGGGCGGACACAGGTTCGAAGGCATTGCTGTTTTTCCCGAGCCTCCTTTTCTTGACAGATCCGTCTTGAGTGATGTGCGAACTGTGGATCAAAACAAGGGAGTCGAGATGTGTCGTCGCCTTGCCCGCGAGGAGGGTATCTTCGGAGGTGGTTCGACTGGCCTGAATGTTTGCGCAGCAATAGACCTCTCAGTCGAACTTGGATCGGGAAAAACGCGTCGTGACTTTTGCTTGTGACAACGGCATGAAATACCTTGGGGGACACATTTACAGCTGAGACAGATCACTTGCTCGCCGCAATCAACGATCTTCGGGCTGAGCGACAACTTGGTCCGCGTTACGGACAGCAGCCTAGGATCAATACCTGTCCGGAAAAAGCGGTCGTCGTTTTTGTCCAAGTTTAAAAGGTCACTGAAATCGCAAAGCGACTTTAGGCCACAATCCCTTGGCAAAACAGCGTTTTCATTTGTCACTTTCATGGTCACGGGCAACGAAGCCGACATTCGCGCAGAACTCAGCATCATGTTTATTGGGCTCAGCCCCACCGTTCGCTGCGTTTGTTTCCAACTCCGCTCTACGGGACGAAGCTAACGTTAGACATAGCTCTACAAGTTGCCGGGCTCGAGCGATTACGGCTTATTGTTCAGGCTACGGCCAGAGAGGTTTTGACGTGTTACCGGCATATTTTTTAATCTTGAGGTGGTTTGCGTGAGAGCCGCGCCAATTCGGCCCTCACCGAGGTCTCAACTAAACTGAGCGATTTGCTGTTTCCGGCCCGAATGTGTTCTTGATCTCGGCAACAAGATCAGCAGGAAAGCCACCTTCTTTTGCATGACGATAGATTGCCTCAGCATTCTGGGCCTCGTGCACGCAGTAGAGCTTGTCGCCGGCTGCATATGTATGGTGCCAGACGTAAGGGACACCAAGCCCATCCACAACCGCGTTGGATTTTTGCGAAATATCGCAAAGTTGGTCGGCAGTAAGTTTTTCAGCACCGGGAATATTTCTTTCAACGATGAATTTGGGCATTTTATTCTCCTTTGATATCTGGCGCGCCAAACCCGCGCGTTGCTCGCATCATCTCCAGTCACATGTTAAGTATCGTATGCTCCTGCCGATAACTGCGTCATTCTTCAAGTATTAAATTGAATTTGGCATTTCCCGTAGTTAAAAATGGTTTCTGATCTTTAAGTAAGGCTATCATATGTCTAATATTGATTTGCACTATCTTCCCGCCCTGACGACACTTCGTGCCTTTGAGGCGACGGCGCGGATGCAGGGGTATTCTGCCGCAGCAAGAACGCTGAACGTCACACCTGCCGCAATCGCACAGCAGGTGCGTAAGCTTGAGGTCGAACTCGGCACTCCACTGGTTCAACGCGAAGGCCGAGGCTTGGTGCTAACTGAGGCGGGACGTCATCTTGGCCTGTCACTCCGCGAGGCCTTTGCTTTGATTTCAAGTGGCGTTTCTGAGGCCCGACGCATGCAAGAAGATAAAGGAGTCCGGGTTTCCACGACCCACTATTTTGTCAATTCTGTCATATTACCGAACCTCAGCGATTTCTGGTCGCAGAACCCCAATACAAAGGTTTCGTTTGTTCCTGATGGGAATCAGAGCCCGATCGATCTCGAAAACTTTGATATTGCTATTCGCGGCCTTCGAAAGGGTGTCACATGGGAAGGGTATGCGGCGCAGACGCTGCTTGAGGCACCGATAATAATCTGCGCCGCCCCGAGCTTGCTGAGCGGCGGAAAGTCGGACCTGTCCACGTTGCCGTGGGTGGCCGAACACGGTTTCAAGGAAACCGAGTTGCACGAATTCGTCCGGCGCGCGGGTTTCGATCCGGAAACGATGCGGATCGTCGATCCTGGCGATGCAAGGTACGAAATGGAAGCTGCGCTTATGGGGTTTGGACTGATGCTTACCCCTGAAGTCATTGTGCGAAAGCATCTGAACGACGGGACGCTTGTCTGGGTCGACACACCACTGGATGAGACGGTTGTTTACCAAGCGATTTATCGCAAGGGCACAATGGCGAAACCGGTGCGTGCGCTTCTCGATTGGCTCACAGCATTGTGCCCACCTCTATCCTATCATGGCCGCCCCTTTTGAAACACAACGGCCGACCGCATTCTTCTCGTTTCCTGACATTCAATTTGCCGATCATGATTGCTATGTCGCTTATTTTGACTGGTCTTTTGCTGGCGCGGCCGCAGATAAGCCGGGGCGTGGGCGCGGGAATGATACTAGGTTATCTGGGCTATATTATCGCAGCACAACGATGGAGGCGCGATCCTCGGATCATCATATCCGAGATTAGTTGTTGGGGTTATTGTCGACTTTGGGGGCCAACGTCCTCAAAGCAGCCGCTGGCACCCGAGCAGAAAAATGGTGATCTGGGCTCGTTGCCGCCGTTAGTAGCAAAAGTCACCAAGGTCTTCTCTGGGACGAAAGTGGCGGCACATCGTTGATCGGTAAAACCATATTTGGCTAGATGGATGAGCTTCAATGCAATTGGAAACAACAAGGTGGATTGCAGGGCGGATAGAAAACCTCTGTATCCACCTAAATCAGTAATATATCGCCATTTTCAAAAGATTTGTGGTGCCCAAGGGGGGACTCGAACCCCCACGTCTTGCAACGGGGGATTTTGAATCCCCTGCGTCTACCATTCCGCCACTCGGGCCACGAGGTGGATGTAGCCTGTCATGGCGCTGGGGAAAAGAGCAAAAACGCACGGGATGCTATTTTTTTACGAAAAAGCGGTGCGGCGCGCTAAATCCAAATAAGTGCGAGGCTTGGGACCGCCAAAAGGAGTGCGACGCGCAGGATGTCGGACGCTATGAACGGCAAAACACCGCGATAGGTTTGGCCAATGGGCACATCCTTGGCGAGTCCGTTGATAATAAAGAGATTCAATCCTACGGGTGGCGTGATCAGGCCGATCTCGACGGTTACAAGCGCGAGGATACCAAACCAGATGGCGGTGGCTTCGGCAGTCAAACCAAAGTCTAAGGTTTCGATGATCGGAAAGAACACAGGCACGGTCAGAAGGATCATCGAAAGCGAGTCCATCACACAGCCAAACACGAGGTAAAACACCAACATTCCAAGCAATACAATGATCGGAAGCACGCCAAGTCCCCCTATCCACTCAGCAAGGGTTTGTGGGGCCTGTGTGAAGGCCAAGAAGGTGTTAAACAGTTGAGCGCCCAAGAGAATTAGGAAAATCATCGCGGTCGCGGACGCCGCAGCGAGAACGCTTTCCACGAATCCACTCCACGTTAAGCCCCCAGTTGCAGCACCATAAAGGCCCGTAATAACCATGCCGATTGCCGCGCCTTCGGTGGGGGTAAACAGCGCCTGAACCCCAGGCTTCACCCAGTTCCAATCCGCCGCGATTCCTCCCATTACGAGGGCAAAAATCAGGATCACGGGCCAGACCGCGAGAAGCGATTTCAGGCGCTTGGCATAGGCCACTTTTGGCGCGCGTAAATCACCGCTTTCGCGGGACACCATCAGGCGCACAACAATCATGTACCCCACGGCGGCCAAAATACCGGGAACAATGGCGGCGGCAAACATCTTGGCGATGTTTTGCTCCGCGAGAATGGCGTAAATCACCAATATCACCGAAGGGGGGATCAGTATTCCAAGGGTGCCGCCCGCGGCCAAAACACCTGTCGCCAAGGCATCGGAATACCCCGCGCGGCGCATCTCCGGGAGGGCCACCTGCCCCATCGTGCTGGCCGTCGCAAGCGAACTTCCACAAATCGCGCCAAACCCTGCACAAGCGCCCACTGTCGCCATGGCCACCCCACCGCGCCGATGCCCGAGCCAGTCAGCAGCGGCCTGAAAGAGTGCCCGACTCATGCCCGATTTTGTGGCGAATTGCCCCATCAACAGAAACAGCGGCACGATCGACAGAGAGTAGCTTGAGAACGTGTCATAGCTGAGGGTTTTAAGCTGGTTTAGCGGTGCGGAGGCACTGCCTCGAATGATCCAAATCCCAACAAATCCGGTGATCCCCATGGCTACCGCCACTGGCACGCGCAGGAAAATAGCCACAAGCATGAGGGCAAACCCAATGAGCGCGATTTCCACTCCGGTCATGGTTTTGTCCCTTTAATATCAGCGGTAAACTTCAAAATCGCTACGAGGGCAAACAGCGCGGCCCCAATCAGACAGAACCCGAAAGGGAGCCAAATCTGGATCTGAAGCTCATAGGTGGTTTCTGGATAGAAGGGTTTGCTGCCCATCGAGAATACCGACCGAAATACCTCGCTTCCATAGGGGAATTTCTCGGCGAACCCAAGGTAGAAGCGCCACAGGATAACGGTAGCAATCAGGGCCACCAACCCATCGGAAATCCCGCCCAACACCCGAAACACGCGCGGACCAAACCGCGCGGCCAAAACGTCAACGCGGACGTGTGCGCCGGTCATATGGCCCCATGGAAGAAAGGAGAAAACGGCGATCCCTGTGGCCAGTTCAATCAGCTCAAAATCGCCTGAAATAACTTCCAGCCCCACCGCGCGCGTGCCCACCGAAATTACCGTTACCAGTGCTGCCAAAATCAACAATACCCCCCCAAACAGCGCATAGGCCTGCACCATTTTTCGCACGAAGGGGGGATAGGAAATTTCACGGTCCATCATGGCGTTCTTTTGCGGGTTTTGCCGTCGTCACGCAATAGTTTATCTAACGGGGTAACTTTGCCTTTAAAATTGGCGCTTCATCGCGTAGACAAACCAACATTAGACCGTGAGAAACGGCCTTCAGGCGCAATAACTTAAAGAGCAGCTATGCTACGATCTCTCTATAACTGGACGATGTCCCTCGCCCAGAGTCGGTATGCAATTTGGGCCCTTGGGGTTATTGCTTTTGTCGAAAGCTCAGTTTTCCCGATTCCCCCTGATGTCCTGATGATCCCGATGATTATCGCCCGCCCGTCCAAGGCGTGGCTTATCGCAGGCGTCGCGCTTGTTGGCTCAGTACTGGGCGCATTGCTTGGGTATTATATCGGCTCTGGGTTGTTTGAATCCGTGGGCCGTCCGGTTCTCGAATTCTATGGCAAAGAGCATTATTTCGCGGAGTTCAGCACCAAATACAACGAGTGGGGCGCTTGGGCGGTCTTGATCGCGGGGATTACACCCTTCCCGTTCAAGGTCATCACGATCCTGTCCGGCTCCACGGGGCTCAGCCTGCCGATTTTTATCGTCGCGGCTATCATCGCACGTGCCATAAGGTTCTTTGTTGTCGCGGCCCTTTTGCGGGTCTACGGTGAACCAATCCGCGACTTTATCGAGCGCCGCCTCGGCTTGGTATTTATCGTTTTTGTCGTATTGCTGCTGGGCGGATTTTACTTTGTGAAGGTGCTATAATGAACAAAACACTCGTAATTATCGCAAGTTTTGGCTCTTTGGCGATGCTTTTGGGCGCCTTCGGGTTTCAGTATATCGGCGGCCTTGCGCCCTGCCCGATGTGCCTGTGGCAGCGCTACCCCCATGCCGTGGCCTTTATTTTAGGCGTACTTATACTCGCTGGTGGCCCGCGTATTCTCGCCGCCCTTGGTGCCATCGCCGCCCTCACCACAAGCGCGATCGGCCTGTTTCATACCGGCGTTGAACGCAACTGGTGGGAAGGCCCGACGACCTGCACATCTGGCCCCGTTGCCAACCTAACGCCTGAGGAACTGATGGCGCAAATCATGAGCGCGCCCTTGGTGCGCTGTGACGAAGTGGCGTGGGAAATGTTTGACCTCTCGATGGCCAGCTGGAACGCGATTGGTTCCCTCATCCTCGCGTTCGTTTGGATCGCAGCATGGCGCAGCCGCGCCTAAACCACCTGCTGTGAGCGCATAGAGCGAGTCGTCAAAAGCAGATTGGTCTCGCTGGTTTGCACCCCTTCGATGCGGCGAATATCAGAGAGCACGCGGTCAAACGCCTCAAGGCTATCGGCATTGATCTCGACAATCAAATCCCATTTTCCGTTGGTGGAATGGACCTCTCGCACCGAATTTTGCCCCAGCAATTGATGCAGCACTTTATGGGTGCCACGCCCCTCGATCCCCAGCATCATCAGGCCGCGCACGGGGGCTTGGGCGACGTCCTCGCGCAGACGCACCGTGAAATCCACGATATCGCCGCGCGCCACAAGGCGCTCCATGCGCGCGCGCGCCGTTGTGCGGGACGTTTTGAGCTCTGCTGCGAGCTCTGAAAGGGTTTTGCGCGCGTTCTTGCGCAAGGCAGCGATGAGGTTCCTATCCAATTCGTCCATAATCACTTCCGATTTGATACAACTGCCTCCATTTCATACGAATATGGGGCTTCTGTCCATCCATTTCGCAGATCAATCTAGGGTATCTCCGCTTTCCCAACCCACGAGAACCCCATGACCGACACCAAACAAAACTCCACCTGCGTCTTGATCGGCGCGCCCATTGATTGCGGTAAAGCCCGCGCGGGATGCTTGATGGGGCCGGACGCCCTCCGCACCGCAGGGATCGCAACCGCCCTGAGCGAGCTTGGATTCAACGTCGAAGACTGGGGCAATTTCGCACCTGATTTGGGGCCAGAAGTTGCCTGTGACAATCCAGCCGTCCACGGTTTACGCGAGACAATTGGCTGGGCGACAGCGCTGCGCCGCGAAGGTGCGCGCGCCATGGAGGTTGGGACGCCGATATTTATGGGCGGCGACCACGCAATGTCATTAGGAAGCGTCGCGGGTGTTGCCGATTACGCCGAACGCCAAAAACGCCCCTTGTTCCTGCTCTGGTTGGACGCGCATACCGATATTCACACCTTGGCCACCACCACTTCCGGCAACTTGCATGGCACCCCCGTCGCCTATGCCATGGGGCTTGCGGGGTTCGAAGGGTTCGCCCCTATGCCCACCGTCCCCGGCGCACACATTTGCTATCTGGGCCTGCGTTCAGTGGACGCGTCTGAGCGCGCCGCCGTCGGTAAACATGGCCCCACAGCAATTGATATGCGCGCGATTGATGAACACGGTATTGCCGCCCCTCTGGAGGCGTTTCTTGCCCAAGTGCGCGCAGCAAATGGCCTGCTGCATGTCTCGCTGGATGTCGATTTTCTGGACCCGTCAATTGCGCCCGCCGTTGGCACTACGGTTCCGGGTGGCGCGACCGTGCGCGAGGCGCATTTGGCGATGGAAATGCTTTGCGACAGTGGCCTGATGCGCTCGCTCGACCTCGTTGAACTCAACCCGTTTCTGGATGATCGCGGCCGCACAGCCGAACTGATGGTCGACCTCACAGCCTCACTCTTTGGCCGTCGCGTCTTTGATCGCGAAACAACACGTTACTCTTAAAAACAACGCCCTTTTCCACAAGGATACCAAAAATGAACAAGCCCAACCTCGCCCCATCCTCCCTCGCCTATGTGCCTTTCGTCTCGGTTCAAAACATGATGGCTTTGGTCCATAGCATCGGGATCGAAGACTTTATGAAGGGCCTCGTGGCTTACCTCGAAGAAGATTTCAAAAATTGGGAAAATTTCGACAAAACACCGCGTGTCGCCAGCCATTCCGCCGAGGGTGTGATCGAGTTGATGCCCACCAGCAATGGCGAAATCTATGGCTTTAAATATGTGAACGGCCACCCCAAAAACACTCATGAAGGCTTGCAAACCGTCACCGCCTTTGGCCTGCTGGCGACGGTCGACACAGGCTATCCTGTGTTGCTTTCAGAAATGACCATTCTGACCGCGCTGCGCACCGCCGCGACCTCGGCCTTGGTGAGTAAACACCTGATGCCAAAGGGCGCGACAACCATGGCCGTGATCGGAAATGGCGCGCAAAGCGAGTTTCAATGCCTTGCCGCCAAAGCGATCTGCGGCATCCAAAACGTCCGCCTCTATGATATCGACCCCGCAGCGACCAAAAAAGCCGTGCGTAACCTCACAAATCAGGGGCTCGATGTGACGTCCTGCACTTCGCCGGAAGAGGCCATCGAAGGGTCACACATCATCACCACCTGCACTGCCGACAAGCAATGCGCGACCATCCTGAGCGACAATATGGTCGGTGCGGGTATCCATATCAACGCGATTGGCGGCGACTGTCCGGGCAAAACAGAACTGCATGTGGACATCCTAAAACGCAGCGATATTTTCGTGGAATACCCGCCGCAAACCCGTGTTGAAGGCGAAATCCAAGCCCTTGCTGAAGACTACCCTGTCAACGAGATTTGGAAAGTGATTGCGGGCCTAGAGACAGGGCGCACCTCGGCCAACCAAATCACCCTCTTTGACGGTGTCGGCTTTGCCATCGAGGACTTTTCTGCCCTGCGCTATGCGCTCGATCAAATCCAAGGCACAGCGTTTATGCAGCAGCTCGATATGGTCGCTGACCCCGATGATCCGCGTGATCTGTTCGGGATGGTGCTGCGCGCGAAGCCAAATCGGGGATAAATCCCTAAAAAGGGCTGGAATTCGTGGATTTCCGGCCCTAATTCCGCTCGCCCCATTGCGCCCTATATGCAGGGACGTGTATACATGGGGCAACAAGATATAGAGTTCAATAAAAAGAGCGGTAAATCCACGTGAACGATACGCCAGAAACACCTGTAAACGAAGAAGAAAACGGTCCAGAACGCTACGTATACGATGGACCTCAAATTTCCATCACCAGCGAGATGAAAACCTCCTATTTGGATTACGCGATGAGCGTGATCGTAAGTCGGGCGATTCCAGACCTGCGTGACGGGCTTAAACCGGTGCATCGGCGCATCCTTTATGCGATGTACGAGACCAACAACACGCATGACAAATCCTATCGTAAATCGGCGCGTCCTGTGGGCGATGTGATGGGTAAATACCACCCCCACGGCGACAGCGCGATCTATGATGCCCTTGTGCGGATGGCGCAACATTTCTCGATGTCACTCCCCCTGCTCGATGGTCAAGGCAACTTTGGCTCTATGGATGGCGATAACGCGGCGGCGATGCGGTATACCGAAGTGCGGATGGACAAACCCGCCGCCTATATCCTTGCCGACATCGACAAAGACACCGTTGATTTCCAAGACAACTATGATGGCAAAGACCGCGAACCGTCGGTTCTTCCGTCCCGCTTCCCAAATATGTTGGTGAATGGCGCTGGGGGGATCGCGGTTGGCATGGCCACGAATATTCCACCGCACAACCTTGGCGAAGTGATCGAAGCCACCTTGGCATTGATTGTGAATCCAGACCTAACCACCGAAGAATTGATCGAATACGTTCCGGGCCCTGATTTCCCGACAGGCGCGATTATGTTGGGCCGTTCGGGCGCACGCAAAGCCTATCTAGAGGGCCGCGGCTCAGTGATTATTCGCGCCAAAACACGCGTTGAAGAAATCCGCAAAGACCGCTTTGCGATTGTGGTCGACGAAATCCCCTATCAGGTTAATAAAGCGTCGATGATCGAGAAGATCGCCGAACAAGTGCGCGACAAAAAGATCGAAGGCGTGTCCCACGTTCAGGACGAAAGCGACCGGAATGGTGTGCGGGTTGTTGTCGAACTCAAACGCGACGCAACTGCCGAAGTGGTGTTAAACCAGTTGTTCCGTTATACCCCGATGCAGACGTATTTCGGCTGTAACATGCTTGCGCTGAATGGCGGTCGCCCTGAAACGCTCACTTTGCGGCGCTTCCTGACGTGCTTCATCGACTTCCGCGAAGAAGTCGTGGCCCGTCGCACCGCATTTGAATTGCGCAAAGCCCGTGAGCGGAGCCACATTTTGTGTGGATTGGCCGCAGCCGTCACCAATATCGACGAAATCGTTGCGACAATTCGCAGCTCCGCCGATGCGGGTGAAGCGCGCACCCGTCTGATGGAACGGCGCTGGCCCGCTGCGGCGATCATGGAATACATCAAGTTGATTGATGATCCGACCCATACGGCCAATGATGACGGCACTTATAACCTGTCCGAAATTCAGGCCCGTGCGATCCTTGAATTGCGCCTCCAACGCCTAACAGCGATTGGGGTCAAAGAGGTCACCGATGAGCTGCAAGAATTGGCGATCAAAATTCGCGAATACCTCGAAATTCTCGGCAGCCGTGAACGTATCATGGGCATTATCAGGGACGAACTTGTTGAAGTTCGCGACAAATTCGCGGTTCCACGTCGCACCCAGATCGTTGATTGGTCTGGCGATATGGACGACGAAGATCTGATCGAAAAAGAAGAAATGGTCGTCACCGTCACCTCTGGTGGCTACATCAAACGCACCCCCCTTGTTGATTTCCGCGCCCAACGTCGCGGTGGCAAAGGCGTTGGCGGGATGAAGACCAAAGAGGAAGATGTTGTGACCAACCTGTTTGTGGCCAATACCCACACGCAACTGTTGTTCTTTACGAACGATGGTATGGTTTACAAGCTGAAAACTTGGCGTTTGCCGCAAGGCAGCCGGACCTCCAAAGGTAAGGCCATCGTCAATATTTTGCCAATGCCTGTCGGTGTTTCGATTGCTGCGATCATGCCCGTGGATGCGCCCGATAGTGAATGGGGCAATCTTCAGATCATGTTTGCCACGTCAAAAGGCACCGTGCGGCGCAATGCGCTTTCCGATTTCACTAACGTGCGCTCAAACGGCAAAATTGCGATGAAGTTTGAGGATGATTTCGCCGATGCAACCCTCGTAAATGCACGAATTTGCTCGCCGGATGATGATGTGATGCTGGTGACCAACTCTGGCCGCGCGATCCGCTTCCCCGCGACCGATGTGCGGGTTTTCCATAGCCGCGCCTCAACGGGTGTGCGCGGGATCAGGCTGAAAGACGGCGAAGAAGTCGTTTCCATGTCGATTGTTCGCCACTTTGACGCCACCAGCGACGAACGCATCGCCTATCTCAAGATGCGCCGTGCGGCGGCGGGGGCTGTGGAGTCCGACGACGATGTCGATGACGAAGAAAATGGCGACGGTGCGATTTCTCCAGAACGGTTTGACGAAATGCAGGCCGCTGAAGACCTCATCCTGACCATCACGGCCAAAGGTGCTGGCAAAATCAGCTCCTCACACGGATATCCCGTGCGTGGACGTGGTGGCATGGGCGTTGGTGCGATGGATAAAGCGATGCGCGGCGGCGAACTTGTGGCGTGTTTCCCTGTGGAAATGGGCGATCAAATCATGCTCGCGACCTCCAATGGCCAATCCATTCGTTGTCCGATCCAAGGCATCTCGTTCCGGTCCCGCTCTGCGGGTGGCGTGAAAGTCTTTAACACTGGCAAAGGCGAAACCGTTGTTTCGGTCGCTTGGATCGCCGAAGCCGAAGAAGAAGAGATCGACGCGATCGAAGACGCCGAGATCGTGGCCGAAACCGATGTTGAAACACCGGATGACGCCACCGAATAAATCCCAAACGACGGGATGACATTCTGACCTTCAAAAGCCCTAACCTTTGCGCTGGGGCTTTTCACTTGTTCAAAGAAAGCTTATATCGCCCCCATGACACAAAAACTCCATATCATCGGCGGCGGAATGGCCGGATCAGAGGCCGCTTGGCAGGCCGCAAACCTCGGTGTTGAGGTCGTCATCCACGAAATGCGCCCCAAGGTCGAAACTTTTGCCCATCGCACGGGGAATTTTGCGGAAATGGTCTGCTCCAATTCCCTACGCTCCGACGACGACGAGCAAAATGCCGTGGGCCTGTTGCATTGGGAAATGCGCCAAGCGAATGGCCTCATCATGGCCACCGCGGACAAGCACAAAATCCCGGCGGGTGGCGCTTTGGCTGTTGATCGCGACCCCTTCGCGCAATCCGTGACCGATGCGTTGATGGCGCACCCGAATATCAGCGTTGAGTATGGTGAGATTACCGAATTACCCAAAAACGGCCATTGGATTATCGCCACGGGCCCGTTGACCTCGCAAGGTTTGGGCGAAGCGATCCAAGCCGAAACCGGCGCCGACGCCCTCGCCTTTTTCGACGCCATCGCGCCGATCGTTTATTCCGAAAGCATCAATATGGATGTCGCCTGGCTTCAGTCGCGTTATGACAAAGGCAACTCCGAAGAAGAGCGCAAAGCCTATGTGAATTGCCCGATGACCAAGGACCAATACGAGGCCTTCATCGACGCCATTCTCGCGGCCGAGCAAGCCGAATTCCATGAAGGCGAGACCGCTGGCTATTTCGACGGGTGTTTGCCGATTGAAGTCATGGCCGAGCGTGGACGCGAAACGTTGCGCTTTGGTCCGATGAAACCCGTCGGCCTGACCAACGCCCACGACCCCGAAAACAAACCTTATGCAGTGGTTCAACTTAGGCGTGATAACGCTTTGGGAACATTGATGAATATCGTTGGTTTCCAAACCAAAATGAAGTACGGCGCACAGGCCGAAGTTCTCAAAATGATCCCCGGTCTGGAAGAGGCAAGTTTCGCGCGTCTTGGCGGTATTCACCGCAATACGTTCATTAATTCGCCGACTTTGCTGGACGATCAGATGCGCCTCAAGTCCAAACCGCACATTCGATTTGCGGGTCAGATTACAGGGGTTGAGGGCTATGTGGAAAGCGCCGCGATGGGCCTTCTGGCTGGTCGTTTTGCCGCCGCCGAAATCCTCGAAAAACCTGTGAGTGCGTTACCGCAAGACACGGCGATGGGTGCGCTGGTGCATCATATCACGGGCGGCGCCGAGGCCAAAACCTTCCAGCCGATGAATGTGAACTTTGGTCTGTTTCAACCCGTTGAAGGCCTCAAAAATGGCCGCCGCGGACGCAAAGACCGCTACAAAGCCTATACCGACCGCGCAAAAGCCGCGTGGACGGACTGGCTCGCGCCGCAAGAATGATTACACGTTTCGCTCCCTCCCCGACGGGCCCGCTCCATTTGGGCCACGCCTATTCTGCGCTTTTGGCCTATGACATGGCGATGATGAATGGGGGCGAATTCCTGCTGCGGATCGAGGATATCGACCAGTCCCGCGCCCGTCCGCATTGGGAAACGCAAATCTATGAAGATCTCGACTGGCTTGGCCTGTGGTGGCCGCGCCCTGTGGTGCTGCAATCCGAGCAAATGTCGCGCTATGAAACGGCCCTCGATACGCTGTGGCGCGCCGAACGCCTGTATCCCTGCCACTGTTCGCGGCGCGACATCCAAGACGCCATGAGTGCGCCACAAGAAGGCACGCAACGCCTTGGCCCTGATGGCACGATCTATCCGGGAACCTGCACCGACCTTCCTAAAGCGCATTACGGCGAAAAACCGCGCCCCTCGGCGCAAACTCTACGGTTGCGCATGCGCTCTGTGGCGCGATTGGCCGAGAAAACGTCGGCTGGAATGGGGTTCTCCTTCATTGAAACCGGCGAAGGCCCGAACGGCGAAACGGGCGAGGTTTTCTTTACCGTTGATGAGCTTATTACAGAGGTTGGTGACATCGTTTTGGCCCGCAAGGGCATGGGCACAAGTTATCATTTGTCGGTAGTTTTGGACGATGCAGCACAGGAGGTCAGCCATGTAATCCGCGGCCAAGACCTCTTTGAGGCAACTAAGATTCACGTGGTTTTACAAAAGCTTCTCGGCCTCCCTTCACCTAAATACCACCACCATAAACTGATCCGTGATGATGACGGTAAACGCCTCGCCAAACGGGACGACGCGCGCGCCATTGCCAAGTTTCGCGCCGACGGGAAATCGCCCGAGGATATCCGCGCTATGGTGGGCCTTTAGGCCATCGGCGCCATGAGTTCGACATTGTCGCCCTCAAGCACAGAGGTGTAAAAACACGAGCGCCGATTGGTATGACACGCAGGGCCTTCCTGCTCGACAATCATCAACAGGCAATCCGCATCACAATCCACGCGCAGATCAATCAAACGCTGGATGTGGCCACTGGTTTCGCCCTTGATCCAAAACGCCTGCCGTGAGCGACTCCAATAGGTCACGCGGCGGGTTTCAAGCGTGCGCTTCACCGCCTCGATACTCATCCATGCCATCATCAAAACGGCGCCCGTTTCATCCTGCGCAATCGCGGGAATCAACCCTTGGTCATTAAAGACGAGTGTCTCTGGATCAAATTTCATGGCAACACCTTGTGTTTTACGGGCTTCAGCGCTTATCTAAGACAAAGGTGCGCAGATTTAAACACCAAAGGACCTAAGATGCCCGATACCGATCTCATAAAACTCTATTCCGCGCGCATTTTGGCGCTTGCGGCGAATATTGGCCTGACGGACCGCCTTGAGCTACCGGATGCCACGGCGAAAAAACGGGCGCCTCTTTGTGGATCAACCGTAACTGTCGATATTGAGGTGGAAGACGGGAAGATTACCGCGTTTGGTCAAGATGTAAAGGCCTGTGCTCTTGGGCAAGCTGCAGCCTCAATTTTGGCGCAAAACATCGTTGGCGCGAGCTTTAACGAGGTCCACGCGACGCGCACCGCATTGCACGATATGCTCAAAAAAGACGGCCCCGTGCCGACGGGGCGCTTTGAGGGGTTTGAGGTTCTTTTGCCCGCGCGCGAGTACAAAAACCGGCACGCCTCTATCCTTTTGTCGCTCGACGCCACGCTGGATGCGATTGAAAAAACACGCGCGCAAAACTGCGCTTAACACTTTCGCAAGGCTGCTCCTTTAAGCGTTATCAAACGTAAAATGGAGACGCCAATGATTCCCGCGCCGGAATTTGTAAATGGACAAGCCGTGGACAGCCGCATCAGTGCCTTGTCCCGAACGGCTTCTGCTCTGGGGTATGAAATTGTTGATATTGCGGGTTTTCTCGACCTCATCAATGAAAAAACGCATAGCCAATTAGGGACGCTTGCCGAAGTCCGCAAAGGGGCGGCTCGAGTAAGTGAGGCAAATTCTGCGGTGCTTCTGGCCGTGAAGAAGGTGAGCGATGCTTCCTTTCAAATGAATGGGGCTGTTGAAACCTCGATGGCGGATATCCGCAAGACCTCTGGCCAGACGAAAGACGTCGCCGAATGGGTTCAAACCATTGACGAACGTATGACAACCGTCGAGGCTACCCTTCTCGGGGTCCAAGAGAACAACGACGCCATCGCAAAAATCGCCAGACAAGTGAATATTCTAGCGATTAATGCCAAGATTGAGGCCGCGCGCGCGGGCGATGCAGGGCGCGGATTTGCCGTTGTGGCCGAAGCCATTAACGAGTTATCCCATAAGACAGCTGCCGCTGCGGCGGGGATATCCGACAATATTACGTCCCTGTCGGGATGGATCGGGTCGATGAAAACCGAAGCTGGCGGTATTTCCGAAAAGGCAACCAGCGTTCTAACGGGCGCCGAACTTACAGATACCGCCCTTACTGGTATTTCTGAAAGCGTAAAACTCTCCATGGCGCAGGCAAGCCAGATCGCCGCGGACGCCGAGAATGTGCGTGCTGCCGGTCAGGAGTTTGAACCCAGTTTCAATCTTATTGGAGGCTCGGTTGAAGAGGCGGCGGAAGGCATTTCACAGGCATTTACCCGCGTGCAGGCTCTCATTGATCGCTCGGAAAGCATTGTTCAAACAACAGTAGAAATGGGAGGAACAAGCGACGACATTTCGTTTATCAACCTTGTCAAAGAGCGCGCCACGATGGTTTCAAATACCTTTGAAGCTGGTATAATTGAAGGTGCTATTGGAATGAGCCAACTCTTTGACCAAACCTATTCTGACATTGCAGGAACGAACCCTGTGCAAAAAATGGCACCATTCACATCCTTCATGGACCGTGTGTTGCCGATAATCCAGGAAGAGGTTCTAACATTTGACGAACGGATCGTGTTTTGCGCATGTGTGGACCGGAACGGATATTTGCCGACCCACAATAAAAAGTTTTCGCAGAAACCAAGCCACGACCCGGCTTGGAATACAGCCAATTGCCGAAATCGACGCATTTTCGATGACCGCGTTGGGCTAAAGTCCGGAAACAACAATGAACCATTCCTCCTCCAAGTCTATCGGCGGGACATGGGAGGCGGCGAATTCACGATGATGAAAGATTTGTCGGCACCAATTATTGTGCAGGGAAGACTGTGGGGCGGCATTCGGATCGCCTACAACTTCAAATAAAAAGCCGCCGTCCCTGGGGAAGGAACGGCGGCGAGTATGCCCAGCGAAAGTTCGTTGCGTTTCTGGAAGAGGCACTTACAGAAAAGATATGAACAGGCAGTTTCATGAGATTGCGCATCACAATGGGGACAAGATGCGTAAAATCGACTTCACTGGGCGGGGTCAGACAGGCAGTGCAAACTAGGCAAAGCCAGGTAGAAAAAGTGCTCCAAGCAACATGAAAACAACAGCCGACAAGCCTGCTGCATCCTGCAACAGAGTTCCCGAAGAGCGGCTTATAATTTTTTTAAGTTCGCTAAACATTTTCATCTCCACCTTCACACTTTAGTTGCCTCTTTGTTCTCATCTTATGAACAGGAAGTAAAGAACTAAATGAGAACATTAGTGAACAAATGAGAACGCGATGTCAAAAATATGACTAACCCACTGAAATTAAACGAATTGCCTTATCTTGCTCCATTAACCACAAAAGTGAACGCGCAGCCTGACCACGTGGGCTGATCAACTCGGGGTCCAAAGTCAAAAGCGTACGCGCATCCTTCTGCGCAATGGCCATAAGCGCGGCTTGTCGCTCTAGGTCTGCAATTGCAAAGCGCGGTATACCCGATTGCGCGGTTCCAATGACATCCCCAGCCCCCCGTATCTCCAAATCTTCCTGCGCAATCCGAAACCCGTCTTCGCTTTCGCGTAATATTTCGAGACGGCGCTGCCCCGTTTTACTTAACGGTGGCTGGTAAAGAAGAACACATGTCGACTTCCCGGCGCCACGCCCTACACGCCCCCGCAATTGATGAAGTTGCGCTAGACCAAAGCTCTCGGCGCGCTCAATCACCATAATAGTTGCATTTGGTACATCAACACCGACCTCAATGACCGTCGTTGCAACCAACACAGACCGTTCACCCGCAACAAACTGCGCCATTGCTTGGTCTTTTTCCTGTGATGGCATTTGCCCATGCACCAAAGTAACCACGTTTTCTCCCAATTCGGCTCGTAGAGCCTTGAACCGATCTTCGGCAGCGGTCATGTCGATCAACTCGCTCTCTTCCACAAGGGGGCAAACCCAATATGCTTGCTTACCTTTTGAAACGGCTTTTCGCAGGCTGCTAACAATCTCGTCTATACGCCCTGTTGTGACCATAACCGTTGAAATAGGCTGCCGTCCCGCCGGTTTTTCATCTAGAATGGAAACATCTAAATCACCGAATTGCGCCAAGGCTAGGCTTCGGGGAATCGGCGTCGCCGTCATAACTAATACGTCCGCGCGCTTCCCCTTAGCTCCCAACCGCGCCCGTTGCTCCACGCCAAATCGGTGCTGTTCGTCGACGACCGCTAAGCGTAAATCATTAAAAACAACGTCATCTTGGAACACTGCATGCGTTCCAACCAAAATCTGAATGGCGCCACATGCTAAAGCCTCAAGCTTTTTCGTACGCTCTTTGCCTTTGTCTCGCCCCGTAAGAATCTCAATATTCACACCCGCAGTTTGCGCAAGCGGACGCAGCCCCTCTAAATGCTGGCGCGCAAGAATCTCGGTTGGGGCCATCATCACACCCTGCCCGCCAGACTCGACCGCATTTAATAAAACGGCCAGCGCAACCAGAGTTTTTCCTGCTCCAACATCCCCCTGCAAAAGCCGGTTCATCCGATACGGTTGTGCCATATCAAAACGAATTTCCTCGATTGCGCGATACTGGGCTTCTGTCGGAACAAAAGGAAGTGTTTTCAGAACCCTATCAAATAGGAGGCCTTCCCCCTTTGTCTCTTTCCCTTTCAATTTCCGCGCAGCATTCCGAGCAAGCGCAAGTGTCAATTGATGGGCAAAAAACTCATCGTAGGCTAACCTTTGTCGAGACATGCTCTCTGGCGACAAATCTTGGTTGTTCTGTGGATTGTGTGCCGCATTTAAGCTTTCTTTCCAGCCCCCCCATCCTCGCTCTCCCTTTAAGGATGGATCGATCCATTCCCCGAGTTCAGGCAGACGTTCCAGAGTCGCGGCGACAGCTTTGCTGATAACTTTTTGGGTAATTCCCACTGTAGAAGGGTAAACGGGCTCAAACTCAGGGATCGACGTGGCGTCCGCTAATTCAACTATATGATCCGGATGAACAATTTGGGCTATGCCATCAAAAACCTCAAGCTTTCCCGATACAATTCGGCGCTCACCTATAGGCAGAATTTTTTCAAGATAGTCCTGCCTTGCGTGAAAAAACACCAGTTGGAGCGTGGTTTGCGCATCCTGAACATAAATCCGGTACGGTCGACCACGACTAACCGCAGGTTTGTGATTCAGAATTTCGACTTCAACAGTAACAACGCATGGAGCATCGGCCCCTATAACACTCGTAATCGGACGTCGATCAACCCCAGAAAAGGGCAACAAAAACAGAAGGTCACGCGGTTTACCAATACTCATTCGCGCGAAGTTTTCCGACGCTTTTGGGCCGACGCCGTCCAGTGTTTTCAAATCAGAAAACAATGGGAAAAGCCCTTCTGGACGTGAACTCATAGCCCTTCGATCATGGCCAGCCATGCATCTTCATCAATGACTTCTATTCCTAGATCTTCAGCTTTCTTCGCTTTGGATCCAGCGCCTGGGCCGGCAACAAGCAAATCAGTTTTTTTGGACACGCTTCCAGAAACTTTTGCTCCAAGATCTTCAGCGCGCGCCTTGGCTTCTGCGCGACTCATCTTCTCCAAAGTCCCTGTGAATACAACTATTTTTCCAACCACGGGACTACTTTCCACCTCTTTGAATACCGCATCCAATGGTGTTAATTGGGAGATGAGTGCGTCAATTGCAACGCGTTCTCGCGGGTTTTGAAATGCGGCCACGAGAGACGTTGCCATGACAACTCCAACGCCATCAATTGACAAAAGATCATCCCAAGCGTCGCCACCGCCAACGGTCACAGATGTGAGGCCCGCTACAAATTTAGACCACGACTGATAATGTTTAGCTAAAAGTACACCTGAACTTTCACCGACATGCCTAATTCCAAGGGAAAAAATAAGCTTCGCGAGGGGAATCTGGCGCTTTGCATCTATTGCATCAAACAAGTTAGCGGCTGATTTACCTCCCCAACCCTCTCGGTTTTTAAGCTGATTCAGGCCATTTTCGTATCTTTCGCGCAGGGTAAAAATATCAGCGGGGCTTTCTATCCATCCATCTTTGTAAAACAGCTCAATTTGTTTGGCCCCGAGCCCCTCGATATCGAATGCAGACCGGGAAACAAAATGCTTTAACTTTTCAACGACTTGTGCGGCACAAATAATACCACCTGTGCATCTACGAACAGCATCGCCCTCTTCTCGGATGGCCGGAGACTGACAAACTTCACAAACTTCTGGGAAAACAAACGGTTGGCTATCAACAGGCCTTTTGGATAAATCTACGTCCGAAATTTTTGGAATAACGTCGCCCGCACGATAGACTTGGACCCAGTCACCTTCACGGATATCTTTGCCGTCTCGAATTAATTCACCTTTGTTTCCACGCCCCTGAATATAGTCCTCATTGTGAAGAGTCGCGTTACTCACCACAACGCCGCCAACGGTAACCGGCGAAAGCCTTGCCACGGGAGAAAGCGCCCCTGTTCTTCCGACTTGGATTTCAATTTTTTCGAGGCGTGTCCAAGCAAGTTCGGCAGGGAACTTATGTGCGATCGCCCAGCGAGGCGTTGTGCTTCGAAATCCCAATCGTTTTTGCAAAGTCAGGAGGTTCACTTTATACACGACGCCGTCAATATCATAACCAAGCGAGGCTCGGGACTGCTCGATAGATTTGTAATGAGCCAAAAGCTCTTGTGGCCCCTGACATATTTCCGTCAGATCGTTTACTGAAAAGCCAAATGCTTTTAAACGCGAAATCGCATTGAATTGCGTTTCTGCCAGTGGCTCTGAAAGCTCTCCCCACGCATAGGCAAAAAACTTTAACGGTCGGCCTTTGGTGATCTTTGAATCCAGTTGACGAAGGGAACCAGCGGCAGCGTTGCGCGGATTGGCAAAGGTTTTTTCTCCGTTTGCAATCTGGCGTTCATTCAAGTTCTGAAAGTCTTGATGAGACATGTACACTTCACCGCGAACCTCAAGGATAGAGGGCGCGTTGAATAGTTCTTGTGGGATATCAGATATCGTTCGCGCGTTTTCGGTAACATTCTCACCGATTGAGCCGTCCCCACGCGTCGCAGCATGTACGAGTTGACCGTCTTCATACCGTAGCGAAAGCGACAGGCCATCAATTTTGGGCTCAGCAGTAAATTCCAAAGCCTCGGTCGTAGAATAGCCCAGAAACTTTCGAATACGCGCATCAAAGTCTTCGACATCGGGCTCCTCAAACGCATTTCCAAGAGAGAGCATTCGAATTGTATGGGTGATTTTGCCAAACCCGGATTCCGCAGGGGCACCAATTTTCTCACTCGGGCTATCGAAGTGCCTTAGAGCGGGAAATCGAGCTTCTATCTCGCTGTTTCGGCGTTTGAGAGCATCATACTCAGCATCCGACAAGGTGGGCGCGTCTAGGCCATGATAGTCAGAATTGGCTTTCGACAATATTTTTGCAAGGCGCACGAGTTCGATCTTCGCTTCAGATTCGATCATGTCTTGTGGTTTTTTCTGTTCCATTGGACCTCGCTTGCCATGAGAGCAAACTATGCGTCAAGACAAGTGAGGTCCAGCGGAAGAGAAAGAGCATGTACAGTTTTCTTACACCTAAAAACTGAACATGGTTTGCAAGTTAGGCACCAACGGCAAGGGGTTCCTCAAGTTCCATTGGCTGTGGATCGCGCAAAACATAGCCGCGCCCCCAAACAGTTTCGATGTAATTATCCCCAGTTGTTGCTTCGGCGAGTTTTTTGCGAAGTTTACAAATAAACACGTCGATAATTTTAAGCTCTGGTTCATCCATGCCGCCATAGAGATGGTTAAGGAACATCTCTTTGGTGAGCGTTGTCCCTTTACGAAGGGAGAGAAGCTCTAGCATTTGGTATTCTTTACCCGTCAAATGCACCGTTTTACCCGAGACATCGACGGTTTTCGCATCAAGGTTGACCGAAATCTTGCCGGTACTAATGACCGACTGGGAGTGGCCTTTTGAGCGACGAATGATGGCATGAATTCGTGCAACCAATTCTTCACGATGAAAAGGTTTCGTCATGTAATCATCCGCTCCAAAACCAAAACCTTTGATCTTGTTCTCGGTATCATCTTCGCCCGTCAGAATGAGGATAGGCGTATCGATACGTGCCAAACGAAGTTGTCGAAGCACTTCGTGTCCGTTCATGTCTGGCAAATTAAGATCGAGCAAAATCAAATCGTAGTCATACAATTTCGCAAGATCGATACCTTCTTCCCCAAGATCGGTACAATAGACATTTAGATTCGCATGAGTGAGCATCAGTTCGATGCTTTTAGATGTAGTTGGATCGTCTTCTACTAAGAGGACTCGCATTTTGTTAATCTCCGCTGGTAACCCTTCTTCTTCATTCGACACTGGCTAAAATTGGTTAACTACAAGTTACCAATTGAGAAACGTTACCATTAACAACCTAAAGTTGTCGATATTTTTGCAATGCTGTGGACTTTAGGGCCGATTCACCGTGTTTTTCGATGGCTTCGACCCATGATTCGAACTCCTCTTCGCTCAAGCCATACCTTTCCAAGGCTTCTTTTAAGGGAATCAACCCATAGGCGACCCCCCGAACCACCGCTGCTTTACGGCTCGCAACCCAACGTTGGGTCTGCTCCGGCGGCAAATCCGCACGGGTTAATACGGACCCATCGGGCAGCGTAACTGCACGCGGGCCCTCAACTTTTTTCAAAAACATACCATTCCCCTCGATTTCCATGAGGTGAATTTGCCTAAACAGCCTTAAGAGAGAATGAAACGCCCCCTTGTTAGTAGTTCGCATTTTCTTATATTCTGCAGGACCTTGTTTAGGATAATTAAGATGCCGTTGGATTCGACCCACCCCGTTAACTCTCTTGGCTTTGCCAAACCGCCCTCCCAGACACGCGTTGTGGTTGCAATGTCGGGTGGCGTGGACAGCTCTGTAGTGGCCGCAATGCTCGCAGATGAGGGCTATGACGTGGTTGGGGTGACACTCCAGCTGTATGATCACGGTGCTGCGCTGGCCAAAAAAGGCGCCTGTTGTGCGGGCGTGGATATTCATGATGCGCGCCGCGTTGCCGAGGAAATGGGCTTCCCACATTACGTGCTTGATTATGAGAACGTTTTTAAAGATGCCGTGATTGACGAATTCGCCGATGCCTATCTTGCGGGTGCGACGCCCGTGCCGTGCATTCGCTGCAACGAGCGTGTGAAATTCAAGGATCTCTTGGAAACCGCCAAGGACTTGGATGCCGATTGCATGGCGACCGGCCATTATATCCAACGCAAAATGGGCGACAACGGCCCTGAGCTGCACAGTGCAACCGATGCCAACCGCGATCAAAGCTATTTTCTGTTCTCGACAACCGAAGACCAGCTGTCTTATTTGCGCTTTCCCTTGGGCCATTTGGCGAGCAAGGACGAAACCCGCAAACTGGCGCAAAAATATGGCCTCGTTGTTGCGGACAAGCCCGACAGCCAAGACATTTGTTTCGTGCCCGACGGGAATTACGCCAGCGTCATCCTTAAGTTGCGCCCCGAAGCCGCCGATCCCGGCGATATTGTGGATTTGGACGGCAATGTTGTGGGCAGCCACAAGGGCGTGATCCATTATACCATCGGCCAACGCCGTGGCCTTGGCATTGGCGGCCTAACCGATCCGATTTATGTGGTGAAGCTTGATCCCGAAAAGAAACAGGTCGTTGTGGGGCCAAAATCGGCGCTCTCGACACGGATCATTCCCATTCGCGAAATCAACTGGCTTAATGATGAACCGTTGATGAGTAAAGAAGAGTGGCATATTTCCGTCAAAGTGCGCTCGACCCGCCCGCCACGTGACGCGATCTTGCGCCCGATTTCCGAAACCGAAGCAACGGTGGAATTGCTCTCGGCGGAAGAAGGCGTCTCGCCCGGTCAAGCCTGCGTGTTCTATGACAATGACAGCAGTCGTATTTTCGGGGGCGGCTGGATTTGGCGCGGTAATTAAGGCGCGAGGGCGACGATCACGGACTCTGCGGCACGCGCACCAGGATCTTCGCCACCTTCACCAAGTCTTTCCATCGTAATCTCCATTGAGGCCAATTGGCTCTGTGGGGATTTCCAAAGATCAACAAGGGCTGGCGCGATATTTTCGGGCCGGCAATTTTCGCCCAAAAACTCGGGAACATCACGGCGTTCACTCACGAGGTTCACCAAGGTCACCGTGTCGACCTTCAACAACCGCGCGATCATTTTCCGGCTGAGCCAATTCATATCATAGGCGATCACCATCGGCGTGCGCGCATGTGCCAACTCAAGTGAAACGGTGCCTGATGCCGCGAGGGCAATATCCGCCGCAGCAAACGCCGCGCGTTTTTCGGCCTGCCCAGCCGCGCTGCTGTCGGTCTCCAACAGAATGACGGGTGGGGAAATGTCCCATCCCTCAACCAATTCGCGCACCAGATTGCGGACACCGGGGGCGATGGGTAACACAACGCGCGCTTTCGGGATTTCCTTGACGGCTTGTGCGAGGGCGGCACCAAAAATACCGCCTAAACGGCTCACTTCGCCACGTCGCGACCCCGGAAGCGCCAAGATCAAGGGCGTCTCGGCAGAGAGCCCGTGCGAGGCGCGAAACGCATCCGCATCGGCTTGAGTTGCTTTTGGTTCCGCCACGATCGGATGGCCGACAAAGTCGCAGGTCATGCCCGATTTCTGCATCAAGGGCGGCTCAAATGGCAACAGCGCCAAGACGTGGTCAATCACCTTCGCCATCTTCGGCCCGCGCCCCTCGCGCCACGCCCAAACACTGGGAGCGACATAATGCACCGTTGGAATATTACTTTGCGCCTTGAGGATTTTCGCCACCCGCAAACAAAAGTCAGGGCTATCAATACTGATGACGACATCCGCTTTCCAGTCGAGCGCTGCTTGAGCCGTCTCACGAATACGACGTTTTAGGGCGAAATATTTCGGCAGAACTTCGACAATCCCCATGATCGAAAGTTCGGACATTTCAAACAAGGAGGGCATTCCTTCGGCCTGCATCATCGGCCCCGCAACACCGCGAAACTCCACGTCAGGCAACCGCGACTTTAGCCCCCGCATCAAGGCCGCGCCAAGTTTGTCCCCCGAAAGCTCGCCCGCAATAAGGAAGACCCGCATTAGCGGGCCTCGCCATAGATAAAGAGGCCAAGCTCCTTGGCCAACGCACAGGTTTCAACCGGATCCACAATCATTACCTGCCCCGCCTGCACTACAACCCCCGCCAAACCCGCGCTATGGGCCCCGTGCAAGGTTTCAGGCCCAATCGCGGGCATATCCACCCGCAACTCTTGGCCGACTTTTGCACGCTTCATCAGGACGCCCTGCCGGGAGAGCGTGTTTTGCGCGATAAAGCTAAGCATCGCGTCCGTGCCTTGAATGGTTTCAATGCCATAACAAAGCCCATTGGCAACAACACAGCCCTGCCCCACATCCACCGGTGACAGCGCCGTGAGAATGGCGTGCGCACGATCCATATCCCGCAAGGCCTGCTCGTTGGGTGCCTCCCCCGCAATAAGCCCTTCGGTGGCTAAAATTTCGGGGCAAATTTCATGAGCACCAACAACGGTAAATCCCGCGTCCTCAAAGACCTCCACGACAATGCGCAAGATGTGATCGTCGCCGCCCTTCATGGCTGCAATCAAACGTGGCGCCAAAAGCATCATCGTTGCATCAAAACGCAACGGATTCAGCGCAGGGCGTCGAAGACCTCCCGCAAAACACACCCGTTTGACGCCCTGCTTGTGCAATTCCTTGAACAACCCGCCGAGTTTTTCAAAGCGGGCTTCATAGTCAGGCTGTGCATTTGTCTCAACACTCTGAAACGTCACAACAAAACTGTCGGCTTCCCGCGCGGCGACTTGGAGCGGTAAATCCCCGCGCCCTGCAAGCACCGCAAGGCGGTTTGGTGCGTCGGCCGCCACTAGCTTGGAGTCAGAAAGCCGCGATCGCTTTCCCCTAAAATAAACTGCGTAATTTCATCCACATAGGTGCTGTCGTAATCTTCCGAAAGGCGCATAGCGCGTTCTTGGAACTGGCCTTCACCTTGCCGCAACATCTGAAACGCTGCGCGCAACGCGGAAATATCCGCCCGCGACACACCCCGCCGTTTAAGTCCGACCAAATTTAGCCCGTCCAATTCGCCACGCGGACCTTGCACAAGCCCAAAGGGAATGACGTCATTTGTCACCATAGTCACCGCGCCTATAATAGCACCGCGCCCCAATCGGACGAATTGATGAATGCCCGATAAGCCGCCGATAATAACGTCATCCGCCACCACACAATGCCCCGCAAGAGCGGCCTGGTTGGCAAGGATCACGCGGTTACCGACAGTGGTGTCATGGCCCACATGGGCGCCTGTCATAAACAGGCAGTCGTCACCAACGCGGGTGATGCCGCCGCCGCCAGTGGTGCCAGTATTCATCGTGACGCCTTCACGAATTCGATTGCGCGCCCCCACAATCAGGCGGGTTTTTTCGCCGTCAAATTTGAGGTCTTGTGGCACCTCACCAATCGAAGCAAAGGGGAAAATCTCGCAATCATCGCCGATTTCAGTTATTCCCGCCAACACGACATGGCTCTTGAGTACGACTCCCCGCGCCAAAGTCACATCCGCCCCGATATGCGAAAATGGCCCGACAACACAGGCCGGCCCGATGATCGCACCGTCTTCTACAACCGCGGAAGGGTGGATATTGGCGCTGGGATCAATACTCAAAAGTTAACCCTCACCCTGCAAATCAATCATTGCAGTGAAATCCGCTTCAGCGACGATTTTGCCATCAACCTTCGCGTCACCGTGGAATTTCCAGATCATCCCGCGCGCCTTTACGACGGTCACATGCAACTCAAGGACATCGCCGGGAACAACTTTCTGGCGGAACTTGCCGTTGTCCACGGACATGAAATACACCAACAGAGGCTTGTCGACCATTTCGAGCCACAGACCAACCAGCACGGCGGCGGATTGCGCCATGGCTTCGATGATCATCACGCCTGGCATGATCGGCGCCCCGGGGAAGTGACCCTGAAAATGCGGTTCGTTCATCGTTACATTCTTAACACCAACCGCGCTTTTGCCCGGATCGATGTCTTTCATTTTATCCACTAATAAAAACGGATACCGATGGGGAATAATGCGTTGAATAAGGTCAAGATCTGCTTGGGTTATGTCTTTGGATTGCATGGAGGCTCCAGTCGCTTCGCGTTTTTATTATGTTCTTTGAGTACCAAAACTGGGCTGCGCATTCAATAGCGCTAACCCCGTGAAAACCACGCCTTACGGTTTGCCATCTTGCAAAACCTGATCCACACGTAAAATGGCTTCGTTTGTAATATCGATCGCTGGATCGGGCAGTAAAATCACACGAGAATCCAGAATTCCCAAGGCATTGCGCTCTCTTAGGATTTTCCGCAAAATAGGGAGACTGGCATCGTTGAACCCTTGCCGCCCCTCACTTGCCCGCTTACCGAGTTCTTGGCCTTTGCGTTCCTGCGCATCACGAATGCCTTGCACCTTGTCGTCAAAAGCATCGGCGAGGACACGGAATTCGTCTGGAGACAAAACCGCGCGTCGTTCAAGTAAGCGCAATTCTTCGGTCTCTAAATCCCGAGTCAACTTGCCGTTTTCCAACTGGATTTCTTTGGCGAGTGCCTTGACCTCTTCTTGAATTCGCAACCCAAACGCGGATTCCGCGTACAGGCGTTCAGGGTCCAAAATAACAAAACTGCCTTGAACAATTGCCTGAGTATTCAATCCGCCCGCGACACCGGCCTCAGCTTGTGATCCGCCTGTTGTCCTGTCCGGACTCTGTGCCAACGCAGGGAACCCGCAAAATACAATCACGCAGATTGCGGCCAAAATCGCCCTAGAGAGCGCCATAAAACGCTGACCGAAACCGCCAATGCCCCACTTAGAACCTAGTTGTAACAGTAAGTTCAAACGGCTGCTCCACATCATAGACTTCTTTCTTGATTGCTTTGGTGAAGTTAAACCGCAAAGGCCCCAACGGTGTATTCCAATACACCGCAAATCCAACCACGGACCGTAAGTGGAACGCATCATCCACCGTACAATCTGTGACGGGACAGGCCGCATCGGTCGGGCCACCCGCCGTGTCATCCAAACCCCAAATCGAGCCAACGTCAAAGAAAAGACCCGCAGAAATCCCGTATTCTTCGGGAAGCCCAATCGGGAAATCGGCTTCGAGGCGCAGAACCGAAAACAGATTGCCGCCAAGAGAGTCTTGGTTCACGGCGTTCAGGTCACGTGGTCCCGTGCCAAAGTTCTCGAACCCGCGCATCTTACGGGTTGTTTGCGAATAGCGATCGGTAATGCGGGATTTCCCACCATTATAAACAGTATACGACCCCGCTTCAACAATGGCGCGCAAAGTTACGAGACCGTCCAAAGCGTTGGTTTCGGCCCCTGCTAAAAGTGTCGCACGCATAAAGGGATCATCGTCTATGTAGCCAAAGTTTTGTCCAAACCGCAAAACATAACTGTAATCTTCGTCAATTTTGCTGCGCCGCGAGTCGAAAGTATAGAAATACCCCAGAACATTGTCCGAGCGTTCCCCTACGTCCGCATTCACCAAGCGCGAGTTATCGATGCTTGAGTTATAGAGCGACGTATCGAGGAACCGATATCTCAGCCCCAAACGCCCGCGTTCGCTGACGGGGAAATCAATCGAAGGAGAGATTGTATCCCGCGTGGTATCATATTGCTGCGTTGTATTGCTCGTCGTGATACGGCCTAGATCAATGTCAAACCGCAAATCCCGCCCATAGAGATATGGCTCCGAGAAAGCAACATTAACAGAATTTTCATCGGAAACAGTGCTGATCTCGAAACTGAAGGTTTGCCCACGGCCCAACAAGTTGGTTTGCGTATAGCCAAGGTTCAATCCGGGACCGTCATTCGTACTATAGGCGACACCCAGATTTAACGAACCCGTGGTGGTTTCAACCACATCAACATCGACGATAACATTGTCTGACGTGCTTCCTTCGCGTGTGTTCACTTCGGCGTCTTCGAAATACCCAAGCGCACGCACACGTTCCGCAGATTGGGCGATTTCACGCGGATTAAACGGGTCGCCCTCTACGGCGCGGAACTGTTGGCGCACAACGCGGTCAAGCGTCGTGGTGTTGCCCTCGATATCGATACGCTCGATAAAAATCCGCGGTCCTCGCACCAGAGCAAATTCAACATCCAGCGTCCGTGTGCGATCATTACGCACGATCTGTGGGTCCACGCGGACAAAATCATGGCCATCTTTGAGCGCTTTGTTTTCCATCCGTAGAATGGCGGCTTCAATGCGTGCCGGCGAAAAGTCTTTGCCCGACTTAATTTTGATCAGTCTTTGATACTTTGCCGGGTCAATATTGGCGAATTCCGACGAAACCGTTAAATTACCAAAACTAAACTGCTGGCCCTCTTTGATCCGGAAGGTCACAAAAATACCGTCGCGTTCACGGGAAAGTTCGCTGGTGACGGAAACGGCCTCAAAGTCGACGAACCCGCGCGCCGTATAGAATTCCGTTAAGACTTGCTTATCAAATTCAATACGATCCGCAACAAACGTGTCCGATTTCACAAAGGTGCGAAAGATACCAGCCTGTTTGGTGCCAAGCAAACGGCGCAATCGCGTGTCACTATAGGCGCGGTTGCCCACAAACGTGAGGCGCTCGATATCAACCGTTTGGCCCTCGGTAACTTCAAACACCAAATCGACGCGATTTTCAGACCGGCGGATGATCCGTGGCGTGACAGTGGCCGCAAGGCGTCCACCGATTTCATAAGCCTCAACCAAGGAGGCGGCATCCTGCTCGGCCACTGTTGGATTGAAAACCAACCGAGGCTGCGAACGTACAACCGTAAAGAGCGCGTCGTCCTTGATACGCTTATTTCCCTCAATCGAAATTTGGTTGATTGTTGGGTATTCGACGACCTTAACGCCTAAGGTATTGCCACGCGGGTTGATTTCGACGGATTCAAACAAACCCGACCCGACCAAGTTTTGGTAGGCTGCGTTTAATTCGCCCGCCGACAGGGTTTGGCCTTGGACGATTCCCATGTAGGTCATGATTGTCGCGGAATCCACGCGTAAATTCCCGTCGATGGAAAAGGACGAGAACGTATAGTCCTGCGCCTCCGCACCAGAGGGAACAACCGTGCAAACAGCTGAAATGAAAAGAAAAAGAAACGCTGAGACGCGGCAAAGCGCCCTCTTAAGCGTCACGATGCTTTTGAACGCATCGGTGGCGAAATCACTCATGGACTTCCATCCGTATAAAACCCTAGGTCCGCCCTAACTAGCGGGAAAAGCCCCCTATGTCAAAAGCAAGAAAGCGCCCCAAGGGACGCTTTCTACTATTCGTACAAAATTTAGCTACAACCCAGCGTTTGATCGCTGTTTTGCCCCGTCTTAAATCGCGAGGTTCACCGATACAAACGCCCCGAGCATTAAAGCTGCGACCATCGCGCCAGAAACAATCAGGCGATCCATATTGAGCCCCACAAGAAGGGAAAGTCCGCGGTATCCGTTGTTAATCGTTTGCATGTTAGACCTCGTGTATTGACTATTCCAATCCACTGTAGGCAAGAAATATGGCACAAATTGGGCTATATTAACTTTTTGTTGATTAACAGACCAAATCTGTGAACAACCCCAACGCCATGAGCGACAAAATAAGCCCCAACCCGATTGTCATCAGGCCACGCACCCAAGTGTCATTTGGCGGCTTACGGAAAATGGCTTCATAGGCATAAAACACCAAATGTCCGCCATCTAGAACTGGAATGGGGAACAGATTCATCAGACCAATGGCCGTGGAAATCACCGCGATAAAACTGATAAAATCACTGATGCCGCCTTGAGCCGCCTGCCCGCTTACTTTGGCGATACCAATGGGCCCAGAAATATTACAGGTCGAAATTTTCCCAGCCACCATGTGATACATCCCTGAAAGCGACTGGGTTATCACGCGTTTGGTGGCATTAAATCCAAGCGTCAAACCCTCAACGGGACCAACGGCCTCATTGAGCGGTGTAAACGCATACCGCCCGCTAATTCCCATCAACCAACGGGTTTCAAAACCACCGTCTGCGGTGGGTAAATCCCTGCGTTGAGCATTAAGCACAAAAGGCATTTCCGCCCCTGCGCGCCAGACCATCAAATTGAGCGGCGCACCCGCCGAGGCCTCAACAATGGGGATCAACTGGCCAAAATAAGAGATCGGCTCCTCGTTGATGGAAAGGATGACATCGCCCTCTTCAAGCCCTGCCTCATAGGCCGCGCTGTCGGGGGATACAGCACTGACCAAAGCGGGTTGGAGTTGAGGCCCCAAAACGGTCATTTCCTGTCCCTCACGGGTGATTTCATAAGATAAGAGTGCCGAATTTGTTTTGAGTGCGTCAAATGTGGTGCGCAAGCCTTCGGACCCGTCTAGTGAAAGCCCTTCGACCGAAAGCAACACGTCTCCGGCACGTAAATCTCCAGTTCCTGCTGGTAATTCAATAACTTCGCCAACCGTTAGCGGCGATTTTTCCACCCCGACAGACATGGCCAAACCAGCGAAGATCAAAATTGACAGGGCGAAATTAAACAACGGCCCCGCAGCAACGGTTGCCGTCCGTGCCCACAAAGGTGCGCCATGCATTGTGTGACGCAATTCGGCATCCGACAGACCCACCATGGCCTCGCCATCTTTGCCACTGGCCGCATCTGCATCCCCGCGAAACTTTACATATCCGCCAAACGGCAGCGCCGCGACTTGCCATTTTGTACCGTGCCGGTCGACCCGCGAAAACAAAACTTTGCCAAACCCAAGCGAGAACACGTCGGCATAGATTCCAGACCACCGCCCAACGATATAGTGCCCGTATTCGTGGATCGCCACGATAACGGAAATAACCACGACAAAAGCAATAAGCGTAAACACGCCACCGCCCAGTGAAGAGAATATCGAAGAAAAATCCAAGGTCTGTCCTTAATTATGCAAAGTCTTGGCGCATTCACGCGCCCATACCCGTGCCGTGTGATCTGCTTTTAGGACGTCATCAAGGGGGATCACGTCAATTTTATGGCTGTCTGCGGAATTCTGCCAATGCCTGTTCAACACCAATTCAACCACCTGCGCCATCTCCTGAAAACCAATCTCGCCCGCGAGAAACAGATCAAGCGCGCATTCCTTGGCCGCATTGAAAATCGCACCAGACAAGCCACCACGGCGGATAACCTCATCCGCCAAACGCAACGCAGGCCAACGTTGAAGGTCGGGGGCGGAAAATTCAAGCTTGCCGATTTTGGCCAAATCCAATCGCTCAACGGGTAATTTTTCCCGTTGTGGCCAATGCAGTGCATAGCCAATGGCGTGGCGCATATCGTGCGGCCCCATATGCGCTATTATGCCACCATCAACAAATCCAACCAACGCATGCACGAGGCTTTGAGGATGAACCAGCACTTCTATTTGATCCGCCGAAACACCGAAAAACTCTTTTGTTTCAATCAACTCCATCGCTTTGTTAAACATAGAAGCGGAGTCAATTGTAATACGTTGGCCCATGTCCCAATTGGGATGGGTGCAAGCCTCCGCCACTGTCGCGGTCGCCAGTTTTTCCAGCGGCCACGTGCGCAACGCACCGCCGCTTGCAGTAATAATGATACGCTCCACGCGCGAAATATCTTCGCCGACCAAAGCCTGAAAAACGGCGGAATGCTCGCTGTCGACGGGCAGGATTGTCGCGCCATATTTGGCCGCTTCGGATTTCAACAACGGGCCCGCCGTCACCAAACTCTCTTTGTTCGCCAGCGCCAAAACGCCCCCGTGGCGCAAAGCATGCAACCCCGGCGCAAGTCCCGCCGCGCCCACAATCGCGCTCATGAACCAATCTGTTGGACGGTCCGCCGCCTCGATTAAAGCCTGCGGTCCTGCAGCAACTTCAATGCCCGTTCCAGCCAGCGCTTTTTGCAAATCGGAAAGACAAGTTTCGAACCCTGTCACAGCGATTTCGGCCTTGAGATCAATGGCATCCCGCGCGAGTTGCGCAATATTCCGCCCCCCAGTTAAGGCGACAACATGATAGGCGTCGGGCGCCCGTTTGATCAGGTCGATGGTAGATTGGCCAATCGAGCCCGTCGCGCCAAAAATTGAAATGCGGCGCATGTTTAAACGCCGAAGCCAAGGACGATGAGAATATAGACCGCCGACACGCAGCCCACGCCGACCATGCCATCAAACCGGTCCAAAAACCCGCCATGCCCTGGAATTAGGTTGGAGCTGTCTTTTATTTTATAGCGCCTTTTCAATGCACTCTCGGCGATATCTCCCATCTGAGACGCAAAAGACAAAAGCATAAAACTAAGCGCCGTTGCCATGACTGAGGGGCTGACAAGCAGAACTGACTCAGGAACATAGGGATAAAGCGCAGCAATCGCGCCAAATATCCCCGCCAAAACCCATCCCGCGACCGTACCCGACCATGTCTTTTTCGGGCTAATCAGGGGCCAAAATTTTGGGCCACCAAAGATTTTGCCAGCGAAATATCCAAAGATATCCGTAAGAACGACGATGACAAACAAACCTGTAATTGTCCAAATGCCATTGGGAGTACCACGCAGAAAGATAAAGGCCCATGACGCGGAAACAATCACAAGGGCGTAGGCGGCAAAAATCGGCCAATCTCGCCCCGCCTTGAGGGTTTCGGCCATCATCCGCCACAATTCCCACAGCATCGCCGCAAGGCTAAAAATAATCAGGGTGTTGAACAGAATTCCACCGGAATAAACCGCCGTAACCCCAACAACTGCCATAACAATTGCTGACATCGTGCGTGGCATTAAATCCGACCACTTAGATAAACGACTCATAGGCTGACGGCTCCGAAGCGGCGATCGCGTGCGCCAAAACGTTTAAGGATTTCGCCAAAGACGTCAGGCGTAAAATCTGGCCACAAAATGTCGGTAAACTCGTATTCCGAGTAGGCCGATTGCCACAAAAGGAAGTTGGAAATGCGGGCCTCCCCCGAGGTCCGGATCACCAAATCAGGATCTGGGAGGAACCGCGTGTCAAGGAATTGCGCCAAAGTTTCCACGTCAACGGATTCAGGATCGATACGCCCTGCAGCCACTTCGCGCGCCATGCGTTTGGTCGCACGGGCAACCTCGTCGCGTCCGCCGTAATTGAGCGCTATCGTTAAATGCACCCCATCGTTTTCGGCGGTCAAAGTTTCTAGATTATCAATAAGTTTCTGCAGCTTAGGGTCGAGTCTTAATCTATCTCCGATAAAACGAACCCGCACGCCTTGCTTAAGAAGCGCTTGGGCTTCCCGCTGGATATAACGGCGAAACAGGCTCATCAGGCCAGCAACTTCGCTTTGCGTGCGCTTCCAATTTTCAGTCGAAAACGCAAAAATTGTGAGGTATTTGACGCCATAATCGGGACAGGCCTCAACGATTTCGCGCACACGTTTGGCGCCCGCGTGATGGCCAAATAAGCGCGGCCGCCCTCGAGACTTGGCCCACCGACCATTGCCATCCATAATGATGGCCACATGGTGCGGGCTGTTGTTTTCGCTCTCTTGGGCCACGGGGTGCCTTCCCTATTGCCTGCTTAAACCTGCATGATCTCGGCTTGTTTTGTTTCAAGCGTTTTGTCGACAGTGGCGATATATGTGTTGGTCAAATCCTGAACTTCGTCGGTCCAGATTTTGAAGTCATCTTCGCCCATACCGTCGTTTTTGGCTTTCTTGAGCTGGTCCATGCCGTCGCGACGCACATTGCGCACAGAGACGCGGGCGTGTTCGGCATATTGCGCGGCGACGCGGGTCAACTCGCGGCGACGTTCTTCGTTAAGCTCCGGAATTGGCAGCATAATAATTGTGCCATTCAACTGGGGGTTAATCCCCAGACCACTTTCGCGGATGGCTTTTTCGGTGGGGCCAACAAGAGCTTTGTCCCACACGTTGATCGTGACCATGCGCGACTCAGGAACGTTTACCGTGCCGACTTGGTTGATCGGGGTTTTCTGCCCATAGGCATCGACCATAATGGGTTCCAGCATGCTCGCGGACGCGCGGCCGGTCCGTAGGGATGCAAATTCGACCCGAAGGGAGGCAATCCCCCCGTCCATACGACGTTTAAGGTCATCAAGATCAATTTCGAATTCTTCGGACATGTTCTGCTCTTCTCTTTTTGGTGTCACGTACTTTAAAACGTCTTACCGCATGGCGTACCGGTTGTATAGACAACAGGACGCACGCGCCAGAAACCCAATTCGGTATGAATTGATTAATTTTTAGCCGTGCACCCGTGTATACGTCCCTTCACCTGCCAAAATTCCCTTGAAACCACCCGGTTCATCTAGGGAGAAAACAATGATCGGCAGATTGTTATCACGCGCCAAAGCAATGGCGCTCGCGTCCATCACAGCCAGACGTTTTTGCAAAACTTCATCAAAGGTCACGTTGTCATAGCGCACGGCGTCGTCAAATTTTGCGGGGTCCTTGTCATAAACGCCATCAACCTTGGTGCCCTTAAAGATCGCTTCGCAGGACATTTCATTGGCGCGCAAAGTGGCCGCAGTATCCGTGGTAAAATAGGGGTTTCCGGTACCTGCAGCAAAGATCACGACCCGTTTTTTCTCAAGGTGGCGCACGGCGCGGCGGCGAATATAGGGCTCGCAAACCTGATCCATCGGGATGGCCGAGATCACGCGTGTGTGGATGCCCTGCCCTTCAAGCGCGCTTTGCATCGCGAGGGCGTTCATCACGGTGGCGAGCATGCCCATATAGTCGGCGGTAGTGCGCTCCATCCCTTGGGCACTGCCCTGAAGGCCGCGGAAAATATTGCCGCCGCCGATGACCATGCAAATCTCAACACCCATGTCATGCACAACTTTAACTTCGCGGGCGATCCGCTCCACGGTCGGCGGATTGAGGCCATATCCACGGTCGCCCATCAGGGCCTCTCCAGAAATTTTCAGCATAACCCGACTAAATGTCGGATGTGTTCCCGTGCGACTTTCTTCGCCAGAAGTGCTCATGCCGAATTCCCCTTTTACCAATGACTGACTGTTTGCCTTGTCGGCCAAAATGTCCCAAAACGGGCCTAGGTTCAACGGCTAAACGGCGCTTGCGGCCAAGGAAATTGACAAAAAACGATGTGACACCGGTAAGGAAGCGTTCAGAATGCTCAAGATCCACGACATTCCCCTCGATTTGCCCGTCCTAATTGCGGGCCCAACGGCGTCTGGAAAATCGGCGCTGGCGCTGGAAATCGTTGCCGCGCAAGGGGGTGTCATTCTCAACGCCGACGCGCTGCAAGTGTTTGGCGGCTGGAACATTCTTACCGCCCGCCCCACGGCCACTGATATGGCCGCTGCCGATCACCAGTTGTACGGCCACGTCGCCTATGACGCGCCCTATTCTGTTGGGCATTGGCTGCGTGACATCACGCCTTTGCTCGCGGGCAAGCGTCCCGTAATTGTGGGCGGAACGGGGTTGTATTTTCAAGCGCTAACCCAAGGCCTTGCACTCATTCCCGCCACGCCTGATGTTCTGCGCGAAACCGCTGATGCCCGCCGTCTCTCGGAAGGACATGACGGGATGTTCGCGGAACTTGACGCCCAGACACAGGCCCGGATCGACGCGCTTAATCCAATGCGGGTGCAACGGGCGTGGGAAGTTCAACAAGCAACGGGGCTTGGCCTTGCGCATTGGCAAGATCAAACGCCGCCACCGCTTTTGCCCCTTGCAAACACATACCCTATTGTTCTCGACGCAGACCGCGATTGGCTCGCGGCCCGTATTGAGCGTCGGTTTCACCTAATGATAGAGGCGGGTGCGATTGAGGAGGCCCACGCAATGTGGCCCACGTGGAACCCCGCGCATCAATCGTCCAAAGCTATCGGTGCGCCAGAATTGATCGCACATCTAGAAGGTCGCCTCTCGCTTGAGGCCGCGATTGAGGCGGCGATTATCTCAAGTCGCCAGTATGCAAAACGTCAAAGAACGTGGTTCCGGAGCAAGATGCGCGACTGGAATTCGCATGTTCCCCATTAGTTCGCGTCCTTAACGCAACGCCTTTTAACTCCTCCCCCCATTCCTTCAATATTCGACAATTTTCGCTTTAGAATTGCCTCGATCTGCCCCAAAGTTTCACATAACGAACACTGTCTAAATTCAATTGCGTTTCCTTAGCCCGGTATGGCGCATGCGAACCCCTAGAAATAATGAGTACGTTTCGGTCCAATCGGGCCGTGGCCTATCCAGTGTGATTGCTCCATGTAATGTGGGCACAATGCCCGCTGCCTGCGGCAAAAATTGGATGTGATATGATGCAAAAAACGCCCAGCCTGCCAAAGTTTATGACGGATCCAAAACCTTTTTTAAAGAAGGACACAGAGTCGAAATCTGTTCCGAACGCTGCCCTGAAATCGGTCATTGAATCGCTTCCACAAACGCACGCATCCGAACTACGGATGTCGCAAATTGCCCGCCTCGCAAAGGGCGGTCGGTGGCGTGTTGAAGCCATGCGCAGCTATTCCACCGATGTTTTGCTGTGGTTTACACGTGGACAAGGGCGCATCACGGTTGCAGGGGTGACGTCTGGATATGGCGCCCATAACGCCATCTTTATTCCTGCGGGAACCATGCACGGGTTCGAGGCCTCGGCCCTGGTTTTTGGCACCGCCGTTTTCATCCCCAAATCCAACGACTTGTCGTTTCCAAAAGAGCCTGTTCATTTGCGGTTGCGGGACTCTGGCCCCCAAAATGAAGTCACAGGCATCTTGGAAAACCTACAGCGCGAACTTGAAGGTGATCGCCCTGAGCGATCGTCCGCAATGCATCACCACACGGGCTTGCTTTCTGTCTGGCTGCAACGTCAACTGCTGCTCAGTGACCTAGAAGATAAAGCGCCCTCGGCGGGTCAACGCTTGGCCGCTCGCTTTGCTGGAATGATTGAAACGCATTACACTGAAGGCATGACTGTTGCAGAATATGCAGAGGCTTTGGGCGTGACCCCAACCCACCTGACGCGGGTCTGTAACAAGGCCTGTGGACGCCCCGCACACATGCTTTTGAACGACCGCGTGCTCTTTGAAGCGCGCCGCCGTTTGGTTGAAACCAAAGAGCCGATCCAAAAAGTCGCCGAAGATCTCGGGTTTCGCTCTGCGGCATATTTCACCCGCGCCTTCCAACATCACATCGGCAGCACACCCTCGCGTTGGCGCAAAGAAAACTAACGCGCAAAACCCTCCGACGACCACATTCCAAGCGGCATCAGATTTCATTCTGGTGCCGCTTTTTTCATGTAGAAACGCGCTAAATGTCGTGTTTCAAACTAGAATAATGTCACATTGGGTCGTCAAAAATTTTGACCGAACCGTTGACCTTGAACTGGTTTGATGCGTCTATGGGACGCACTGAACGGGAAAAACAATAAAAAACTTCAATAAAGTAAGTATTTTCGTCCGATTTTTGAGCCAGAATGTTTCTCAGGGAGATAAAAATGAAGAATACGATCAACGGGAAGCCCCTTCATCCAGCAGCCATGAGCTACGCGAATGAATTCAAAGCCGGAACTCTTAGTCGGCGTGAATTCCTCGGACGTGCCACAGCGCTCGGAATGACAAGTGCGGCCGCTCTATCACTCGTGGGTGTTGCCACGCCCGCCAAGGCGCAGGGCGCGATCAAAATGGGGGGGACATTACGTATTCAGCAAAACGTTCTCGCGATGAAAGAACCCCGCCTTTACGACTGGTCCGAGCATGCAAACGTGACGCGGGGCTTCCTTGAGTATCTGGTCAAATACACTATCGAAAGCACGTTTGAACCCGTTTTGCTCGAAAGCTGGGAAATCAACGACGACGCGACCGAATATAAATTGAACATCCGCAAAGGTGTGACGTGGAACAACGGCGATGCGTTCACCGCCGCCGACGTGGCCCTCAATATTGAATGGTGGTGTGACGGGAACGTGGAAGGCAATTCCATGGCGACCCGTTTTGACGTGTTAATCAACCCCGAGACCAAAACATTGGCCGAAGGCGCCGTTGAAATCGTCGATGATCACACGATTGTGCTGCATCTTGCACGCCCTGACATCTCGCTCATTCCAAGCATGGCCGATTATCCGGCAGCCATAGCGCATGAAACGCTCAACCACGGCGACCCCTTTGATAATCCAATTGGCACGGGCCCCTATATTCCCGAAAGCTACGCCGTTAGCGAAAAATGCGTGTTGGTACGCAACGAAAACCATACATGGTGGAACGAAGGCAATGGCGCCTATATGGATCGCGTCGAAATCATCGATTACGGCACCGATCCGGTGGCTTGGGTCTCTGCGTTTGAATCCGAAGAAGTGGACACTAACTATCAAACAACCGGCGACTACATTGATATCCTTGACGAATTAGGCCTCGTGCAGTCGACAGTTGTCACGGCGGCAACCCTTGTGACGCGTCCGAACCAACAGGCAACTATAGGCGACATTGTTCCCTATGAGAAAGCCAGTGTGCGTCGCGCTTTGGCTATGGCAGTGGACAATGCCATAGTGTTGGAACTCGGATATAACAACCTTGGTGTGGTTGCCGAAAACCACCATGTCTGCCCAATTCATCCGGAATACGCACAGCTTCCCAAGCCAATCCATGATCCCGCGGGTGCGCTTAAAATCATGCAAGACGAAGGCATGGCCGATTTTGAGCATGAACTTGTTTCCTTGGACGACGGTTTCAACAAAGACACGACAGATGCCATCGCCGCCCAGCTGCGGGATGCGGGCCTCAAGGTGAAACGCGTTGTGCTTCCGGGCGCAACCTATTGGAATGACTGGGCGAAATTTCCGTTCAGCTCCACAGAATGGGCCCACCGCCCCCTAGGCGTTCAAGTGCTTGTGCTGGCCTATAAAGGCGGGGTTGCATGGAACGAAACCGGCTTTAACAACCCAGAGTTTGACGCGCTGCTGGATCAAAGCTTGGCGATTGCCGATGCTAACGAGCGCCGTGTTGTGATGAAACAGCTAGAGGAAATCATGCAAGACCAAGGCGTTACCTTGCAAACCTTCTGGCGCGCGTTGTTCCGTCATTCGGTTGCTGGTTTGATTGGCAATGAAATGCACCCAACCTTTGAAATTCATTACCAAAACATTGGATGGGCCGCATAATCCAACCCGTTTCATTCTGAGGCTGCCCCCTTGTTGGTGGCCTCAGTTTTCGGGCACGCTTTTGTGCCTCCCCGTCCCCCTAATTAGGGAGCCTCATGGGTATTTTTATCCTGCGCCGTGTTGCGATCATGGTCCTGACGGCGTTTTGCCTGACGTTCATTGTCTTCGCCCTCACGAACCTTTCTCCCAACCTTGAAAAGCTCGCCAAGAGTCAGGGATCGGTGCGCATGGAAGACGCGCAAGTCGTTAGCTGGCTGAGTAAAAACGGCTTCGATCGCCCGCTTGTTGTGCGCTATGGCGAATGGATGGGTGTGGTGCCCGGCTGGACTTACGCCACGGATGACGGTCGCCCCACGGGGCGGTGCATTGATCCAAATTCCCCCTTGGAGGCCGCCACGTATTGCGGAATTTTACAGGGCGATTGGGGCACATCAAGCGTGTTCAAAGAAGACGTCGGCCCCCTATTGGCAAAACGTCTTGGCCTGACAGGCAAGCTGATGTTTTTTGTCATGCTGGTGATGGTTCCCGCCGCCCTTTTCGTCGGCGTCATGGCCGGCATGCGCGAAGGAAGTCGTACCGACCGCGCCTTCTCGACGGTCTCAATTCTCTCAACGGCGACGCCTGAATATGTGTCCGGCGTCATTCTCATTGCCCTCTTTGCCTCCTCTGCAACGGGCCTCTCGCCAATCCTTTCAGACTGGGGTTGGATCGACACCAGAACCCTCTTTAAAGGTACTGCAACCACCGCCGCGAAACAGGCGACCTTCGCCAATTTCACCTTGCCCGTTATCACCATCGCGGCTTACGGCATGGGGTATATTGCCCGCATGACCCGTGCCTCGATGACCGAAGTCATGACGGCGCAATACATTCGAACCGCCCGCCTCAAAGGCGTGAGCTTCCCGAAAATCGTGATGAAACACGCGCTCCGCAACGCACTGATCGCGCCTTTTACGGTGATTATGCTTCAGTTCCCGTGGCTTTTGAATGGCGTCGTCATTGTGGAAACTCTGTTTAATTACAAAGGCTTCGGATGGACTCTTGTACAAGCCGCCAGCAATAACGACATCGACCTTTTACTGGGCTGCTCCGTTGTTGCGGTTGCCGTTGTCCTCTTAACACAGCTGATCTCTGATGTTGGCTATGTCTTCCTTAATCCACGCATCAGGCTGTCATAGGGATGGATATGGATATTCTCGGTTGGGGCGCAATCAGCTTGCGTATCTTCATTCAATTCATTCCCGTATGGATCGCGCTCGTCGTGCTCTTTGCGGTTTCCATCCGTGCGAAAAAGCGTCTGGGGCTTTATGGAAAACTCTTTGATAGTACCGCTGGCACGCTTGGCTTCACTCTTGTGATGTTTTGGGTCTTCACGGCGATTTTCGGAGCCTTGGATTTCATTGTAACCCATCCCCCCCTTGACCAATTCTCGGGCCTCAAAAACAAAGTTCCCGGCTCACCGTTGCCAAACCCAGAGGGCCAGTATCCCTATTTTCTCCTTGGCGGCGACCACCTTGCGCGCGACGTGTTTTCGCGCATGATCGTTGGTAGTTGGGAGGTCCTCAAGATCGTGCCCCTCGCCACCGTTTTCGCCTTTATGGTGGGCGTCACCCTTGGCCTCCCCGCAGGATATTATGGCGGAAAACTGGATACGAGCTTTTCGTTTGCGGCCAATCTTGTGCTCGCCTTTCCTGTAATTTTGCTGTTTTACCTCCTCGTCACACCGGAAATCGTTGAAACGGGCCTTCCTAGTTATTTAGCTGCGGTTTTGTTCCTTTTCCCGCTGATATTCGCCGTCGTTCTGTTAAATTCCCGCCTACGAACGGTGCCGAAAAAACGCAATCTCTATGCAGGCGCCGTTATTTTTCTTGGCGGCTGGGCCTATCTTTCAATCCTTAGCCAAGCGGGAACAAAAGTCGATTTTATGCCCCGTTTCGCCGATTACTTGTCCATCTCAGGCAACACACTCGTCGTTTTTGTCGCTGTTGTGTTTGTAAATGCGCCGACGGTTTTTCGGATTGTGCGTGGCTTGGTGCTCGATATCAAAACCCGCGATTATGTGGCCGCTGCGCAAACACGGGGCGAAGGTCCGTGGTATATTATGCTCTGGGAAATTCTGCCCAATGCACGCGGCCCTTTGATTGTCGATTTCTGTTTGCGGATTGGATACACGACTATCCTTCTGGGAACATTGGGTTTCTTCGGTCTGGGGCTTGAACCCGAAAGCCCCGACTGGGGATCTACAATCAACGAAGGGCGTCGTCTTCTGACCCGTTATCCACATGCGGCACTTGCCCCCGCCTTTGCCCTCATGAGCCTTGTTTTGGGTCTCAATCTTCTCGCCGACGGGTTGCGCGAAGAAAGCCTTAAGGATTAAGCCATGTACGACACGTCATATACGGGGCCAATTCTTGAAATTGAGAACCTCTCGATCAGTTTTTTCACCCGCGACGCCGAAATCCCCGCCGTGATGGATTTTTCCTGCACGGTAATGCCCGGCGAAGCGATGGGGCTTGTCGGCGAAAGTGGTTGTGGCAAATCTACGGTCGCCCTTGGTGTCATGCAGGATTTGGGCACAAATGGTGCAGTCACGGGCGGCACCATTAAGTTCAAGGGAAGGGATTTGGCGACATTTTCGCCCGCGGAACTTCTGGCCTTGCGTGGCTCTGAAATCGCGATGATTTATCAAGAACCAATGGCGAGTTTGAACCCCGCAATGAAAATTGGCGCCCAGTTGATGGAAGTGCCGATGGTGCATGGAACCGTTTCGAAATCGGAAGCGCGGGACCTCGCACTTCAGGTGATAGAAGACGTACAACTCCCTGATCCAAAACGTATTTTCAAAAGCTACCCGCATCAACTTTCGGGCGGACAACAGCAACGCATTGTCATTGCCATGGCCCTGATGAGCAAGCCAAGCCTGCTCATACTGGACGAACCGACAACCGCGCTTGATGTGACGGTGGAAGCGGGCATTGTTGAGTTGGTCAAAGGGTTGGGCAAAAAATACGGCACCTCAATGTTGTTCATCTCGCATAACCTCGGATTGGTGCTTGAGACCTGTGATCGCCTTTGCGTCATGTATTCTGGCGAGGCCGTCGAAAGAGGATCGATTGCCGATGTTTTCGATGAGATGCGACACCCCTATACCCAAGCGCTTTTTCGCTCGATCCCCCTCCCAAGTGCGGATAAAAACTCACGCCCCCTTGTGGCAATTCCGGGAAACTTTCCGCTGCCTCATGAGCGCCCGAAGGGATGCAATTTCGGCCCGCGCTGCGACTATTTTGAGGCAGGCAGATGCGACCAATCCGCGATCCCGATGATGTCGATTGCAGACGACGACCGCCACGGCAGTCGCTGTCTCCGAACCAACGAAATCAATTGGGACGCCACTGCGGAAACGGGTGGTAAAACCGCGCGCACCTCGCTTGGGAAAACGGTTCTAAAAGTTGAAAACCTCAAAAAATACTATGAGGTCGCAAGTTCTGGATTTGGTGGCAAAAAGCGAACCGTCAAGGCAAATGAATCGTTAAGTTTTGAAGCCCGCGAAGGGGAGACCTTGGCCATCGTTGGCGAAAGTGGCTGCGGAAAATCCACCCTAGCCAAAATCCTGATGGGGCTTGAGGAAGCGACGGAAGGCACAGTGACGTTCATGGGCCAAGAAATTCAGGCCACCCCCATTCAAGAACGGTCGACCAAGGTTGTCTCGGGTTTGCAAATGATCTTTCAAAACCCTTTTGATACGCTTAATCCCTCCATGACTGTCGGGCGACAGATCATCCGTACGCTCGAAGTTTTTGGCATTGGGGACAGTGACCTAGCGCGCAAAGACCGAATGCTTGACCTTCTTGATCTTGTGAAACTCCCCCGTGATTTTGCCGACCGTTTACCGCGCCAGCTTTCGGGGGGCCAAAAGCAACGTGTTGGCATCGCGCGGGCCTTTGCGGGCGATGCCAACATCGTGGTGGCAGATGAGCCGGTTTCCGCGCTGGATGTCAGCGTCCAAGCCGCCATCGCGGACCTTTTGATGGAACTTCAACGCGAGAATGGGACGACGCTCCTGTTTATCAGTCACGACCTGTCTATCGTGCGGTATTTGAGTGATCGTGTGTTGGTGATGTACCTTGGGCATGTGGTGGAACTGGGCACGACAGACCAGATTTTTTCGCCGCCCTATCATCCCTACACCGAGGCGTTGTTATCCGCCGTTCCCATTGCCGATACGTCGGTCGAGAAAAGGCAAATCGTGTTGAAAGGCGACATTCCGTCAGCGATCAACCCGCCCACCGGATGCCCGTTTCAAACAAGATGTCGCTGGAAGTATAAGGTGCCAAACGGGCTGTGTGATATCGAGGTGCCAAAGGACAAAATTCTGGCCGAGGGGCACCACATTAAGTGTCACCTCTCGCAAGAGGATTTGGCCGAAATGGAACCCGTGATTAAACTGGCCGAACCGAAATGACCTAGCTTCCCAAAATGACTTTGACGTAGTTTTTGGTCTCTTTATACGGCGGGACACCGTTGTATTTCGCGACGGCCTCTGGACCTGCGTTATAGGCGGCAAGCGCAAGACGCCACGAGCCAAAACGGTTGTATTGCATCTTGAGGTAACGTGCGCCGCCATCTAGATTTTTCGCCGGATCATCGATATTAACACCAAGGGCCTTTGCGGTATCTGGCATCAACTGGGCAAGGCCCGTCGCGCCCTTGTGGGACTTGGCGTAAACATTCCAGCCACTCTCTTGTTGCACCAGACGCAAGAACAAATCTTCAGGAATACTGTGACGTCGCGCAGCATCCCGCGCGACCGCCAAATAGGGACCACTATACTTGCCCATAAACGGCAAAATAAGGCCCGCTTTTTGCTTGGGGCGGAGGCGGTCTGAACTTTTGTATTGCGAAGCTGCCCGCGTATCGAGCACCCTAAGCTGTGCGGAGAACAGGTTTTTTTTCGTCTTGGTTCCAAGAACCAAACCTTCAGCGCGTGTTGTTTCCACGGTCAGTGATGTGGCTAAAATTGCCAAGAATGCCAACGTTGTTTTCTGCAAAACCTGTCACCCGCTCATATTGTTGGCGCGACTATATCCATTTCTGAGATCATTTCCAGCCCCCTGTCGCCATTTGGTATGTTTCCGCTTGCTGATTTGAGGCTGTAATGGTGTAACCTGCCCTCTATAAAACAGAATCGAAAAAGGGAGGCCCGCCATGGCTGGATCGGTCAATAAAGTCATTCTCATTGGGAATCTGGGTCGCGACCCCGAAGTCCGCAGTTTCCCGAATGGCGGCAAGGTCTGCAATTTGCGCATCGCCACGTCGGAAAATTGGAAAGACAAAAACACGGGTGAGCGCCGTGAAAAAACAGAATGGCACAGCGTCGCCATTTTTCAAGAAGGTTTGGTTCGGATCGCTGAACAATACCTCAAAAAAGGCTCCAAGGTTTATATCGAAGGCCAACTCCAAACCCGCAAATACCAAGCCCAAGACGGCACAGATCGGTATTCAACCGAGGTTGTGCTTCAAGGCTTCGGCGGCACATTGACCATGCTCGACGGACGCTCCGAAGGCGGCGGCGGTGGATATGATTCTGGCCCAAGCGGCGGCGGATATGACTCCGGTCCAAGCGGTGGCGGATATTCGTCAGGTGGAAACCAAGGTGGTGGCAATCAAGGTGGCGGAAATCAGGGCGGTGGCAACATCGACGACGAAATCCCGTTCTAGACCTCATTCATATCGAGATATCAAAAGCGTCGCTCCTAACAGAGCGGCGTTTTTTTATCGCTCGTTCAACGCGTCTTTGAGGACTTGAAGCACAACATCGGTGTCGGTCTCCGCCGAAACAAACGCCTTGCCGATGCCGTGGGTCAAAATGAATTTGATCGTGCCATCAACCACTTTTTTATCCTGCCCCATTAAGGCAAGCAAAGCTGCGGCGTTTGGCAAATCTCCTGCAATGTCCGCCACATTGACCTTCATACCCATTTCACTCAAATGCGCGCGCAAACGGCTTGGATCTTCTTGGGAACACAACCCCAAACGCGCCGAAGTCTCCAAGGCCAAAACACAGCCAATGGCCACGCCTTCGCCATGCAAAAGACGATCAGAATAACCTGTCGCATTTTCCAGCGCGTGACAGAACGTATGCCCCAAATTCAGGAGGGCACGGTCGCCTTGCTCGGTTTCATCCCGTGCCACGATATCGGCTTTCATTTCACAAGAACGATTGACCGCATAGGCGCGCGCCGCCTTATCCCCTTGCAGCATCGCGGGGCCGTTTTTCTCGAGCCAATCAAAAAAGCGGGCATCCCCCAACAGGCCGTATTTGACCACTTCGCCATAGCCCGACAAGAAATCGCGAGGCGTTAAAGTGTCGAGCACATCGATATCGGCCAAAACCAGTGATGGTTGATGAAACGCACCAATCAGGTTCTTGCCCTGAGGCGCATTTATGCCCGTTTTGCCCCCGACCGAGCTGTCGACCTGCGCCAAAAGGGAGGTCGGTATTTGCACAAATCGCACGCCACGGCGCAAAACTGCGGCCGCAAAACCAGCCAAATCGCCGATAACACCACCGCCAAGTGCAATAACCACATCGTTTCGCTCGACTTTTGCGTCCAAAAGCCATTCGACCGCGCGACTGAAATGCGACCAAGATTTTGTGGCCTCTCCCGCAGGAAGCGCCACAGCTTCGGACGTGATGCCCGCGGCGGCCAGCCCCGCCTGCAAAGCCTTAAGATGTAGTTTGGCGACGTTTTCATCCGTCACAATCGCTACATGGGGACGTCGTAAAAACGGCGCGATGAACGCCCCCGATTGCGCCAACAATCCCTCACCTATTTTGATCTCGTAGGAGCGCTCCGCCAAGTCAACGGAAACGGTTTGCAAGGGGGAGGCTGTCATGGGGTCACCTTTAGTAAATCTGGTACAGTTAGCAGGGTTTCGATCACGGCGTCGCGCATGTCTTCGATGGAAAAATCAGCCCGTCCAAGCACCACCGCTTCCGCCTTGGAATAGGCAGGTACACGCAACTCATAAAGCGATTTCAATGTCTTATAGGGATTGTCCGTCCGCAACAAAGGTCGTGTATTCTTGTGCCGCACGCGGGCCCACAGCAAATCCAGATCGGCCTGAAGCCAGAGGGAGAATCCAGTTTTGGCAATCACATCCCGATTTCGTTCCGACAGGAATGCGCCGCCACCCGTCGATAAAACCCCCCGCTCCTCTTTGAGCAAACGGGTGATCACTTCAGTCTCGCGCTCGCGGAAAAAAGCCTCGCCATCACGTTCGAAAATCTCGGCAATTGAACGGTTTGCCGCCTTGGTGATTTCTTCATCGCTGTCCAGAAAGGGAACTTTGAGTTCTGTGGCAAGGGCTTTGCCGATCGCGGTTTTTCCCGCGCCCATCATTCCCACTAGTACGACTGTTTTTTGCAAGCTATAGCTCAAAACTGGCTGCCATCCGCTTAAATTTAGGTTTCTTTCCCTGAATGGCGTGATCTTCTGCAAAAGGCCATATATAAATACAGCAATTGGGCAAATAATTGCCCTAACATTCGCGGAAAACGCGACTAAGATGAGCAATATCAATGTTTTTCGCCCACAAGGTGAGAATGTTGGTGTTGAGGCAAATAGAAGGCAGTACCAATGAAGCTAATTCTCAAGGTTGTACTCGGACTCGTGGTTCTGGCGTTTGTCGCCGTTGTGGCATTTGGCTACATTGGGGATCTGACACCTGAACAAGAGGAAATCCGCATTCCGGTATCCATCAGTGACCAGTAAACATCTGCCCTTTGCGCTTTGTTTGAGCGCGTTTTTCGCGTCCACCGTTTCTGTGAATGCGCAATCTACGACGTCCAGAGTTGAGCCACTTTCCGTGATTGATTGGCTGTCACCAACACTGATCGCTCCGAGTGTGACGCCAAACGCGACCAACCGCGACGTGACGTCCTCGGCGACGCCGCATGCCGTCGAGACAACCTCTCTCGATCAGCAAACGGCAGACGCGGTGGGCTTGTTACCCAGTTCGGTAACGGGCTTCCCGCTCTCGCTTTGGGGGCAATCCTCAAGCGTTGATCTCGCGCGTTTGATCGTCGCAATCCCCGTTGAGACCCTCCCCGTCTTGCAAGAGTTGACCATGTCGCTTTTGCTGGCCGAATTGGACCCGACGTTTGATGCCACGAACAAGGATGTGTTGTTTCAAACGCGGATCGATAAATTGCTTGATATCGGTGCCCTTGAGCAGGCCGCCGCGCTTCTGGACCGCGCAAATGTGCGTACACCCGCCCTCTTTAGTCGCAGCTTTGACATCGCCCTCCTCACCGAGAACGAAGACGCGGCCTGTGACGCGCTCAATCAAGCCGCAGACCTCGCGCCGACAATCACCGCCCGCGTTTTTTGCCTCGCCCGCACAGGCGACTGGAATGCTGCGGCCTTGATCTTTGAAACCGGCGTCGCCCTAGGATATGTCTCGCCAGAAGAGGGCGACGTTTTGGCCCGTTTTCTGGATCCCGAGTTCGCGGATGTCGCGCCACCGCTTCCCCTTTCCGTCCGCCCAAGCCCCCTGATGTTTCGCCTCTATGCGGCCATCGGCGAGCCTATTCCCACGACTTTGCTACCTCGTGCTTTCGCCCATACGGATCTCACCGCGAACAACGGTTGGCGCGCGCGCCTTGAAGCGGCCGAGCGGCTTGTTCATTCAGGTGCCGTCTCTGACAACGTGCTTCTGGCCCTCTATACCGATAGAACCCCTGCGGCCTCTGGTGGCGTATGGGATCGCGTCGAAGCAGTACAACGCTTTGATACGGCTGTGAATTCCAGAGACCCTGGAGCGGTTTCGTCCTCACTCCCCCTCGTCTGGGACGCCCTGAAAGCCGTGCAACTCGAAGGCTTCCTTGCGCATCAGTACGCCACGGACCTCGCGAAGTTTCCCTTGAGTGGCGACACCGCAGCCTTGGTTTTACGGCTCTCATTGCTGAGCGACGACTACGAAAGTGCCGCCCAAACTGCTGTTGCCGAGAACAGGGTCACCTCCAAAGAGGAGGCCTTCCTCGTCAGCCTCGCACAGGGCAAACCCGAGTTGAACGGCCTGTCGGATTCCCGCGCGATTGCCATTCATGATGGGTTCCTGCGCAGCACCCCGTTTTCACCAGACGACGTCGAAGTCTCCGGTGGCAATCTCGGTAGCGCCATTCTGCGCGCGATCACATTGTTTGCTGAAGGGGCTCGGGGCGACCTCAACAATGTAACCCGTGCCATTGCTATTTTGCGCAGCGTTGGCCTTGAGGATATCGCACGACGGGCGTCACTTGAACTCATGCTCCTTGAGCGTGCGTGATGTCACGAGAGATCGAAAATTTCATCACCGCACAGGCCGCCGAACGGGCAGCCTCCGAAAACACGCAAGCCGGATATCGGCGCGATTTGACCGATTTCGAGGCCTATTTGGGATCACAAAACGATACCCTAATGACGGCGGATCGCGCCCGTATTGAGCGCTACCTTGTGCATTGCGACGCCCAAGGGTTTTCGATCGCCACCCGCGCCCGTCGACTCTCGGCGATCAAAAGTTTCTATCGCTATGCCTTTGAAGACGGCTTGCGGGGCGACCATCCCGGTTTGCAAATTCGCGGCCCTGGGCGCAGCAAACGCCTCCCCAAAACACTTTCCGAAGCAGACGTAGAGCGCCTACTGAACGCCGCCGCCGCCCATGGGCGCAATCGTTCGGATCGTTTGCGCAACACCTGTTTGCTGGAAATTCTCTATGCCAGCGGAATGCGTGTCACCGAGTTGGTCAGCCTGCCCGTTGCTGCGACGCGTGGCGATCCACGGATGCTTTTGATCAAAGGCAAAGGCAACAAAGAACGCATGGTTCCGCTCTCTGATCCGGCCCGCGAGGCCCTTGCGGATTGGCTGGAACATCGGGATTCCTTGCAGGAGTTGGCCCTCAGAGAACATGGAACACCTCTGTCCCCCTACCTTTTTGCCTCTCGTGCCAAACAAGGCCACATGACCCGTAACCGTTTCTATTTATTGATAAAAGAAATCGCCGTCACCGCCGGTATCTCCCCCGATTTGGTCACACCCCACCGATTGAGACACGCCTTCGCAACCCATCTTTTGGCCAATGGCGCGGACCTGCGCGTCATCCAAACGCTCTTAGGGCACGCAGACCTTTCGAGCACCGAAATCTATACCCATGTGTTAGAGGAACGCCTGCATGCGCTGGTCCTTGAGCACCATCCACTCGCCAAACCTTGAGACCCTGCCCTTTGAAGCGCTCTTGAACCCAACAGATTTGCACCCCATAACAGATATACTTCTCATTTCACCCTCATATTGGATGTTTTAACGCCGTGTACGACACCGCATTTTATATCACCTCAGGCTCAATCGTTGCCCTGTTAATCCTTTCTGCATTTTTCTCCGGTTCGGAAACCGCGCTCACAGCCGCTTCTCGTGGCAAGCTGAGCATGCAAGCCGACAAGGGGTCGCGTGGCGCGCAACGTGCCTTAAACATCACCGAAGACAACGAACGTCTCATCGGGTCGGTCCTGTTGGGCAACAATCTTGTCAACATCCTCGCCACCTCACTGGCGACCGCGTTGTTTACGCGCATGTTTGGCGAGTCGGGCGTGGCCATGGCCACCCTTATTATGACGCTGCTCGTTTTGATTTTCGCTGAGGTACTACCCAAAACCTACGCCATTACCAATGCAGAAACCGCCGCCGCGGGTGTAAGCGGGCCGATTTCAGTCGTGATTACAGTCTTTTCGCCCATCGTGAGTTTTGTGCGAATGCTCGTGCGTGCGATCCTAGGCCTATTTGGCGTCCAAACGGATCCCGACCAAAACGTCCTCGCTGTACGCGAAGAAATTGCCGGCGCGATTTCACTGGGCCACTCAGAAGGCATTGTCGAAAAGGAAGATCGCGACCGCATTTTGGGCGCGTTGGACTTGTCGGACCGTACCGTCGAAGAAATCATGCTTCACCGCAGCCAAATTGAGATGGTCGACGCGAGTATGCCCACGGAAGAAGTCCTGAACCTCTTACTCAACAGCCGTCATACCCGCCTGCCCGTTTATCGCGACGAGCCGGAAAACGTTGTCGGAATTCTGCATACAAAACATCTGTTGCGCGGGTTAAACGCACCACTTAAAGTCGGCCAAGCCCCTGCGGATGCAATGAAAAACTTCAATCTTATGGAAGTTGTCCGCGAACCCTACTTCATTCCGGAAACCGCGACGCTGGACGATCAAATGCGTGAGTTCTTGCGGCGGCGCACCCATTTCGCCTTGGTTGTCGATGAGTATGGCGCACTACAAGGGTTGATTACGCTCGAAGACATTCTCGAAGAAATCGTTGGTGAAATTATGGATGAATTTGACGACGGTGACATGCCTGTCATTGAAATTTGCGACGACGGGCGCTTCCTTGTGGATGGCGCGACCACCATTCGCGACCTCAACCGCGCGACCGATTGGGCGTTTTCCGACGAGACGGCAAACACCATTGCTGGCCTTGTGATACACGAGGCACAATTGATCCCGACCCAAGGCCAAACCTATGCCTTCCACGGGTTTCAATTTGAAGTGTTCCAAATGGACGGGAACCGGATTTCTAAGCTGAAAATCCGGCCCCTTTAACGCTTACAGATTATATATCTGGCCGAATTTTTCTTCGAGATAGGCCAGAAGCGGCTGCTCGTTCACTATGCCGCCCGTTGCGCGGGCAATCACGTCGCGGCTCTCAAAAAGGCCGCCATGTTGTTGCACGTTCTGAGCCAGCCATTGTGTCGCGCGGGAGGTGTTCCCCTGCGCGAACTCTGTATCCAGACCAACAAGATCCTTGCGCATCGCTTGGTTCAAACAGCCCGCGTACACATTGCCCAAAGTGTAGGTTGGGAAGTACCCAAATAGCCCAACGGACCAATGTACATCCTGCAAACAACCGTTGCTTGGCTTGTCCACTTTCACGCCAAAATCAGCCTCAAAACGCGCGTTCCACGCTTCGGGAAGGTCAGCCACAGCCAGTTCGCCTGACACCAATTGCCGCTCAAGATCAAAGCGCAACAAAACGTGCAAGTTATAGTGAATTTCATCAGCTTCAGTGCGGATATAACCCGAGGAGACACGGTTAACTGTGGCAAAGAATGCCTCAGCATCCGCCACACCAATATCGCCAAATGTTTGGGTCATTTGACCGAACAGATAGTCCGAATAAGCCGCGCCACGGCCGATCTGGTTTTCATAAATCCGGCTTTGGCTTTCATGCACACCCATCGAAACACCATTCCCCACAGGCGTCAGCAGATAGTCCTGTGAGATGTTTTGCTCATAGCACGCGTGGCCCACCTCGTGGATCGTCGAATAGATACAGTTGAACGGATTGCGCGGGTCTGTGCGGGTGGTAATCCGCACGTCATTGCCCGAGCCACTTGAGAAAGGATGCACAGCTTTATCAAGGCGACCACGGTTGAAATCATAGCCAAATCCTTGGGCAAGCTTGTTGCTCAGGGCCATTTGCAAATCGGGATCAAAGTCACGATCCAGCGCCTTGGGGGTGGTTTCAGACCCAAGAATTTTCCCGCGCAAAGCTACCAACCTTGGGCGCAATGCGTCAAACATCGCGCTGATTTCTTTGGCCGAAGTTCCGGGTTCATAATCTTGCAACATGGCGTCGTAGACATCGCCATCTCCTGCAATCGCCTGCGCTTCTTCGCGTTTCAACGCAATGACGCGCTCCAAGGTCGGTGCGAATTGCGCGAAGTTTTCCGCCGCGCGGGCCTGTGCCCAAATCCCTTGCGCCGAGGAGGTTACACGCGCGATTTCCGCCGCCAAATCTCCAGGGACTTTGCTTGCGCGGGTATGTTGTTCACGGATCAGGCGCATCTGGGCTTGGCCTGCTTGATCAAGAGTCGCGTCGTGGATATCCGCTAGCCATTGCGTGACCTTTGGATCGGTGCGACGTGCGTGTAAAACCCCTTCAAGGGCGGCGGTTTCTTCGGCCCGTTGCGCGCCAGAGCCTTCGGCCATCATGGTTTCTTGATCCCAGCCCAAACGTCCCGAAATTTGCCCCAAGGCGACGGTTTGACGGGTGAAATCCATCAGGATCTTAAAGGCTGTCATTTAGGCTCTCCGGATCAATTGTTCACGTGGATATTGCGCGTTAAAGCGGGCGTTCAAGATGAGCACCCAAAGGAGCAACGCGCCGATTTGGTGCTGAATCGCAATGGGCAAAACCGCAACATTCCAAACGGTCAAAACGCCCAAAATCGCCTGTAAAATCATCATGACAAGCACTAGATCAAAGGCCCGCCGCGTGATCGCCTTGCCGCTTTTGCGCGACCTCCGCCAGACGACAAAGGCAAAGATCAGCAGTAGGTACGCCGCCATACGGTGCACGAATTGTACAAGGCCCGCGTTCTCAAAAAAGTTGGTCCAGAGCGGGGTGAGTTCGAACATGCCATCCGGAAGGAAAGTGCCCGCCATTAACGGCCAATCGGTAAAGCTGCGTCCGGCATCAATGCCCGCCACAAGCGCGCCCAGTAGGATTTGCAGGAAGGCAAAATGCATCAGCCCCGTGGACATGGAGAACAGCTTCGCCTCGCGTTCACGCCGCGCTTTCATCAAATCAACTTCGCGGCGTCCCAGAAGGAGGATGTACCACGCGCAAAGCCCAAGGATCACAAACGCAAGACCCAGATGCGTAGCCAAGCGATAGGACGCAACGGACGTCATGCCATCCTCCAGCCCAGAGGCCACCATCCACCAGCCAATCGCGCCTTGAAGCCCGCCCATCGCCCCCAACAGGAGCAAACGTGGCGTCCAACCTGTAGGAATAGAGCGCGTCACGGCAAAACCAAGGAACCCGAGCGCCCATACAAGGCCAACGGTGCGGCCAAGTTGGCGATGGCCCCATTCCCACCAATAGATGAATTGAAATTCCGACAATTCCATGCCGCGATTGAGCGCTTCATATTGCGGTGTGGCCTGATATTTGAGAAATTCCAGCCCCCATGCTTCGGCGCCCATAGGTGGAATGGCGCCCGTGATCGGCCGCCATTCGGTGATCGACAAGCCCGAGTCCGTGAGACGCGTCAGCCCCCCAATCACAACCATCAAGGCCACCATCACAAAGATCAGCATCAACCACGCCCGAATGCCACGACGCGCCCCCTTGGGCGCACGGTCAATACCGCCCGGATTTGCTATGGCGGGCGCAGACGCATCGCCGACGTTTTCAAATATAGTGCGCGGTTTACTCATGGGATCGCTCCGTATTTTAGGCCAAGCAAACTAGGCCCATATCTTGGCTCAAATCTAGTCTTTTTTGCGGAGAAGTTGTCGCAGCATACCATGCATCATTTGCACATCGGCGCGCGTCATCGGCATCCGCGCCCACATATTGCGTAGGTTCAGCTTCATGCTAATGGCCTTGGGTTCAGGATAGAAAAACCCAGCCTCATCAAGACGTTGCTCATAATGATCGCCGAGTTTCTGGATCTCAATATCGGGTGCAAACTCGGTTTTGGCCATAGCGACGACTTCGGGGGGAACATTGGAGTTTTGACGACGCCATTCATAGGCCATTAGGAGCGCACATTGCGCAAGGTTCAGGGAGGCAAACTCGGGATTAACGGGCACCGAAATGATCGCGTTGGCGCGCGCGATATCCTCGTTCTCAAGCCCTGCCCGTTCCGGCCCAAACATCACACCAACCTTCTGACCCTGCGAGATCAGCGCACGGGCGTGCTCCATGGCGCGTTCGGGCGTCATCACGGGTTTGGTCAGGTCGCGGTGACGCGCGGTTGTTGCAAATATATAATTGCAATCCGCCAAGGCATCGGGCGCGTTTCCATAGATCAGCGCCTCGTCAAGCAACCGTCCTGCTCCACTCGCCATTGCGACGGCCTTTTGATTTGGCCAACCGTCGCGCGGCTCAATGATGCGCATCCGATCAAGGCCGAAATTCCACATGGCACGCGCCGCACCGCCAATATTTTCGCCCATCTGTGGACGCACTAATATAAAGGACGGCTGGGGCCCTCGCCAATTTTCTTCGCTCACAGGATATGCCTTCTTATGATTGGATTTGCGAATGCTTTTGCACGTGTTACGCTCCCCAAAACCGCAACGCAAGGAGAAGACCGTGGCATATGACGAAGGGCTTGCCCAAATGATGCGCGAAGATTTCCTTGATGTTGACGGGATCACCGAAAAGAAGATGTTTGGCGGGATGTGTTTTCTCTATCGCGGCCATATGGTTTGCGGCGTTCATAAAGGCGGTGGCATGTTTCGCCCCGGCAAGGCCCGCGAAGCCGAAGCCTTGGCAATTGAGGGCGCAGCGCCCCTCTCCTTTACGGGCCGTCCCATGGGCGGAATGATCGACGCCAGCGAAGAAGCCATTGCAGACGACGAAAAACGGCGTAAATGGATAGAACTTTCGCTGGCAAATGCCAAAAGCCTGCCTCCTAAGTAGCCAAGCCCAAAAATCCCCGTTATGACGGGCACAGAATCCACCAAGGAACCATAAAATGGCTGACGATCAAACCGCGCCCGAAACCGCACAACTCTATCTTATCTCCCCTCCAGAGTTCGAATTATCGCAGTTTCCCGATCAATTAGCGCGGGTTCTAGACGGCGAAGCGATCTCTTGTGTACGTCTTGCTATGGCGAGCCAGGACGAAGACCGCATTTCGCGTGCCGCGGATGCTTTGCGCGACGTCTGTCAGAGCCGCGACGTGGCGATTGTTATCGACCGTCACATCCAATTGGTCGAGCGTTTGGGGCTAGATGGTGTCCATCTTCTGGACGGTGCGCGCACGGTGCGCCACGCCCGCAAAGAACTCGGCGCAGACGCAATCATCGGTGCCTTTTGTGGTGCCTCAAATCATGACGGCATGGCCGCCGCCGAAAACGGCGCGGACTATGTGGCCTTTGGTCCCGTCGGCATGACGCCCCTCGGAGACGGCACCCGCGCGGAGCTAGATTTGTTTCAGTGGTGGAGCGAAATGATCGAAGTGCCCATGGTGGCCGAAGGTGCGCTCTCGCTCGAAAACATTGAACTTCTAGCACCTATGGTCGACTTCTTTGGCATAGGTACGGAAATCTGGTCCAAAGATGACCCGCTAGAAACCCTCAGAGCGATGATTTTGAAAATTAAAGGTTAAGGGCAGCGCCACCTTGGCATTAATCCAACGGTGGCGTTAATCCATTCTGAACAGTTTGCTGACAGTACGTTGCCAAGCCTTTTCGGCTAACAAAATCGCGCGCGGGAACTGCTGGATGATAGATCACCTGAACCGATCCTTGATGCTTTTCCGCTAAGACTTTGAGGAAATGCGCCCCAAAGCTCATATCCCCCCACCAGCCGTAAAAACCCGCGCTTTCCCCTTCGGGGGAGGTATAATTGAGCGTTACCGGCTGAACCCATGTTTCTTCAACAACTTCGGGCGCGAAGAACGCCGCGAAAAGCGTTGATTTAAAAGGAAGAACCCGCAGTCCGTCCGTTGACGTCCCTTCAGGAAAGAACAAAAGTTTGTGCCCTGCTAGGAGGCGCGACTGAAAAATTTCACGCTGTTTTTTGGCATCTGACGGGCGGCGCGCGATAAAAACGGTCCCTGTAGCGCGCGCGAGCCAGCCAATTCCAGGCCAAAGCGCAACCTCGGATTTCGCAACAAAATAGATCCGCTTGCGCGCGTTCAAAGCAAAAATATCCAGCCATGACGAGTGGTTAGCAACAACCGCCCCCTTGTGCCGCATACGTTCACCACGCGTCGAGAACTTAACCCCCAACAGAAAAAAGGCGCTCCGACAGACAAATTGCGTGATGAAAGGCGTAAACGGGCGTCGCAATCCGTAAATCGGACGTTCAACGAGCCGCAACACGAGCATAAGGAGCAAACAAAACGTGGTAATCAGCAGAAGCGGCACCCCCCGAAAAACCGCACGAACATAGCCAGAGGCCGTTATTTTGGGCTGCTCTGGGAGCGTTTCTGAGGTCCACGTCGGATTCATGTGGCGCGGTTCTTGGTGTAAAAACTTTTATGCTTGGCATTCATTTTTTCAGTATCCATCAAGAGGCAAACATCGGTGGTGTTGAAGGCATGGTCAATATAGGCCCCCTCGCCCACAAAACCGCCCAGCCGCAAATAGGCTTTGATTAATGCGGGCGTGTTGATCATCGCGGCGCGGCGATCAATATCCGCAACATTAACAAGGTCCATCGACTGGAAATGATTTTCCAACACGCGCACACGAAGCTCGGGCGGCGCAAGGTGGTTGGCATGTAGATAGGCCAAGGGTTGGCGCAGTTCTTCGAGGTTAGTGCCATGGAAACTGGCCACGCCAAAAAGGATTTCTATATTGTGGTCAAGGACATAACTTGCAAGACCGTTCCAGAGGTGGAACATTGCGGTGCCACCGCGATAATCCTTGTGCACACAACTGCGACCCAATTCCAGCAGCCTGCGACCAGAGGATTTCAGCGCCGAAAGGTCATATTCGCTCTCCGAATAAAACCGCCCCACATCCGCGGCCTTTTCACCGCGCAACAGACGATAAACGCCCACGACATGCTCGCCTTTTTCGCTATTTTTTGACGAGTCAATCAGGATCAGATGGTCGTAAAACGGATCAAATTCATCGCGCTCAAGCCGTTCTTCGTGATCCACAAGTGGGCCGTCCCCACCAAGCTCATCGATAAAAACTTCATACCGCAACCGCTGTGCGGCCCGCAAATCCGCTTCGGTTACCGCGAGGCGTGTTTCAAACTTGGGATCAGACGTCGACATAGATGGGGAGCGCTCCGCTAAACTCTGGGACTTCTAGGCAAAACGGCGCTATCATGCAACCTTTGCGCCCGAATTCCCCACGTCACTTTTGTTCAGAGTCGATGTCATATATCGGGGTTAAGAAAACGTTTTGACCATCGATGGTTATTTTTCCACATTGTTCAAAATTAACGGTTATTTTACCATTAATAACCGATTGTACTTGCCCAAGACCCCATTCTGGTTTTCCGGGATGCCTAACAAACATTCCGGGCTCTAATAGATCATTCATTTTTTCACTTTCGCTTTCTAGGATTATTCATGCCGACACATCAACGAGACCTCACCGCCCTCCTTGGATCCCGTATCTGCCATGATCTTATCAGCCCTTTGGGCGCAATCGGCAATGGGGTTGAACTGCTTCAAATGGGTGGGAGCATAGACGGGCCCGAAATGGGCCTCATCGTTGAGAGTGTTGCAAATGCCAACGCACGGATTCGTTTTTTCCGCGTGGCCTATGGTGCTGCGCGTGAGGGGCAAAAGACTAGCAATTCAGAATTGCGCGATATCCTAAAGAGTTTCGGCGCAGGTGGGCGGGTGTCCTATGAGTGGAACGTGTTGAGTGACCTACCCCGCTCCGAAGGCAAGCTGGCTTTCTTGTTGATCCAATGTCTGGAATCCGCGATGCCCTATGGGGGGAATATTGTAGTCGAGCATGATGGCGCACAATGGCAATTGCTGGGGCGGGCCGAGAAAATGAAAATCAACCCAGAAATTTGGGGCGTAATGTCGGACCCAAATACGTCCGTAGAAGTCACGCCGGCTTTGGTGCATTTTGCGCTGGTTCCCGAAGCGTTGAAAGCCACACAAAAGAAAATGAACGCGGAATTACGGGAAACCGAAATTTCCATTCGGTTTTAGCGCGCAGCACTGGTTCTGGGACCAATGCCGCGCTCTTTGGGGCTATTTTCTAATCGTGCCATCGCCAACAACGATGTATTTGAAGCTGGTGAGTTGTTCCGCACCGACGGGGCCACGCGCGTGCATTTTACCCGTAGCAATGCCGATTTCCGCCCCCATTCCAAACTCGCCACCATCGGCAAATTGGGTCGATGCATTCTGAATCAAGATCGCACTATCGAGGCGGGTAAAGAACCTGTCGGCAACCGCTTGATCCTCGGTGATAACGCAATCGGTGTGGTTTGAGCCGTAGTTTTGGATATGCGCGATGGCACCGTCAATATCGTCCACAACCTTCGCGGCGATAATCATATCAAGGAACTCTTTGCCAAAATCGTCTGCAGAGGCTTCAACAGACCCATTCATGCCTTCGGCCCGCACTTCGACGCCCGCCTTGATGAGCGCGTCAACGATAGCTTGCCCCAATGTCGCCGCCACATCCTTGTGTACCAACAAACATTCCGCCGAACCACAAATCCCCGTGCGCCGTGTTTTCGAATTCACGACAATCGTCAACGCCTTCTCTGGGTCGGCGGCGGCGTCCACATAGATGTGGCAAATTCCCTCGAGATGCGCAAAAACCGGAACCCGTGCTTCGCGCTGGACAAGCCCGACAAGGCCCTTTCCTCCGCGCGGCACGATCACGTCGATAAACTCGGTGGCGCGCAACATTTCTGCGACCGCAGCGCGATCCCGTGTAGGGACACGTTGCACCGCATCAACGGGAAGCCCCGCCGATTTAAGTCCATCTTGCAGACAGGCATGAATGACGCCCGAACTATGGAAGCTCTCAGAACCGCCCCGCAGAATGACCGCATTGCCAGCCTTCAAACACAAAGCCCCAGCATCCGCCGTCACATTCGGGCGGCTTTCGTAAATAACGCCAATGACGCCTAATGGTGTGCGCACTCGCTTGATATGGAGGCCGCTCTCCATGTCCCATTCCGTCAGAATCTCGCCCACGGGATCGTTTTGCCCCGCAACCGCACGCAGGCTGGTAACGATCGCCTCAATGCGGGCCTCGTCCAACATCAATCGGTCGAGCATCGCGGCCGATAACCCTTTGTCACGGCCAAATTCCATATCCAAAACGTTGGCTGCGACGATCTCATCCCGACGGGTCCAAACGGCATCGGCTGCGGCAAGAAGTGCGGCTTCCTTTTGAGGCCCCGATGCAAATCCCAATTCACGTGCAGCCGCGCGGGCGCGTGTTCCGATGTCTTTCATCAGGGCGGGAATATTTTCGCTATCTTTCATGGGGCAACTTTCAAATATGGAAACATAATCTTGACGCCATATAAGGTTATTTGGGCCTTAAATCCAAGCCTGTTCACAATCACTTTTTGGCATAGGCGGTATCACAAACGGCCTAGAGAACCATGTCATCGCGGTGGATCAAAGCGGCGCGGGCCGGATATCCAAGTACGTCTGGAAACTGATCCGAGGCAAGGCCTTTGATCAATTGCGCCTCGGCGGCGGTGTAACGCACCAAGCCACAGCCCAAAGGCCCGTCGGGGCCCAAAATCTGAACCGGATCTCCGCGTCCGAATTTGCCGCGCACTTCGGTTACCCCTGCGGGCAACAGCGATTTACCGCGTGCCAAGGCCTGTGCGGCCCCTGCATCGACAAGGAGGCTGCCTTGAGGTTTCATCGCCGTAATCCAGCGTTTTCGCGCTGTCTGAGGATCGACTTGGGCGATGAACCAAGTACATTTCGCGCCATCCAGCAGCGCCTTCAGGGGCCGCAAAGGAGAGCCTTCGGATATCACCATGGCGCAACCCGCGCCCGTCGCGGTTTTCGCCGCCATCACTTTGGTTTTCATCCCGCCTTTGGACAGGCCCGAGGTGGGGTCTCCCGCCATAGCCTCGATTTCCGGTGTGATCGCCTCAATATAATCGAAGCGTTTCGCCGTGGGATCAAGGCCCGGATTTGCACTATAAAACCCGTCAACGTCCGACAACAGCACCAAAACATCCGCGCCTGTTGTCACGGCAACTTGGGCCGCGAGGCGGTCATTGTCGCCGAAGCGGATTTCATCGGTGGCCACCGTGTCGTTTTCATTGACGATGGGGATCGCGCCAAGACTAAGCAACTGGCCCATGGTCGCGCGAGAATTCAAGTAACGTCGCCGATCATTGCTGTCTTCGAGGGTTACCAAAACTTGCGCTGTGATAAGCCCCAACGGAGCCAAAACATTTTCATAGGCGCGCGCAAGGCGAATTTGCCCGACGGCGGCGGCGGCCTGTGATTGCTCTAGTGGCAGATCCCCTTTGGGAAGGCCCAACACATTGCGCCCCAATGCGATTGACCCCGAAGACACAAGGATAACGTCAACGCCGCGCGCCTTAGCTTCAGCAACATCCGCGGCCAATCCCGCGAGCCAGTCCTCGCGCAATTGACCTGTGTTGCGGTCCACCAATAGCGCGGAACCGATTTTAACAACGAGGCGTTTTGAGGCGCCCAGAATTTCAGCAGACGTTCTTAGGGTTGCCATTGCTCGGGTACTTCGTGTGATTTCGTCAGACGCAATTTGTCCGCCGTGATTTCAGCGCGGACAGCCCGAAGAACATCCGTAAGGCCCTCTTTTGCCACACCCGACATCATCATAACCGGACCACCGACGGCGGCTTCAAGTTCGGCGCGTTTTTCGGCGCGTTCTTCTTCGTCCAGCGCGTCGATTTTATTGAGCGCGGTTATGCGCGGCTTGTCGGCCAATTCGCCGCCATAGGCTTCTAATTCGTGGATGATCGTGCGGTAATCTTGGGCCACATTTTCGGCGGTACCGTCGATCAAATGCAACAGAACAGAGCAGCGTTCGACGTGTCCAAGGAACAAATCGCCAAGGCCCCGCCCTTCGCTTGCGCCCTCAATCAGTCCCGGAATATCGGCCATAACGAATTCCGCACCGTCAACACCAACGACGCCAAGGTTCGGGTAAACTGTGGTAAACGGATAGTCCGCAATTTTGGGACGCGCATTGGATGTTGCGGCCAAAAATGTGGATTTCCCCGCGTTTGGCATGCCCAAAAGACCCGCATCCGCGATCAATTTCAGGCGCAACCAAAGGGTGCGTTCAATGCCTTCTTGACCGGGGTTCGCACGTCGTGGCGCTTGGTTGGTCGCGGTTTTAAAGTGCAGGTTGCCGAAACCGCCGTTGCCACCCTTTGCCAAGACAATCCGCTGCCCAACTTCGGTCAAATCCGCGATCACGGTCTCTTGGTCTTCGTCCAAAACTTCCGTGCCGACAGGCAATTTCAAAATGACGGTCGCGCCATCGTGCCCCGTGCGTTGGGCCCCCATTCCGGGTTGGCCACTGCGCGCCAAAAAGTGCTGCTGGTAGCGAAAATCGATCAGGGTATTGAGGCCGTCAACGGCCTCGGCAATCACATCGCCGCCACGTCCGCCGTCGCCGCCATCGGGGCCACCGTATTCGATATGCTTTTCGCGCCGAAACGACACACAACCGCCCCCGCCGCCACCAGAGCGAATATAAACTTTACATAGATCGAGAAACTTCATGTCTGGCGGCCTTCCATTGCGACTGTGTCAGGCGTTATCGGAGTTCAGGCGCAGGCTCAAGCCTGCAAGGCTCTTGCGGGCCCCATAAACACAATTTTCGCCGTCAATTTTGCGCAAAAAGCACCCTGACGCCGAAAATCCGTAAAACCACTGTTACTGTATGTCTCTCAAAACTACTTTTCAACAAAGGATCGAAGCATTTAACCCTCCTATAACATCAGAAGAGGCCTGAATATTTGGCAAAGGGCGGCCGAAACGAAACTGTCCTAAACGTCCTTTAAGCGTATTTCAAAAGATAGGTCCAAGTGGCCACACTCGTGTTGCGGGCTACAGAAAACTTCTCGGCATCGCCAAGGTACTCAAACCCCGCATTGGTCAAAACCCGTGCCGAGGCTGGGTTATCTTGGAAGACTTCTGCGAAAATTGTTTTGCACTTTTGCGGGTTCGCCTCAAGAATCGCACGCACCGCTTCGGACGCATAGCCTGCCCCCCAAAAAGCGGGTGCCACCCAATAACCGATTTCAGATTGCGCACGGTCCATCGTTTTTAGGCTAATAACGCCCAAAACCTCATCCTTCGTCGAGGCCATAATCCAGACGTCTTCACTGCGCTCCGGATTAAGAGCGCGCTCAATGAAACTCTGGGTCGCGCCGCGCGGCAATGGATGTGGGATGGAACTCGTAAACTCTGCCACGCGTTGATCGCCTGCATACATGCGCAACTGGCCTGCGTCGGATTTTTGCACGGGGCGCAAAATAAACCGTTCTGTTTCTATTACTTGCTGACCTGCAATTGTCTCTACTCTCATGTTTAAGCTCCTCCGAACCTCACAAACAGACACGAGGCCCGTGGGGGCCATTCCCGCCTGTCTTTATTGGGCCCTCATGGAAGGCCGCTTTTTCTCTGGTCCGCTCCGATAACCGGCCAAGCATCACATTCACCCCCGTTACATGGGGGCTTGAACCACAACCAACAAGGGATTCCACGAAAACCTTTCAAGATGTGATCTTTAGATATTGGCACCCAAGGGTGTGAACCGAGTTCCTTAAAATTTTATTAAATTCCTGAACCTTCGCCCGTCTAACAGAGCCATGTTACAGAAATAAAAAAAGGGCCGGCGTTTCCGCCGACCCTAAAAATAAACACTAGGTTTCGGCTTACTCTGCGGCCTCCGCCACTGGGAGAACCGAAATAAATGTACGGCCCTTAAGGCCTTTGTGGAACTTTACGTTGCCAAGGGATGTTGCAAAAATCGTGTGATCTTTGCCCATGCCAACGCCAGCACCTGGGTACATTCTTGTTCCGCGCTGACGCACGATAATGTTGCCCGGGATAACGAGTTCGCCACCGTATTTTTTTACACCAAGTCTACGACCAGCTGAGTCGCGACCGTTACGGGATGAACCGCCTGCTTTTTTATGTGCCATCTGGTCTCTCCTTAGCCTTTAGTGAATTCTTGAGCTTGGGCAATCCAGCCCTCGCGTTCGATGCGGCCTTTGAACGAGAGCGCCTCGTCAAATTTTGCAACGTCAGCATCTGTCCAAGCAGCGATCTGAGCGAAGGAAGTAACACCACCCGCGATCAGTTTTTTCTCAAGCGCGGGTCCAACACCGGACAATTTTTTCAAATCGTCTGCGCCGGAAGCCGCTTCAGCAGGGGCAGCTTTCGCCGCTTTTGCTTTAGGAGCTTTCACAGCAGTTTCCGCTTTCGGAGCCGCCGCAGCCGCGGCACGTGCAGAAAGAGCGTTTTTCGCTTTTGGCACAACTGGAGCCATCGCAGCAACCACAGAAGCTGGAACAGAGCCCGTGCCTTGTGCAAGTTTAACGCCAGATTTCGCAGCACCTTTTTCAAGGATATCCGTAATCCGAACCAAGGTCAGCCGTTGACGGTGACCTTTTGTGCGTTGCGAGCCGTGCTTACGACGACGTTTTACGAAGTGAATAAGCTTTTCGCCTTTGATCTGGTCGATCACTTCGGCTTGCACAGCAGCATCTTCGATCAAAGGGGCGCCAACATTGGCACCAACCATAAGAACTTCGTTGAACTGAACAGTTTCGCCCGCATCTGCAGCAATACGTTCAATACGCAGCACGTCGCCACTTTGAACCCGGTATTGCTTGCCGCCGGTTTTTAGAACCGCAAACATTTAGTCTTCCTTCGCAATTTCCGCGTCTTGTGGTCCCCAAATTTGGGAGTTTCGCCAGAATGGCACCTCGGACAGCGCGCCCCTATGGGCGGTAAAAAAAATCATTCTCAAGACAGGAATCTCGTAGGAATCCCGCACTAAGATGGCGGCTTATCCTCGTAAACCCCCGCGAAGTCAAGGCACCTTTGGGAATTATCCCCTTCTGAACGGGTTTTTAATGTCTCAATGTCTGCTAACGGAAACGCCCTCGCAAGAGGTCCGTCTAAATGTCCTCGCTCAGGATGTACCCCGCAGCCGCACGCCCCAATTTACGCGAGATCTCCGCATAGACGTCCCCAAAGGCTTTGAACATCGCATTGTTAAATTGTCGGCCAGCGTCTGTGCGCCCAAACGCAATGTTTTTCGTCATTTCGTCCTCGGATAGCGGCGAATAACTCATGGTTAAATAAGTCATCAACCACTCTGTCGTATCCGCCCGAATTTGGGGTTCATCCTGCCAGACATCCGCCAGAATTGCGCTCTCGGTCATGTCGTCTGTCAACGCTCCCATATCGCCCATTGCCGACAAAAACTCGAAGGTTTCGTTCATCGAACTTGCCACATTCATATCTATAAGGTCGTAAACCTTAATATATTCCCGAACGCGGGGCAAAAGAGGGTCGTTGTTGCGGATCATTGCCTTTAAACGCGCCTCGCTTGCCGCATTTACGTCGGGATCACTTATTGCCAGACGCGCGCTCATTTCCAACCGCACGAGCTTTTCGCCGAAGGGCGTATTAAAAAACGCCAGCGCGGCAGCAAGGGTCTCGTCACTCAAAAGCGGGTCGAAGCTTGCGCGAAACTCTGCCTTCATTCTGTCCTGCGCATAGATCGCCGTTAGGCGGCGCTCCCAATCGGCATCGCCACGCCCGTCAAAAAGTTCCATCCCAAGGGTCTCGCCATATTGCATCCCCTCGTCGGACAAAATTTCGATCATGTCATCCACAAGCAGAATTTCGGACAATCGATTCAGATCCGCCTCCCGTTCGGCGACGACGGGGCCAACGATCCCAAGCACAAACACAATGGCTAACATAACAGACCGCATACATACCCCTTTTTGGCGACTCATATAGACATAGTGTATTCTAACAAATAATTTAAGCACCCTCCCCTTCAATTTGCAGTCAGCGCCCGTGATTAGCGCAATTCGACACGACGGTGCAAAAAGAGCTTGTAGATTTCTTCGCCCCAGACTAAACCGCCCACGGATCCTACGCGGAGAGGTGGCGGAGTGGTCGAACGTGGCGGTCTCGAAAACCGTTGAGCCTTAACGGGTTCCCAGGGTTCGAATCCCTGTCTCTCCGCCACAATTTGGCGATAAGTGTTTGAAAATACTGCAAAAAATGTCGCCGCGCGCCATTCAGCCCCACATCTAGCCCCACATAATCTTTTGATGGAATTTTCCTGTTGACGGAGCGTGGTTATATCGTATCAATTGGCCTCAAGATGTTAAAATCGGTCGCTCTGCTTTTTGAGGACCACTAAACTAATCGTTCTCGAAACGCATGATGTGTTCAGAACCCTCTCCATTGGGTCTCCGCATGTCTGCTTCAAACGAACACAAATCCACCCAAGCTGAACTTTTTGACGATCTCGCTATCGTCCCGGATGCTCCTGTTGTTCCGGCCGAACGATCCGAGCCGCCATTCAGTACCCTAGCGGCACTTAAGACACCTCAAGAACGGCCAGTTATTTCGATCCAAGCGGCTCCCGCCAAAGAGTGCTTCTTGTCCGTAAGGGACGTCGGCAAGCGCTATAGTGTTTCTCGGCAGACGATTTGGCGCTGGTCAAAGAATGATCCGGCCTTTCCAAAGCCAGTCAACATTTCTATGGGCACAACGCGTTGGCGCTTGGCGGACCTTCAACGTTATGAAGCGTCGCTCAAGCCAATGGAGCCCTCTAAAGCTGGAGGGCCGCAGGCATGAGCCGTTCCTACAGAGGCATTACCGCGAAGAAGAGCCGCGTCTATTGTGTCGATGAGGTGCTCAAGCTTTACAAAGTGAGCAGCCGGAACACGCTGAGCAACTGGGTTAAGCAAGGGCTCTGCCCCTCGCCGGAAGCTTCACCGCAGCTGTTCCGCGGTGCAGAGCTCAACAGGTTTCACCTTCAGCGCCGCGCCCAGAGCAAACGAGAATTGCGGTGTGGAGAGTTCAAGTGCCTGCACTGCAAGACGGCTGTTATTCCAGAGCCAGCCTCGATGAGTTTTGACCCCGCCAAAAAGGCGGCCAGCCTCTGCTGCGCACTCTGCCCAGACTGTGGCGCGAGCGTGATGAAGTTACTTGGTGAGACTGAATGCAACGCCCTCAAAAAATACTGTGATCCCAATACGAGCCAAGACATCTCCGACGAAAGAATAGGAGCAGTTCTGGGTGGTATTGATACAAACGCGGGCTCTGAGTCAGATTTCCAAGTGTCCTTGAACGATGGAGTGCTGTTTGACTGGCAGTTCTTTGCGGGACAGTATGCAGCAGCCACCATCGATGCGCACCTCGCCGCAATACGCGAATTTGAGGAATTTACCGGCGGCGCCGGCTTCAGAACACTCACAATCAAATCCGTGGATGCGTATCGGCAGCATCTTTCCGAGCGCGCAAATCTACACCACGGGGAGGACGCTTTGAGCCGCTCTTCCGTGCGCCATAAAGCCTCACACGTGAAGGCGTTTTTAGCATGGCTCCTTAACCAAAGCGGCTATCGCCGGCTGCCACGTGATTTGGCGGATTATTTGACGTTAAGCCGCGCGCTTAACGCGCAGACCTTGGCCCCGCAGCCCAAGGGCCATCCGACCATGGAGGCCGCCATAGAGATGGCGCTCGGCATGCCTGCATCCTCTCTACAAGAGAGGCGCGATCAAGCCATTGTAGCTATGGCATTTGTCACAGGACTGCGCGCCGGTGCGTTGAGCACCCTGCGCCTAGAGCACATCGATTGTACGGAACGCACCGCTACTCAGGACGGTACGCTCATGCGCGCCAAAAACGGTAAGAGCTATGTGGCCGATTGGTTTGCCACAACGGACCCCCTGCAGGGGATCGTGGTTGCATGGATAGAGGAGCTGACACAGCTTGGATTTGAGGCGAAGGACGCGGTGTTCCCAGCCGTTCGGGAACTTACGGCGCAGGAGCCAAGCCTCACGTCGAGCCGTCGAGCCGTCCCAACCCTGAAATCTGAGGGCGCAATCACCAAGGCATTTGCCGTGGCAAGTCAAGTTGCGGGTACGTCCTATACCCCCCATTGCGCACGCCACACGTTAACGGCGCTAGGGAACAGGCTCTGCACCAATCGCGTGGAGGAAAAAGCATGGTCCAAAAACCTTGGCCACGCGAACGTACAAACAACAGAGAGTAACTATGCGAAACTGACCGATGACGAGAAACAAAGCGTGCTGCGAACAATTGGTCAGGGATCAAGCATGACATCTGACGACAAGGATCTCTGCCTCGACTACCACGAACACAGGCTCTCTCCCGGCACGCCCGAGTTCCTCAGGGCGAAGGACTTGATCGCCGAGAGGGCCCGGAAAAGGGAGGGGTGAAACGTAGCGAAAACAGACACGTTCACTTATTATGATAGGAAGCAGCGTCTGACGTCAGCGCCTACGGGCCCAAATAGCGCGCCAAGCCGACATTCGCTGCGTTTGTATCCATGGGCAAACGTGGTGTCGACACGAACGGCCCTTAGCTGCCTCTCGCCGGACATGTTGTATGCTGCAATGCGGCCCGTTGAACCTGCCGTTCGCTGCATCTGCGAAATACGCACCTAACTGAACTCACAGTGTGCGGGACAAAGCTTCCCTTCGATTTCGCTGGCCGGTTGATCTTAAAACGAATAATATTCTTGCCGACTCAGCGCTTCAATTTCTGTGATGCAGCAAAGAAAGCGGCCCTTCATGCGTCGCGCAGCAAAATCAGAGCCTGTTTGGTCGGTCTGCGGACAAACCGACAATTTGCTGCAAGTGCACAAGAATGATGATTTCAATTGCCGTATTGGTAAGGAGGGCGGTGAGCCGCCGTTCGCTGCGATCTGTGTAGAGGTCCGCTGAGCAGGACAAAGTGAACTTTCGCCGCAGCCGCACCAATGACTGGTTTTGCGTTTTTTGTTTTTTTGTTGCTTGTTTTTATTAGCTTCCGAGCCCAAAATTCATTGGTTTCCGTAACCACAATGCAAAGAACTCAAAAATGAAGCAATCTAAGAAATTTCTATTGGGTTTTGCCGTTCTGCTGGTTTGGTGCGGCAGTCTGGCTCTTACCTATCAGCAAACCCGTGAAAAATGGTTCGACCTCGGCACGATAAATGGTGAGATAAATGGTAGAGCGATTGCTCTGAGCGGGTTATGCCAACACGCGATCAACGGCGCAGCAGATGGGCCTATAGTGTGGAGTTTGGACGTCAAAGCTAGTCTCGTCGAGCTCAGTGGAAAAAACGGTTTCTTCACGCTTCATTGTCGGTGACTTAGTACGGTCTCTTTGCCATCATCCGAGTCTTTTAGTCGGGGAATATCAACAAAAACAGGGGACAATTGCGGCATAGCGGGCTTGGCTGCCTTTGATTTAGTATGCACTATTCCAAAGGCAAACACTGCGCCTATTATCACCGTTACCATTTGGTTTGGTAGACCAAGTATCTCTACAAAGTTTTGCAGGGCGATGTGCGGCTTCCCGCCCAGAATGAAAGGCAAATCAAAATCACGACCGCAAATCGGTTCAATGTCTTTCTTTCCACTATCAGTCCTCAATTTTGATTTATCCAAGAGTCTTGGAATGATTGCGGTTCATTTGGCATTTTCGGCGCGAGTTCGTTGATTTCACACTAAGCGTTCGGCTGAGTGGTATTCAACTGACCTGTTCGCGTCTAACAACATAGTCTCGTAAACTGGTTTGGGGGCCGGATGCCTCAATCATTTCGCACGCAATCAGGTGTTGAAGCCTTCCCGATAAGAAAACATCATTCAATAAATTTTGCTCGTCACAAGCGCCCATTGCTGTACCGACCACTCGCGCTGCTGATGTCCAATCTTTGGGACAGCCCTTGGTGAGTAGAGTGTCGTAGTAATCTGGAGCTACATCGACAATCTCGTTGGCTTCCCACCTGCGCAGAATACCTCCTGTATTTTGGTGGTGCAGAAAGGTTTTGGCTTGAGCAGTTCTTGTGTGCGGATCAATCGTTACTCGCTCATCCCTTAAGCTGGCCAATAGGTCAGGAGTTTGCGCTCCGATGTAGGGCATCGACGTCAGCCCTGTGGACCCAACGCGGGTGACGGACCCATTGAAGTGGCGCAGGCCGTGGCATGCCATCGCTAGAAAAACCCGTTCAGACGCATTGTCCCCCCCCCATATACAAACTTCTTGGGTGTCATCCAGATTCAATTGTCGGGAAAGGTGCTCCAAATCAGCCAGACATGGAATCGGGCTTTCTTCCACAAGCCCATAATGCATGTAGATATCTTTCATGTAAGCTTCCCGTGCCTCAAGGTTGTTCAGAGGACCGTGGCTCAGATCATCATCGAAAACATGAACCCGTTCAGTCATTTCATGGGATGCGAATGCTGCGCGTAAATTGCCGCCCGCGCTTCCGCCCAAAACCAGATTTATTCGTACAGGCTTGTTCATCCTAGGCCTTTCGCTGAAATACTATTCAAAGCTTAGAGTTCATTTAGTAACTCAAAATTCGACACTGTCGAGTTCATTACGACCTGTGAACTTTGTAGTTGTTAAGGCCTGATCTCGGAAAAAACTTGCAATTTTTGCTTCTAGCAAAGCATAATACAAAATCAAATCAGTGAACCTAATGAAGAATTTCAAACATGGGCTTTTCGCAATCGATAAAAACCTGTCTGTCCAAGTATGTTGTCTTCTCAGGCCGAGCGCAAAGGTCGGAGTACTGGTGGTTCGTTCTGTTCGTGATCCTCGTCAGCATCGGGCTTGCGATATTGGGTTCAATTTTTTTTGGCACTAATCCGGAAACCGGTGAGGGATCTAATGCCCTAAACTCGATCTTCCAGCTGGCTATGCTTCTCCCGATGCTTGCTGCGGGGTGGCGTCGCTTACATGATACTGGCCGTCCCGGTTGGTATCTCCTCATTCCATTCGCTTTCAGTATTGCGACAATGGTTATGTTGCTTACGGGCGTGGCAGCGTTCTCCGTACTGGAAACCAGTGGTGCCGACCCCGACGCCTTAAGGGGATCTGCATCCTTTCTTGGCGCAACTGGTATGATCGTGATGTCCGTGCTCCAGCTCGTCTTCTCGGTTTTGATGATCTGGTGGCTTTCGCGTCCCTCACAAGAAGGGCCAAATGAATATGGCCCAGTCCCATCAAACTAGGTCCTAGACGTTTTACAGAGGGACCATCCCTGAAACTTACTAGAAAATCTTGGAGCTACGCATGAAATACTCTTTGTTAACTGGATGTCTACTGCTTGGTGTGTCGGCTGGACCCGTTTTGGCAGATTGGGGCTTTAGCGGCGCCCCACAACCTAATGCCTTTATTCAATCAGGCGACATGACCCTTGAATTGCAGTGCGACCGCATTCGGTTTGCTCCCGCAGGATATCAAGACAGCGAAGATATCGCCAAACAGCAGGGTCTTTCCATTCGTTTCATGAAAGATGGGTCCACGGAAACGGGGGCCTTTCAGGCGGGCCCCGAAAACGCATCTATTCAGATTGTAGACAATTTTCCGGTCGAAGTCGTTTTCCAAGATGCTGAGGATTACGGTTTTGTGCTGGAGCAAATATCAGCCAATGCCATCGTTAATCTCTCGATGACGGACCAAGACGTGAGTTATGGGATTTTTGATCTGAAAGGTTCAAGTAAGGCTATCAGCTCGTTGCAATCCGCTTGCGGATCAGGAGGGCAGATGGAAAGTAGCACGATGGAGGCTCCGGAGGGAATTGTCTATTGCGGCGGCGGTCAGGTTAAACGCCAGATCGAGTACCTCATCCTTGAAAACGCCTCAGATGATTGGGACGCTAACGTAACGGTTAACGGTGAAACAATCCGAGCAATGACGGCCTATAGCTACTTCAATAACAGTGTACCGCCAGAAGGGTTTGTGGTCGCGCTATTGGGAGAGGATCAATCAGAGTTTTTGGTGTTCAAGGATGGCGCTAAAAACTGGATTGAGTTTGGCGATTATCAGTACGACCAATGCAACTGATACTAAAATCGAGAGCCGCATCCGTCCCAGTTTGGAGTTTCAGGGTGCTTTCCTGCGTATTACTTGCGACGGCTCTAATCCTGCTGGGGCCTGCCATTGCTTCAGAGATATCTGAGCTCCCAGCTCAACTTCAAGAAAAGGTCAATCAGGCGGAACAAGCCTGCTCTGAATTTGAAAACGGCGAATTCGCATTGGAATGGGGCGCTGTTGCACGTGTGGACCTGGACGGGGATCTGAGGCCTGACTGGGTGCTGAACGAGGCTTCGCTTGCCTGCTCGTCCGCCGTGTCCCTTTATTGCGGAACTGGCGGATGCATATCGCATTTCCTTGTTGGTGACGTCCTTGGCTCTTTGCTTAACCAAGGATGGGATGTTGTGGATCTTGGCCCCAACCGCGTCCTTCTAACGGACGTTCATGGGTGGCAATGCGGCGGAATAAATCCAACCCCCTGCGTCACTGCTAGCGTCTGGGATGTCAACGCAGAGGACGGCATGTGGCATAGCACAGCCGCGGAATGGGAGAAGTAAAATGACAACAAATATTCGCGTGAAGCAGCTAGTGGTCTTCTTTGCCTTCTTACCAGCGGTGATTTTTGTCGCAGGATGTGTAGAGTTGCCTGCTGAGATCGCAGTCAGTGAACCGGATCCCGATCTTGTTTTCGTCCGTGGCTTTCGGAGCCTGTCTGATGAATGCCAACTTGTTGGCGAAAGCGCGTTCACCATCGACTTTCTTGATGATGCCGCCGATCTTGTATCATGTCCGACGGGCAGTTCCGCGATGGAGACACTTATGGCAGAGACGGGAGCGCAAATCATCACCCAGACGAACAGCTTCTCCTTCTTCAGCTTGGCCAACCGCTGATCGTGACTTCAATGGCGAGACCACGCGTGCGATGACTGCCTATAGCTACTTTGGAAATGCACAGCCGCCACTGGGGTTTATGGTCGCGCTTTTGGGAGAAGACCGATCGGAATTACTAATATTCAAGGACGGCAATAGAAATTACATCGAGTTCGGCGATTACCAATACAATCAGTGCAATTGATATTTGCGTTGGGGAAATCGATTTCAGGCTTTTGCGTGCTTCAACTCGTACGGCAACTAAATTGCAACTGTAGATAAGGAAACTATGATCATGAATATAGCTTTTAAACTGACTTCCGGCATGCTCCTCGGAACTCTACTGACGGCTTGCGTGGAAGATACTGGTTCCGCGACGTCGCCTCCGAGTCGTGCGAACCAAGATTGTTTAGCCGCAGTTGCTCAATCGACCGGGAACAGCGAAGTTCGCATCCTATCGTCCGAGCCGCGCGAGGCCAATATCTTGGTCATAGTTGGGGTTGGACCCGATGCCGCTCCTTGGCAATGCATCACCTACGGAGACGGAACTACCGAAGGCATCATGTCTTTGACAAATGAAGGCAGCCTCTAATTCTACCATGGCACGCCTCCTAAACATCTCCTTCTGGGTGCTGATAGCGCTCTATGCCGCCGCCCTGTTCATTTGGGCGGTGGGCACTTTGGGATGGTTTGGACAGGAACGCGATCCGCTCTCCGCCTTGTTCCTAGTGCCACTTGGGCTGCCGTGGACGATCTTTTCGACCGGCGCACCGGATGCAGTCCTGCCCTGGATTGGGGGCCTTGCACCTATTGTGAATATTGCACTTCTGCGATGGTTGATGCTTCGGTACCTGCCATGAACGGTGGAGCGGGGCACCGTATGTGACATTTCAGAAATTGATAATCTTGAGATGACATTCGAAAATTTGTCTCATTCCCAAGGGAGGTGAAAATATGATCGTGGCAAGGGACCCTAAGTTTATTCGGGCTGGTTCACCGCTAGATTGCAGACCATTGATGCAGGCAATACTGATGATCGCTTTCCTGGTGGCGGGGTCTGAAACGAAAGCTGATAATTTTGGGCGGTGCGAAATCGAGACGACAGCACCCGAAATTATCACCCAAGCGCTCGATTCAATTCTGTCATCGGCTGTGGATCCGGAATCTGAAGGTGGAAAGGTCTTTGGTACTGCTCCGGGCGCAGTTCTATCCGTCCGCGCACCTGGCTGGCGCTACACGAAATCTATCGGTTTGGCTAACCCGGACGAAGGCACTCCAATAGATTGTCAGATGTCATTCCAGATTGGCAGTAACACGAAGATGATTACGGCAGCCGTGCTACTGCAATTACATGAAGAAGGTATGCTGTCGCTCGACGACCTGCTCTTGAGTCATCTGCCGACAATTTCTGGCCGATTGCCTTATGGTGACAGCATCACTTTGCGCCAGCTTGCTCAACATAATTCTGGCATCTTCAGCTATACAGACAATGCACCAGACGGCACTCCGGGCATCATGGAAGCCGACGTAACCGATCCGGCCGCACTCAGAGCAGGTTACAGCCCGCTGGAACTGGTTCAGTTCGCGATTGATCACGGCACACCGAGCTTCGCGCCTGGTACAGAAGGCGCTTGGTCATACAGTAACACTGGATACATCTTGATTGGATTGATTATTGAAGGCATCGAAAAAAAGCCCCTCGCTGAAGTCTTCGAAAGACGCATCTTTGTTCCGCTGGGTATGCAAAACACTTTCTTCTGGAACGATGTTCCAGATCCCGATTTTGGTTTGGCGAGAGCGTACCTTCAAGCGCCTTTTGACTACGAGACTTCGGACTGGAATATGTCACAAGGCTGGGCTGCTGGTGGCGTGATTTCGACCGTCGAAGACATGCACCGTTTTATAGAAGTGCTTGTTGCGGGCGACCTTTATAAATCTAATGAGACTCTGCAACTGATGAAGGACACCATGTGGACCGGTAGTCTAACGGCACCGTACTACGGTATTGGGTTGGTGGAAAAGATCGGCGATGGTCTCTGGGGACATGGAGGTCAAACGCTTGGCTTCGAATCTGACGTCGCAGTTCATGTGGCGAGTGGAGTATCAATTGTAGGCTGGGCGTCATCTTCCAACAATATCATGGCTTTAGGTGCAGCAGCTGTAGTTGAGGCCTTAAAAAAGACGGGGTGGGATCCAAATCAGCCATGAATGGATGCTGTGGGACGGAGTTTGCCGCCTGTCATGCCTCGATCAGCAACCAACTCAACCAGGGCCGCGCGCTCCAAAGCAAAAATGATTTCAAGATCACCCTCGCCGCTAATATAGCCCATCGGCTGATGCTCGGGTGCAATGTTTTCTAAGTCCGAGAGCGGCTCTCTGTCTGTGGTTAAGTCAAGCGTGTTAGGTTCAGTGTCTTCCGGGTCCGTGGTTCTCTACGAGGTCAGGGATTATCCTGCCTCCTGATGGCGTACGGGACTGATCTGCCAAAATGTCGTTCACGAGGTTGGGAGTTGCCCACCTCAGCCGCTTTGCTGGCTCGATCTGCCTCCGTCCCGGAGGACGTCGAACCTACCCCTTGTCTCTCGGGCAGGTATTCAAAATCTCAATTTCTCAGCTGGCACCCTCCATTCCAGGCTCAAACACCGTTTCGTTTCGCCAGAGGCAATGCAAGATGACGGCAATTTTCCGAGAGGCGGCGACGGCTGCTTTCTTGTGCCCTTTACGCTCGGCTAACCTTGTTGCCCATTCTTTCAAACGAGATGGCTTTCTCGTGCAACTGATCAATGTTGATGCCGCCGAGTATAATAATCGGCGCATGTCACAATCGCCGCATTTGGATATTTTGCCCGACCAATCCACTTCACCGGATTGATGGCGTTTTGGTGTGAGGCCAAGGAACGCTCCAACTGAAGTGGTCCGGCAAATTCGGACAGCGTGCTAAGATGTATCCAACACAAGCGAATGGATACGAGAATGACAAAGCGACGGAACTTTTCAGACAATTTTAAGGCTGCTGTGGCGCTTGAAG